>CACGAB010000037.1 GCA_902570915.1 uncultured Pelagibacteraceae bacterium | reverse complement strand
GAAAAGTCGTGAAGATATACAAGAAGCATATTTTAAGTATGGTGTAAAAACATTCGCACTAGATACTAAAGATGAATTAATAAAGATAATTGAAAGTACTAACAATGCTAAAGATCTTGAAATTTTTGTAAGAGTTGCAGTATCAAATGAACACGCGGAAATAGACTTATCTAAAAAATTTGGAGCCATGAACAATGAGGCTAGTGGATTATTAAGACTTGCAAAACAATATGCAAATAAAATTGGCTTAAGCTTCCATGTTGGATCACAGTGTATGCATCCAATTTCTTATACAAAAGGAATTGCTGAAATAGGTAATATAATCAAAAAAACAAAAATTATACCAGATTATATAAATGTTGGTGGAGGATTTCCAACCATATACCCAGATTTGGTTCCACAATCATTAGATAATTATTTTCAAGAAATAAAATTAAGTTTAGATAACTTAAAATTAAATAATTTAACTGAAATCATATGTGAACCAGGAAGAGCATTAGTTGCTGAAAGTGGATCAACAATTGTTAGAGTCAACTTAAGAAAAAAACAAAAACTTTATATTAACGATGGTACTTATGGTACTCTTTTTGATGCTGGGACACCAAATATAGTTTTCCCATCAAAATTAATTAAAGAAAGTTCTAATAAAATAATTTCTAAAAAGTTAACAGCTTTTGATTTTTATGGTCCAACTTGTGACAGTATGGATTACATGAAAGGTCCTTTTGTTTTACCCAATAATATTAAAGAAAATGATTATATTGAGCTTGGTCAGCTTGGTGCATATGGTCTTACATTTAGGACAGAATTTAATGGATTCTTCTCGAATGAAATTTATGAAGTTGAAGATAATCCAATAATGAGTCTATATGGGAAAGACGCTAATAAAGCCACATTAGTTGCTTAATGTCTGAAAAAAAAAATCTCGGCCATAATAGCAAAAAAGATTTTCTTAAAAGCCCAGTTGAACATATAGATATTACCTCATTTGACTCTAGAAAAATTATTTCTTCCATGAAAAAAATGTCTTTTGTTTCAAGAGAAACAGCAAATGCATCTGGGATATATAATGAGATGTTGAAAGATAAGGATTGCACAATATTTCTAACCTTAGCTGGATCTACTTCTGCAGCTGGATGTATGCATATTTACCGAGATATGGTTAAGTATAATATGGTCGATGCAATTGTAGCAACCGGTGCATCAATAATTGATATGGATTTTTTTGAAGCGCTTGGATTTAAACATTATCAGGGTTCTCAGTACCAGAATGATAATGAATTAAGAAATAACTACATAGATAGGATTTATGATACTTACATTGATGAAGAAGAACTTCAAATGTGCGATAAAATAATAGGTGAAATAGCTGACAAGTTACAACCTAAAGCCTATACATCAAGAGAGTTTATAAAAGAAATTGGAAAATATTTAAAATCAAATGCAAAGAAGAAGGGTTCTTTAATAGAAACAGCATATGATAATAATGTTCCAATATTCTGTCCGGCATTTACAGACTCCAGTGCAGGTTTTGGCCTAGTAATGCATCAAGAAAGAAATCCCAATAATCACATAACAATAGACTCTATTAAAGAATTTAGAGAATTAACTGAAATAAAAATTAAATCTAAAGGTTCTGGATTGTTTATGGTTGGCGGTGGAGTTCCAAAAAATTTTATTCAGGATACTGTTATATGTGCTGAACTTTTAGGTAAAAATGTAGATATGCATAAATATGCTGTGCAAATTACAGTTGCAGATTCAAGAGATGGTGCTTGTAGCAGCTCAACACTTAAAGAAGCAAGTTCATGGGGTAAAGTCGACACAACTAAAGAACAAATGGTTTTTGCTGAAGCAACATCTGTTTTACCGTTGATTGCAAGTGATGCTTATCACACAGGTGAGTGGAAAAACAGAGATAGAAAAAACTTTTCCAAAATATTCTGATTGATGATCAAAAAAGTAAAGATTGGAATTATTCAAAGTAAAGTTTCAGACAATTTTAAAAAAAATTTAATTTCAGCTATAAAGAACATAAAGAAAGCAGCATCAAAAAAAGCTAAGATAATTTGTATGCCAGAACTGTTTTTATCAAGTTATTTTTGTCA
>CACGAB010000036.1 GCA_902570915.1 uncultured Pelagibacteraceae bacterium | reverse complement strand
GAACCAATAATTGATTTTATAGATAACAATAAGATTGATCTTAAATATATTTTAAATACCCATCACCATCACGATCATATCGGTGGTAATCTTGAACTGAAAAAAAAATATAATTGTGATGTTATTGGATTTAAAGATGATAAGGATCGAATTCCAGGAATAAATATTCTTGTAGAAAATAATCAAATCTGGCAAAAAGATAACTTTGAAGCAAAAGTCTACCACACACCAGGTCATACATCAGGTCATATTGCTTTACATTTTTTTAAAGAAAAAATAATTTTTACAGGTGATACTTTGTTTTCTCTAGGTTGTGGTAGAATCTTTGAGGGAACTTATGAGCAGATGTTTAACTCTTTAAAAATATTTAAAAAATTGCCTAAGGATACTCTGATCTATTGTGGTCATGAATATACACTAAAAAATTCTGAATTTTGTTTATTCAATGATCCAGACAATTTAAAACTAAAAGAAAAAGTTTTAAAAATTAAGAATAATCATAAATTTAATTTGCCAACTATTCCTTCTGTTTTAGATGATGAATTAGAGTGTAATATATTTTTAAAAGCTGAGGATATTAAGACTTTTTCAAAACTGAGAGATTTAAAGGATAATTTTTGATTTATTGAGCTTGACTAAAGTTTCGCTCAGATTATATTGCGATTATTAAAAATTGAGATCCTTATGTCTTATGCAGTAATACAAACTGGTGGAAAACAATATAAAGTAGTATCAGGTGAAATCCTAAAAATTGAGAAACTACCAAATTCACAACCGGATACTAAAATAGAATTTAAAGAAATTTTAGCTTACGGGAATGAAAAAGAGATCGAAATCGGATCTCCTATGATACAAGGTGCGAAAGTTGAAGCAAACCTGATAAAAAATAGCAAAAATAGAACTATTTTAATTTTTAAAAAAAGACGAAGACAAAATTCAAGAAGAAAAAATGGCCATAGACAACAATATTCTATGATTAGAATAAATAAGATTTTTTCAAAAGATGGTAAAGTTTTATCTGAAGCTAAAGAGGTTTCTAAAGTAAAAAAAACAGTAGCAAAAGATACAACAGAAAATAAAAAGTAAGGTAGAGGTATGGCAACAAAAAAAGCAGGTGGATCATCAAGAAATGGACGTGACAGTGCTGGTAGAAGACTTGGTGTGAAAAAGTATGGTGGGGAAACCGTGGTGCCAGGGAACATAATCGTAAGACAAAGAGGGACAAAAATTTTCCCCGGTGAAAACGTTGGTATGGGTAAGGACCATTCAATTTTTTCTGTTGTTAAGGGCAAAGTTGTTTTTAAAAAAACTAAATCAGATAGAACTTTTGTTTCTGTAAAACCCAATTAATAGTACAACTTAAAATAGCGTTGTATTATGAAATTCATAGATCAAGTAAAAATTTATATTAAAGCAGGAAACGGTGGAGATGGTTCTCCCAGTTTCAGAAGAGAAAAATTTATTGAATTTGGTGGACCAGATGGCGGTGACGGTGGAAAAGGAGGTTCTGTTATTTTAAAAGCTGAACAAAATTTAAATACATTGATTGACTTTAGATATCAGCAACATCACAAAGCTGAAAGAGGTGAAAATGGTTCAGGTCAAAATCGTACTGGAAAAGGTGGGGAAGATTTAATTCTCAAAGTTCCTCTGGGAACACAAGTCTTCGAAGAGGATAATAAAACACTTTTGTATGATTTTACCAAAATTGGAGAGAAATTCATTGTTGCCTCTGGAGGAAAAGGAGGTTTGGGTAACACAAGATTTAAAAGTTCAACAAATAGAGCGCCACGAAAATATACTAAAGGTATGGTCGGTGAGGAGTTTACAATTTGGCTTCAATTAAAAACTATTGCTGACATAGGCATTATCGGATTACCAAATGCAGGAAAATCAAGTTTGTTGGCAGCTATAACAAATGCAAATCCAAAGATTGCTAATTATCAATTTACTACTTTAAATCCAAATCTTGGTGTTGCAAGTTATGATGATAAAGAAGTTATCCTAGCAGACATACCTGGTTTAATAGAAGGAGCACATCAAGGAGTTGGCCTTGGTACGAAATTTTTAAAACATATCGAGAGATGTAAATCTCTTTTGCATTTAATAGATATTACAAATGAT
>CACGAB010000035.1 GCA_902570915.1 uncultured Pelagibacteraceae bacterium | reverse complement strand
AAGAATTTTTAAAATTACTATTTAGAATTTTAAATTTGGCTCTTACATAATTGTTCACTGTTTTATGTCTTTCTAAATGATCTGGTGATATATTTAATAGTACAGCATATTTTGATTGAAAAATTTGACTGTATTCAAGTTGATAGGATGAGGCTTCTATAACAAAAATTGTTTTAGATTTTATTTTTTTCGCTGATAAGATTGGCTTACCTATATTTCCAACTAATCTAACATCATATTTGTGGTTTAACAATATTTCATATAAGAGTTGACAGGTTGTAGATTTTCCATTTGTGCCTGTAACAGTAATACAATTATTTTTATAAAAAGAATAAAAAACATCTAAATCAGTATAAATTTTTTTTGAATTTTTTTTTAAGAATTTAGATAATTTACATTTATTTATATCTATACCTGGGCTAATTATGATAAAATCAAATTTTTTTTTTAAAATAGTTTCATAACTAATTGAATTTTTTAAATTTTTCTTTAAATCATCGTATAAAAAAACTTCACTTTTATTTTTTAAAAAAAGCAAGGTAGATAGTCCACTCTTGCCTGAACCATAAATTAATATTTTTTTATTTAAAAAAATACTCAAATTGCTCTCCCTTATCTTAATTTGAGTGTTGCCAGTCCAATCATTGCTAGAATGATTGAAATAATCCAAAATCTAATAACTACTGTTGACTCTGGCCATCCTTTTTTCTCAAAATGATGATGAATTGGCGCCATCTTAAAAATTCTTTTACCAGTAAGTTTGAAAGATATTACCTGAACCATCACTGATATAGCTTCTAAAACAAAAAGGCCTCCAGTTATAGCTAATACAATCTCATGCTTTGTAATTATTCCTATAGCGCCTAAAGATCCACCGAGAGATAATGATCCTGTATCCCCCATAAAAATTTTTGCTGGTGGAGCATTAAACCACAAAAAACCAAGACATGAACCAATGATTGCTCCACAAAAAATTGAAATTTCACCTGTCCCCTCTATGTAGGGTATTTGTAAGTAATCAGAGAATACTATATTTCCAGTCACATAACTTATAAAAGCGAAACATGCAGCCACTAATATCACTGGCACTGTCGCCAATCCATCAAGTCCATCTGTCAAATTAACAGCATTTGAGGATCCAATTATAACAAAAACTGAAAAAGGAATAAAAAACCATCCAAGATTTACTATAAGGTTTTTGAAAAATGGAAAATATAAATTGGTTATATCTTGGTAATCAACATAATAAACAAATAGAGTTACTCCAATGATAGCTAATAAAATTTGTAAAATTAATTTTAATTTAGAGGAAATTCCAGACGAGTTACTATGTTTGATTTTTTTAAAGTCATCAAAAGCTCCAAGTAATCCAAATGAAACAGCAATATATATACAAAACAAAATATTTAAATTTGATAGATCGGCCCAAAGAAATACTGAAATTAATAAACCTAGTAAGATGATTACTCCACCCATTGTTGGTGTTCCAATTTTTTTAACAATATGATCTTCTGGACCATCATCTCTTATAGGGTTTAAAATTTTTTGATTAGAGAAAAATTTAATGAATGGACCTCCAATAATTAAAACAATAACTAAGGATGTAAAAACAGATAAACCAGTTCTAAATGTGAGATATTTAAAAACATTTAAGAAACTGAATGTATCAATAAAGTTTAATAAAAATTGGTAAAGCATTAATTGAGCCCTTTAATCTCTTTTATTATCTTGTTAAAACCTGTCGCATTTGAGGCCTTTACCATAAGACTATCATTATTATTTAAGTCGTTTCTAATCAAATCAATAATTTGAGATTTATTATATAAAACTCGACCTTTTTTAGAGTCTACAAGTTTTTCAAACATATATTTCATATAGTGGCCTTTTATAAAAACTTTATTAATCTTAGTTCTGTTTATTATAGCTGCAAGTGATTCATGGAGTTTTTTTGAATGATCGCCAAGTTCCAACATATCACCAAGCAAAAGATACTTTTTGTTTTTTTTTGTTTTAATTTTGTCATAGTTTAAGACAGCAGATTTTAGAGATAAGGGATTTGAATTGTAGCTTTCATCAACAAGATTTATATTTTTTTTAAGAAACTTAATTTTAGATATATCTCCTCTGCCCTGAGGTACTTTAAATTTGAAAAAAATATTTT
>CACGAB010000034.1 GCA_902570915.1 uncultured Pelagibacteraceae bacterium | reverse complement strand
CATATAAAAATAATTAAGGAACTTGATTATGAATTTTATAATCCAAAATCTTTTGTAAGAGAATTTAAAAAACCAAAAAATAAAAAGAAAATTTTGATAACCATAGATGATGGTTTCAAATCTTTCTACAATAATGCTTGGCCATATTTAAAGGAAAATAAAATTCCATTTATTTTATTCGTATCTACAGAACCGGTTGGTAAAAATGGTTATATGACTTGGGATGAAATAATTGAGATTGACAAATCTGAATTTGGTTATATTGGCCACCATTCTCATTCACATGACTACCTAATTGATAAAAGCGAGGAAGAATTTATTAATGATATAGAGCTTGCATCAAAAATTTTTAAAAATAAATTAGGATATGTTCCTGAAATTTTTTCATATCCATTTGGTGAATATTCTCTTTTTATAAAACAATACATATCTAAAAATTTTCAAATAGCTTTTGGGCAACATTCCGGAATTATTGATGTGAATAAAGATAAATTTGAATTACCAAGATTTCCGATAAATGAAAAATATGGTGAACTAAAAAGGTTTAAGTCTATAATTAATTATTTACCACTTGAGTATAAATCTCTAAAGCCAGAGGAAAAAAAGATAAATAAAAAGAACAATCCCCCACGAATGACAGTTGAATTTTTTAATGAACAAAAAAATATAAAGAACATTAATTGTTATTCCAATGATGGTGGTAAATGGAAAAAATCAAATTTAAAATTTGATAAAAATAAACTTATGATTAACTTTGAAGATCCATTTTTACCAAGAAGAGGGAGAATCAATTGTTCACTAATGGATGAAGGAAAATGGCGTTGGTTTGGAACTCAATTTATCGTAAGCGAGAATTAGATTAAACTTTCTAATTCTATACTTGAAGGGAGCAATTTTGCGTCGTCAAAATCCTGGAGATTATTTTGTTTAATAATTTTTTGTAAAATTTCAACATATTGATCACCCGTTTCTGCATATTTGTTTAAAAATTTTGAAAGTATAATGCTATCCAAAGGTACTCCTTCATCTCTTAATTTAGCTCTCTCTTGTCTAAAATCTTTATAAGTTGAATGAGTGTTAAGATTTCTTTGATATGCTCTAACAGATGCTTGAAGAACATTGAACTTCATTACTTTATGTCCCTCACTTTTATCAGCGTCTTTTGGTTTTAACCCCTCACCTGACCAAGTCCACTGTCCAAATAATGCATTACCTTCTTGAGCAAATCTTGATGTTCCCCAACCAGTCTCTTTAGCAGCTTGTGCTAATGCTAGTGAAACAGGAATTTCATCCATTCTAATTTTAAGAGTCGACAAATCTCTTGAAGATACTCCGTATTGTTTATATTTTTTTTCAAGCCACTTCTTTTCTAAGTCAGTATTGTTGCTCTTATTTATAATACTAAAAAGCCTTTTTCTATCAATCTTTATATTACTATTTTCTTTCAAGATTAACGGAAGGACAATCTGAATAAAAAATTCTTTTCTCTTAGAAGTGTTTTCAATCATTTTTATTTCATTTGGTAACAAAGTTAAAGCAACTGGTTTTACCAATTTTGTTTCTCTTACATCCTTTAAAGTATATTTTGTGTCTTCAAATAATTGTTTAATAGTTGATGCGTTCAACCTTACAGTATCGTTTTCTAAATCATTTAAGCTGAAAATATCAACCAATAAATCTTGCTCATTTAAAATGTTATCATCTCTCTCATTTCCACTGGCACCATTCTTAAGGGTATAAGCTAAAATCGCTTTTGATTTATTTTGAAAGGCCATATTCTTATTATTGGCAAAGTTCACTACTATTGGCATTGCATAAAAAAGAGTGATTAACAATATGGATGATATAAAAATTCTAGGTAATGAACCAATATTACTTCTTCTGTTAAAAAAATTCATTGATTTTACTTTTTTAGTAAAATTTCTTTTATACATAACTTATATTGCCTCAACTTGTTTTACCTCAGGTATATAGTGACATAGAAGGTTTTGAACACCTTGTTTTAATGTCATTGTAGAACTCGGGCATCCTGAGCAACTTCCTTGTAATTGAACTTTAACTATACCATCTTTAAATTCCTTAAATTTAATATCCCCTCCATCTCTCGCAACAGCAGGTCTAATTTTTTGGTCTAGAATTTTAATAATCTTTAATTCTATCTCCTCTAGATTTTCAGAATTCTCATTTAAGTCTT
>CACGAB010000033.1 GCA_902570915.1 uncultured Pelagibacteraceae bacterium | reverse complement strand
TCCATTGAATTTTGATGGGGGATTGTTAGCACAATTTTTCTGAAAAGAGTGAACCAATTTTCTGATTTTTTTATCTTTAGCAATCATAGACGCAACTGTTGCAACTTTGTCGGATAATAGTTTCTTATCTTTCAAATCAACAATTTTCAATTTACGAATTTTTTTCTTTAAATATTTATAATTATATTTAGATGGTGTTGAGATCTTAATATTTGCTACATATCTGTAACATCGACCTGTATCAAGATGTAATAAATTATAATGCTTAGAAATAAGCTTTGCTTGTGTCCCAGCACCAGCTGCTGCAGGTGAGTCTATGGCAATTTTAATTATTTTTTTTTTCTTTATCGTCATCTTTTAACCTATTTATAATCTTTAAAAAATCTGGAAAGGAGGTTTTTATAGATTGACTATCATCAATATTCCATGAGCCTCCAAAGGAAAGTGCAGCTATCACACTCGTCATAAATACTCTGTGGTCTTTTAAATAATTTTTAATAACAATTTTTTTTCTAATTTCTAAATTTGGATTACCAAAAATTTTAATAGAATTATTTGTTGTAATATTTTTAATACCCATTTTATTTAAAATTACTGAACCCCATTTAAGTCTTGGGCTTTCTTTTTTGTTTAATTCAGCCAACCCTTTAAAATAAGAAACTCCATTAGCTTTAGCAGCTACTAAAAAAATAACCAAAAACTCATCAATAGCACTTGCATTTAAATTAGAAGGGCAATTTATTGGTCTAATTAGTTTGGAACTTTTAATTTTGATATCTGCAATTTTTTCTCCTTTATAAATTTTTTTATTTTGAAAAAATATTTTAACTCCCATTTTTTTAAGAATAGTAATAATGCCAATTCTTGAGGGATTAATATTTACGTTTCTAATTGTAAGCTCAGATTTTTCAGATAAAGCTGTTAGGACAATAAAAAAAGCACTTGAGCTAATATCAGAGGGAATATTGTAATTTAAATTTTTTATTTTTTTTATTTTTTTTATTTTTATTTTATCGTAATTCTTTTTTTTAATAACTTGAATTGGCAAATTTAAATTTTCCATTATTTTTTCTGTATGGTTGCGACTTTTTTTTGCTTTAATGTAAGTAGTTCCATTAGCTCTTATTGCCCCAAGCATTACTGAACTTTTACATTGAGCGGAACCCCTTGTTTCATTATACCTAATTGGATTAAGGTCTTTTGATCCTTTAATTGTAAGTGGCAAACAATAGTTATTTCTTAATTTAAACTTAGCTCCAAATTTAGATAAGGGTACCGCAACTCTTTTAAAATCTCTTTTTGATAAACTTTTATCTCCGATTAATTTAATAGTTTCAGTTGAGTTGATTAATAATCCTAGAATCAATCTTCCTAAAGTTGCCGAGTTTTTTGCGTTTAAAACAATGTTTTTTTTATAATTATAACCGTCCACACCTTTTCCAAAAATAATAAAAAAATTTTTTCTTTTAATAACTTTTATTCCCAATTTTTTGATAATTTCAATTGCTGCTAAAACATCCTCTGATATCAATAAATTCTTTGCTTTAGAAATACCCGATGCTATTGAGGCAAATAAAACCCATCTTATGCTTATACTTTTGTCACCACTTACAAAAATTTTTTTATTAAAATTATTGATTTTTTTTTTTATTGTTATTTGATTAGTCATTTTGACTAGTTTATTTTGAAACTATCACCAAAGTATGCATTTTGAGCATTTATATTTTTTACTAAGTTTGATGGGGTATCTTGCGCTATAATTTTACAGTTACTTAAAATCATCGCTACATCTACACACGCTAGAAGATCTCTTGCTTGGTGGTCGCATATGCAAATCGAAATACGATTTTCTTGTTGTAAATTTACAATTATCTCCTGAAGCATTTTGATAGTAAGAACGTCTAAGGCAGCAAATGGTTCATCTAAAAGTAAAACTTTTGGCTCACTCAATAAAGCCAATGCTAGAACTAATTTTCTTTTTTGACCGCCTGAAAGATGTTTAGCTTTTATTGTCTTTAAATTATCTAACTCAAACTTTGAAATAACATAGTTTATTCTCTCAGATCTTAAATTTTTATCCTCTATTACAATTTCACTTATCGCTTTTAAGTTATCAATCAATGATAAATCATTAAAATAACCACCATATTGTGGAACATACCCAACTTTAAATTTCTTTGTCCTCAAGTAAATTGGAAAATTTGTGGCATCATATCCATTGATGAGTATCTTGCCAAATTTTGGTGTTATTAGCCCTGTTATAAGATTGAAGATAGTTGATTTACCAACCCCATTAGGCCCCAGCATTCCAAAAATTTGTCCTTCATTTATAGTGAAACTTATATTGTCTAG
>CACGAB010000032.1 GCA_902570915.1 uncultured Pelagibacteraceae bacterium | reverse complement strand
GTTTTAGTTTCAGAGATTTCAATGGAGAAAAACTCAAAAAATATGAATTTATCCCAGATTTATGTAAGAAATTTAAAGTTGAAAAAAATTTGATTAATCCTATCTATTCGGGTTAAAAATATGTATGTCAGAAACAATTGAACAAAAATGTCTATCTCAGGGAGTAAAACTTACTGATCAAAGACGAATTATCGCTAAGGTTATTTCTGAGTCGAAAAAAGCCTATGGTGAATCTGATCATCCTGATGTTGATGAGCTGTATAATAGAGTTTCAAAAATTGATCCTAAAATTAGCATCGCAACAGTATATAGAACTGTAAAACTTTTCGAAGAAGCTGGGATTCTGACAAAACACGATTTTAAGGGTGGTAAGGCAAGATATGAAATAAATGATGATCATAATCATTTAATTGATATTAAAACTGGTGATATTATAGAATTTGTTGATGAAGAGATAGAAGAACTCCAAAAAAAAATTGCAAATAAATATGGATATAAATTAGTTGACCACAAGTTGGAACTTTATGGTGTCAAAGTAGATAAAAAAAATGAATAAAAAAATATTCGCCAAAACATTTGGTTGCCAAATGAACGAGTATGACACTAATAGAATAATTGATACAGTAAAAAAGATAGGATTTACAAAAACCGAAAATCTCGACGATACAAATTGTTTTTTACTAAACACTTGTCACATAAGAGATAAGGCAAAAGAAAAAGTTTATCATGAGATAGGTAGAGTAAAAAAAAGATTTAAATTAAAAAAAAAACCTTTTGTCATAGTTGCTGGATGTGTTGCTCAAGCGGAAAACGAGGAGATGTTAAAAAGAGAACCTTTTATTGATCTTGTTATTGGTCCTCAAGCATACCATAAGATTAATGACAAGATTGAGGAGTACTTAGATAATCAGAGGAGGTTGGATGAAACTGATTTTGATGCTGTTTCAAAGTTCAATTATTTAGATAAAATAAAGAACTCATCCACAAAAATATCTTCTTTTTTAACCATACAAGAAGGCTGTGATAAGTTTTGTCACTTTTGTGTTGTTCCTTATACAAGAGGTCCTGAATATTCCAGACCATTTAATGAAATAGTTAAGGAGGCCAAAATCCTTGCAGGAAATGGAGTTAGAGAGATTACTTTATTAGGACAGAATGTTAACGCTTACAATAATAAAAATTACAAGTTGTCTAATTTGATTTTAGAAATAGAAAAAATTCCTGAGATTTTAAGAATAAGATATACAACTTCACATCCAATTGACATGAGTGACGATTTAATTGACTTGTATGGGACCTCAAAAAAATTAATGCCCCTTGTTCATTTACCAGTTCAAAGCGGTTCAAATAAAGTTTTAAAGTCGATGAATCGAAAACACAATATTGAACATTATCTTCAAATTTATGAAAAAATAATTAAAAAAAATTCCTCTGCTAAATTTTCTAGTGATTTTATAATTGGTTACCCTGGTGAGGAAGAGAGTGATTTTAATTCTACACTTGATCTTATAAAAAACATAGAATTTATAAATTCTTTTTCTTTTGTATTTAGCCCAAGACCAGGCACAAAAGCCTCTCATCTACCATTAATTGATCGAAAGTTAAGTAATGAAAGACTAAAAATCGTCCAAAAAGAATTATTCAATTTTCAAAAAAAAATGAATAGATCTTTGGAGGGTAACGTAGTAGAGGTGTTAGTAGAAAATAGAGTGTCTGAAAGTACAAAGTTTTTTGGCAGAACTGGTTATATGACTTCAGTAATATTTGATGGTAAAGATGAGGATGTAGGAAAGCTTGTAAAAGTTAAAATTAACAGTAGTAATCAAAATACACTTTTTGGTGAAACTTTAGAAATTTCAAAATTGAGAGTTGCATAAATTTGAATAATTCAATTAAACAAGACACTCAAGCGCTTTTAAAATTTGTTTATTCAGACAATAACTCATTAAGTGTGATATTCAGTGATAACAACCTTCTAATGGGCATCGTAGGTGAATTTAATAAAAATTTAAAAGAATTAGAGAAAATTACTGGAGCAAGCTTGTATTCTAGAGGAAATTCAATACTTATTAAGTCTACTGATGAAAAAAATGAAATTATTAAAAATGCTATTCAATTTTTAGTAAACCAATTTTTAAATAATGGAAATATTGAAAACAAAGATATCTTATCATCTGTAGATCAATTTATGATTAATGAAAAAGTTAAAAACTCAAATATCACTGATATTATTAAAACACCTAAAAAATCTATTATTCCAAGATCTGAAAAACAAAAAAGATATGTTAGAGCTTTAAGGGAAAGTGAAATAGTCATTTCTGCTGGTCCAGCAGGAACAGGAAAAACTTTTCTTGCTGTTGCTGTTGGCCTTACTATGCTTTTAGAAAAAAAGATTGAGAGAATAATTCTATCAAGACCAGCTGTTGAGGCGGGTGAAAGATTAGGCTTCCTACCAGGAGATATGAAAGAAAAAGTGGATCCATATCTAAGACCTTTGTACGATTCACTTTACGACTTATTTCATTTTGAAAAAATCCAAAGGATGATTGAAATAGGAGATATTGAGATTGCTCCTTTGGCATTTATGAGAGGTAGAACTCTTAAAAATTCTTTTGCAATTCTAGATGAAGCTCAGAATGCAACAGATACTCAGATTAAAATGTTCTTAACAAGAATTGGCGAAAATTCAAAAATAGTAGTTAATGGTGATCCCTCACAGATAGACCTTCCAAATAAACATATGTCAGGTTTGGACAGAGCTAAGAAATTATTATCCCATTTAGATGAAATTAAAGTTATAGATTTTGATCATTCAGATGTTGTAAGACATCCTTTAGTATCAAAAATTGTAAAAGCATATTCTAGCGACAATGATCAAAGTTAATGTCCTCACTGAGGAAAAATCTTGGTCAAAAAAAATTAAGAAAAAGGAATTTTTTTTTAACCAACTATGTAGACATTTTCCAAAAAAATTTAAATTTATAAATAAAAAAGTTTATTTAACATTATTACTTTCTAACAATAGAAATATTAAAAGATTAAATAAAAAATTTAGGAAAAAAGATAAACATACAGATGTGTTATCTTTTCCATTACAAAAAAAAATAAAGAATTTCAAAGAAGTTTATTTAGG
>CACGAB010000031.1 GCA_902570915.1 uncultured Pelagibacteraceae bacterium | reverse complement strand
AAAAGATCTTATACAAAAAAGAGTAAAATGATGTTTTCAAATTTAAGATCTTTGATTTTTAAATTAGATCCAGAGACAGCCCATAATTTGGCTATAAAATCATTAAAATTTAATTTTATTCCAAATATTTTAGATCGTGAAAAAAATAATCCCTTATTTGAAACAAAATTATTTAATAAAAAATTAGAAAATCCTATAGGTATGGCAGCAGGTTTTGACAAAAATGCTGAAGTATATAATTCATTATTTAAATTGGGGTTCGGATTTGTGGAGGTGGGCACCATAACTCCTTTAAAGCAATACGGAAATCCCAAGCCAAGAGTATTTAGACTAGAAGAGGATGAGGCATTAATAAATAGACTTGGCTTTAATAACTCTGGTGCAGAAAATATAGTCCATAGAATTAAATCTAATAAACAAATTGGTTTACTAGGGGTAAATATTGGACCAAATAAAGATTCTGAAAATAGACTTGATGACTATTTAAAGTGTCTTAAAATCTTCCATAATATTGCTGATTATATTACTATAAATATTTCTTCCCCAAATACTGAAGATCTACGAAATTTTCAAGATCAATCAAAATTAAATGAATTGTTAAAAGAAATAAAGAATGAAAAAAAAGAATTAAATTCAACAGTTCCATTAGCGGTAAAAGTTTCTCCTGATATAGAAGATGAAGAAATTAATAACATTTCAGATGTATTATTAAATAATAACATTGAGGTTATTATTATTTCAAATACTTCAGACTCGACTAGGGATAGTTTAAATAATATACAAAAGCATCAAAAAGGGGGTCTATCTGGAAAACCAATTGAAGAAAAATCTAATAATTTAATTAATAAATTTTACAAAATTTTTAATGGAAGAATTAAAATTATAGGTGTTGGTGGGGTCGATTCAGGAAAAAGCGCTTATGAAAAATTTTTAGCGGGTGCCAATTATGTTCAACTTTACACGGGAATGGTTTATAGAGGACCTAATATTGTTAATTTAATTAAAAAAGAGCTTAAAGAATTGCTGATAAAAGACGGTGTTAAGAATTTTTCAGAAATTATAGGAAAAAAATAAGATTCAAATTTTATAAACTTGACGCAAGCATTTTCTAATCTTATATATTCGGTCTATTATGTCGAAAAAATGTGAACTTACTGGAAAAATTCCAATGAAAGGTCATAATGTTAGTCACGCTAACAATAAGACAAAAAGAAGATTTTTACCAAATTTAAAAAAGGTTAAGTTCACCAGTGAACTTTTAAAAAGAAGTTTAAAATTAACAGTCAGCAATGCTGGAGTAAGATCAGTTGACAAGAAAGGTAGCTTTGACGAATTTTTAAAGACTGTAAAAAATAAAAATTTATCACCAAGATTGAAAAAATTAAAAAAAAACCTTCTAATTAAATCACCATTTCAAAAAAAAATAATCCAATCTAAAAACGCCTAATGAATAAATTATTTTTTTTACTCTCATTGATTATGGGAGTTGTAGTTTTAGCCTCAAACTACTTAGTTCAGTTCCCAATTAAATATTATGGTTTAGAAGAGCTATTAACTTATGGTGCTTTTAGTTATCCCATTGCTTTTTTAATCACAGACTTGGCCAATAGATCTTTTGGAAAAATTGTGGCTAAAAAGATTGTATATATTGGTTTTACAATAGGAATTTTGTTTACATTAATATTCTCAACAAATTTTAATGATCTCATTTCAATAAGAATTGCAATAGGATCAGGGACGGCATTTATAATCGCCCAACTTTTAGACGTCCAAATTTTTGATCAGTTGAGAAAAAGAAAATGGTACATAGCTCCTTTAACATCGTCTTTAATTGGCTCAACAGTAGATACTTTTCTGTTCTTCTCGATATCATTTTATGGAACAGGAATACCTTGGGCCACTCTTTCATTAGGAGATTTAGCAGTTAAAATTTTTGTTGCCTTAGTTATGCTTATACCTTTTAGACTACTATTAGGTACATTAAAAGCAGCTTAACTAAATTTTAGGCTCTTGTTGGGTCATGCAGTGAATAGCACCAAATCCCCATATCAATTTACTGCAATCAATTGTTTGAACTTTCTTTTTTCTAAAAAAGTTTTTGAATATTTTAATGGCGACAATATCTTCTTTAACTTTAAATATTGGAAGTAGTACTTTTTTATTACAAATATAAAAATTCATATAACTCGCAGGAACTCTTGTGTTCTTTACATAGATGGGCGATGGCATAGGTACCTTTATGATTTTAAATTTTTTTCCTTTCTCATTTTTACTTTCTTTTAAAATTTTTAAATTTTCACTTAAGTTTTTGTAGTTTTTATCTTTCTTATTAGTCTCAATCGCGGTCATAATTGTATTTCTAGAGACAAATCTCGTTATGTCATCAACATGTCCGTGTGTATCATCACCTGCAATCCCTTTTTTAAGCCATATAAAGTTTTTTATATTCAAATATCTTTTAAATAGTTCTTCGTAATCTTTTTTGACAAAATCTTTATTTCTTTCCTGAGTTTTACTTAATAAACACTCCTCAGTTAATAGAATTGATCCTGAGCCATTTATGTCAAATGCACCTCCTTCCATTATTATTTTTTTAGTTTTGCCATTCTTTTTAATAATTGGATCAATCTTTTCCAAATTAGAAATTTTACTGATATTTTCATTGATTTTATTGTCATTTTTATAATTAGTGTATTTTGACCATCCATTAAAACCAAAATTTAAAATCATTTTTTTATTATCTTTTCTATTTGTTATAAATATTGGCCCGGAGTCTCTTAACCATATTCTATCAGTTTTAATCTTATGAAATTTGATATTTGTGATTTTATTAGAATTTATTAGCTTTTTAATATTTGTTATTTTTTTGTTAACAATCAAATTAACTTTAAGACTTTTTGAAATAATAAATATAATTTCTAAAATTACTTTAGGAATAAATTTATATAAACCTGGCCAATCACTTTTATTATGTGGCCAAGCAATCCAAACTGATTTTTGAGGTTCCCATTCAGCAGGCATTCTGAATTTTTTAAGCTCCTCACTCATCTACAGGATTTTTTAGTATGCCTTTATAAAAGTCGATTCTTCTATCTCTTAAAAAGGGCCAGTGTTCTCTAGTGGTATCAATTTTTTTGTAATCTATTTCACAGATTAATATTTCCTCTTTTTTATTACCTAGTTCTCCAATTATTTCTCCACTTGGATTAATTATCATTGAGTTTCCCCAAAAATCTATTTTTTTATTTCCTTTTTTTTCAACACCAACTCTGTTTACTGCAACCACGTAAGTGCCGTTTGCAATTGCGTGGGATTTTTGCATTGTTATCCAAGAGTTTAATTGAGTTTTTCCAAATTCTCTTTTTTCTTTAGGATGCCAACCAATGGCAGTAGGGTAAAAAATTATTTGAGCACCTTTTAGTGCAGTCAACCTTGCTGCTTCAGGAAACCACTGATCCCAACATATCAAAGGTCCAATTTTACCAAACTTAGTTTTTACAGATTTAAAACCTAAATCGCCAGGAGTGAAATAAAATT
>CACGAB010000030.1 GCA_902570915.1 uncultured Pelagibacteraceae bacterium | reverse complement strand
AAGTAGCTTGTTCTTTAATTGCAGCAAGATTGTCGCACATAGGACTAAAATCTAGATCTTGGTTATCTTGGCAAATACCAATTATCACAAAAGGTGATTATACAAACTCGAAAATTATTTCAATCTACAGAAAAAAAATTTTAAATTATCTTAAGAGTGGAGGCATTCCTGTTGTTACTGGTTTTCAAGGTATTAATATAAATGATAGGATTACAACAATAGGCAGAGGCGGGTCAGATGCAAGTGCGATTGTATTAGCAAAATTTTTTAAAGCTGAGAGGTGCATAATATATACTGATGTTGAGGGTGTTTACACAACAGATCCAAACAAATTAAAAAAAGCGAGAAAAATAAAAGTAATTTCTTATGAGGAGATGTTAGAAATGGCATCTCTTGGTGCAAAAGTAATGCAACCAGTATCAATTCAAGACGCACGTTTAAACAGGATCAATATCGAGGTCAAATCCTCATTTAAAAAAAGGTCTGGTACATTAATTACAAAAAGAAAAAATGTAATCAATAACAAGATTATTGCAGGCATTTCATCAACTCAAAATGATGCCAAGGTTTCCTTAGTAGGTGTTAAAGATAAACCAGGAGTTGCCGCAAAAATTTTTAAGCCCTTATCTGAAAATTTGATAAATGTTGATATGGTCGTCCAAAATATTTCTGCAAATGGAAAAGAAACAGATTTAACTTTTACTATAAAATCTGATGATCTAAATAAGACCAAGAAAATAATTGAGTCTAATAAGAATATAAAATATAGAAAATTACTACTAAAAAAAAATGTTTCCAAAGTTTCAATCATAGGAGTTGGAATGATAACAACGCCTGGAGTAACATTCAGAATGTTCCAGACTCTTGCAAATAAAAAAATTAATATTCAAGTTATCTCAACATCTGAGATAAAAATTTCAGTTTTGATTAATAGAAAGAATACAAAAAAAGCAATAATTGCATTACATAAAGAATTTCAATTAGATTATTAACTATGAGCATCAGACCATTTAGAGATATTAAAAGAAGAAAAACAAAAGAAATAAATGTGGGTAAAGTAAAAGTTGGGGGAAATAACCCTATTTCAGTTCAATCAATGACAAATACTTTAACCACAGATATAAAAGCTACGATTAACCAAATAAATGATATTCACAGCGAGGGCGCTGATATTGTGAGAGTTTCTTGTCCAGATGAAGCATCAACAAAAGCACTAAAAGAGATTATAAAACATGTAAATATTCCTATAGTTGCAGATATTCATTTTCATTATAAAAGAGCAATAGAAGCCGCTGAAAATGGAGCTAGCTGTCTAAGGATTAATCCTGGAAATATTGGAAATGTAGATAAAATTAAAGAGGTGGTAAAAGCAGCTTGTCAAAATAATTGTTCTATCAGAGTAGGTGTTAATGCCGGTTCTTTAGAAAAAGATATCTTAGAAAAATTTAAAGAACCATGCCCAGAGGCATTAGTTGAAAGTGCTTTAAGAAACATAAAAATTTTAGAGGATGAAAATTTTTGTAACATTAAGGTAAGTGTGAAATCTTCTGACATTTTTTTATCTATTATGGCTTATCGCCAACTTTCAAATAAAATTGATTACCCTTTACATTTGGGGATAACTGAGGCAGGAGGTTTTGTAGCTGGAAGTATAAAATCATCTATTGGGTTAGGCACGTTACTTTTAGAGGGAATAGGGGATACTATTAGAATATCTTTATCTGATGATCCAGTCAAAGAAGTTAAAATTGGCAACGAAATACTAAAATCACTAAATTTGAGGGAAAGAGGAGTTAAAATTATTTCATGCCCTTCGTGCGCAAGACAAGGTTTTCAAGTCATTGAAACTGTTAAAATTTTGGAAAAAAGGCTTGCACATATCACTAAACCCATAACACTCTCGATAATTGGATGCGTAGTAAACGGTCCTGGAGAGGCAGCACTCACAGATATCGGTATAACTGGAGGTAGCAAAGGAAGTAACATGCTGTATTTATCTGGAATAAAAACAGAAAAAGTTATGACAAATGACATGATTGAAAAAGTTGTATCTGAAGTTGAAAAAAAAGCTTCAGAACTTGAAAATATCTAAAATGATTCCTGATAAAACTATTAAAGATTTGATTAATAGACACTCTTGTTTAGAAAAAGAATTATCCTCTGAAGACATAGATAAAAAATTTTTTGCAGAAAAATCAAAAGAATATTCGAATTTAAATGAAATAGTTGATGATGCAAAAAAATATTTATCATTCCGAAGTGATAAAGATGAATTAGAAAAAATCTTGCGTGATCAAAAGTCTGATGCAGAATTGTTGAAAATGGCTGAAACAGAACTTAAAGAGCTAGAAGTTCAATATAAAAGAAATGAAAAGAAATTAAAACTATTTTTGATACCTAAGGATGAGGCTGATAAAAAAAATGCAATTATAGAAATAAGAGCAGGCACAGGAGGTCTTGAAGCTAGTTTATTTGCATCTGACCTTTTTAAAATGTACGAAAAAGTGAGTAATAAAAAAAAATGGTTTTTAGAGATAATATCAATTTCAAAAAGTGAAGCGGGTGGATTAAAGGAAGTTATTGCCTCCATAAAAGGAATAAACATTTATTCTACCCTAAAATATGAAAGTGGAGTTCATAGAGTTCAGAGAGTTCCCGACACAGAGACTCAGGGAAGAGTGCATACCTCGGCCGCAACCGTAGCTGTATTGCCAGAGGCTGAAGAAGTTGATTTAAAAATAAATGAGTCTGATCTGCGTATTGACGTTTTTAGAGCTGGTGGACCTGGAGGACAATCAGTAAATACAACAGATAGCGCAGTACGAATTACGCACATACCCAGTGGAATTTCAGTTTCACAGCAAGATGAAAAGTCTCAACACAAAAATAAAGCTAAGGGTTTAAAAATTTTAAGGGCAAGATTGTATGAATTTGAAAGATCTAGAATTGATCAAGAAAGATCAAAAGAACGAAAAAATAAAATTGGGTCAGGAGATAGATCTGAAAGAATAAGAACTTATAACTTTCCCCAAGGGAGAGTTACAGACCATAGAATTAATTTGACTTTACATAAACTTGAAGAATTTTTAGAGGGAGAGGCCTTTGATGAAATGATTGAATCTTTATCACTCAAAGCTCAAGAAGAAAGTTTAAGCAATCTCTAAGCAAAGTTAATGAATATTTTAAAAGCTATAAAAAAAGGAGACAATATATTAAAAGAACATGGGATTAAATCTCATAAACTAGATAGTGAAATTTTAATGTCACAAGTTTTTGGTAAAAATCGAATAGATATAATTCTAAATTTTGACATGAACTTAACAATTAAAGAAATAGAAGTTTTTAATAATTTAATTAAAGAGCGCTCGAAAAGAAAACCAATTGCTTACTTACTTGGCAAAAAAGAGTTTTGGAAATATGAGTTTGATATCACTGAAAATGTGCTTATTCCAAGGCCAGATACAGAGATTATTGTTGAGCAAGTTTTAAAACTTACAAAAAATAAATCTAGGCTGAAAATATTAGATATTGGTATTGGTTCTGGGTGTATTTTATTATCTATTTTAAAAGAGAAAAAAGGCTTTTATG
>CACGAB010000029.1 GCA_902570915.1 uncultured Pelagibacteraceae bacterium | reverse complement strand
TATGATCTAGAGTTAAAGAATTTAGTTAAAAAAGAACTCATAAATAATGAAGTTAAGTATTTTGTTAAATCTACGAAAGAGAACAAAATAGTTCCAAATTTCTTAATAGATAACAATCAGGATTTTTTAAATGAGGAAATTTTGATTGATGGATTAAGGCTAGTTGGTGATTATTTAGAAAAAAGTATATTGAAACCTAATAACATCAATTATCCATTAAACAGATTGAGGTTTTTAAACACATTCAAATAGTTAATCTAATATTTTATCAATCCTATCTGCATAATAGCTAACAATTGCGTTAGCACCTGATCGTTTAAATGAAAGAAGACTTTCTAAGATAGCATTCTTATTTACAAAACCTTTATTAATAGCATTTGATAATAAAGTGTACTCACCAGACACTTGATAGGCAAATACTGGTATTTTAAATTTCTCTTTTACAGATTTTATAATATCTAAATATGGCATACCTGGTTTAACCATTACCATATCAGCACCTTCCTTGATATCTAACGCAACTTCTCTTAAAGCTTCATCGCTATTCCTAAAATCCATTTGATAATTCTTTTTATTACCCTTCAAGATATTTTTAGAGCCGACTGCATCTCTAAATGGACCATAGAAACTTGAAGCATATTTAATTGCATAAGATAAAATTTGTGTCATTTTGTAACCATTTTTATCTAATGATTTTCTAATTTTACCTATTCTTCCATCCATCATATCAGATGGTGCTATGACGTCACATCCCATTTCAGCTTGTAACAATGATTGCTTTATTAAAATTTCTACTGTTTCATCATTTAGCACATAACTATTATTCACTAATCCGTCTTGTCCATGTGAAGTATATGGATCTAATGCAACATCACACATAATCCCAATCTCATTTCGATATTTTTTTTTGATTAATTGTAAAGCTTTACAAACTAAATTGTCTTCGTTTAGTGCTTCAGATCCAAATTTATCTTTGTTTTTTTTATTAGTATATGGAAATAAAGCTATCATTGGCAGTTTTAATTTAAGTGCTCTATCAACTACTGAATTTAATTTATCTAATGAATAACGATATACACCTGGCATAGAATTAATGCCTTGCTTTTTATTTCTTCCATCTGTGAGAAATACCGGAAGTATAAAATCACTTGGTGTTAAATTATTTTCAGCTATTAATCTTCTAGACCAACTTTTTTTACGACTTCTTCTCAGTCTTAAATTAGGAAAACTACCGGTAATCATATTTTATTATATTTATTATGTGCGACAAATGATATATACAAATATAGCTTAAAAAAGATAATAAACAACATTAAGAGACAATTAGCTACAATGAATTTAAACTTTAATGACTTTCAGAAACAAGATTTAAAGTTCGACATCAACAAACTTAAAGAGGCCTATAAACAAGTTTTATCAATAAAGGGTTTTACGGGTGTTACTGGAGTATCAAATTTTGGAGCAATTTCATTGACTCAAATTCCAGGAGATCCAGGGTCTATAAAGGGTAACAAAGCTAGGGGTGTGTTTTGGACAAAACCTGATTCTAGTGGAAAAGAAGTGAGAAGAGATGAAACGATAGATGAAGCGGCTTACTCTGAATTTATTCATGATTATAAAAACACTTATTTTAAAGAAGTCTTTGATATTCTTTCATCCAAATACAAACTCGGAAGAGTAAGAGTTTTATTAAAAGAACCAAGATCAACATTGAGTTGGCATAGAGATCCAGAACCAAGACTTCATATTCCAATTATAACAAACCCAGGTTCAATAATGGTTATAGATAATGTTGCAAAACATATGCCAGCTGATGGTTCTGTTTGGATAACTAATAATACTAAATATCATAACGCTTTTAACGGTGGAGAAGAAGATAGAATCCATTTAGTTGCTTGCGTATTAGATTACAAATTTAATTAAATTGAAAAAAGTATTTATTTCATCAGATCATGCTGGATATCAACTTAAGGAGCAGATTAAAAAAAAATTTTCTAAAAAATTTATATTTGACGATTTAGGGACACACAATTCAAAGAACTCGGTAAATTATCCGGATTATGCACACAATCTTTGTAAGAAAGTAAGTAAAAATAATCAAAATATGGGTATATTAGTCTGTGGATCGGGTATGGGAATGTCAATGGCGGCTAATAAACACAAGAAAATAAGAGCAGCTTTAGGTTATTCTGTAAAAAACACGAAATTATCTAGATTACACAATAATGCAAATATTATTACATTAGGTTCTAGATTGACAAAAAAAGATACAGCATTTAAATGTATAACTGTATTTTTTAATACAAATTTTGAAGGTGGAAGACACAAAAAAAGAGTTAAAAAAATTTAGGTTATTATGTCAAGTGAAACTAAGTATATAAATTCAGATTATAAAGATTTTTTTGAAAAAAGCTTATCCCAATCAGATCCTGATTTATTTAAGGCTATTAACGACGAGTTAGTCAGACAACAAAATCATATTGAACTTATAGCATCTGAAAACATTGTTTCTCAGGCAGTGCTTGAAGCTCAAGGCTCAGTACTTACAAACAAATATGCTGAGGGATATCCAGGCAAAAGATATTATAATGGTTGTGAACATGTAGATGTGGCTGAGAAGTTAGCTATAGAAAGAATTAAAAAATTATTTAATTGCGAGTATGCAAATGTACAACCACACTCTGGTGCTCAAGCAAATGGTGCTGTTTTTTTAGCACTACTTAAGCCAAACGATACATTTATGGGTATGAGCCTAAATTCGGGAGGTCATATTACTCATGGATTAAAGATTTCAATGTCAGGAAAATGGTTCAATGCAATAAGTTATGATGTGGATAAAAAATCAGAGCTTATTGATTACGAGAATGTAGAGAGATTGGCTTTAGAACATAAACCTAAATTAATCATTGCTGGGGGAAGTGCGTACTCGAGAGTAATTGATTTTAAAAGATTTCGTGAAATTGCAGATAAGGTTGGTGCATATTTGATGGTTGACATGGCTCATTTTTCTGGTCTTGTTGCTGGAAAAGGTTATCCAAACCCATGTGATTATGCTCATGTAGTAACTTCAACAACTCACAAAGTTTTTAGAAGTGCAAGAGGTGGTATAATTTTATCTAATAATCTTGATTTAGGAAAAAAATTTGATACAGCAGTTTTTCCTGGATACCAAGGGGGACCACTAATGCACATAATTGCTGCAAAAGCTGCAGGATTTTTTGAAGCGCTTAAACCGGAATTTCAAGTTTATATAAAAAACGTTTTAGCTAATGCTAAAATGTTAGCCGAAACTTTAAAAAATAATGGATTTAAAATTTACTCTGGTGGCACAGATACTCATTTAATGTTAGTTGATCTAAGACCATTCAATGTGAAGGGAAATGTAGCCTCAGAAAGCCTGTGTAGAGCAAACATAACTTGTAATAAAAATGGAATTCCTTTTGATACTGAAAAACCTATGATCACTTCAGGTATTAGGCTTGGTTCTCAAGCGGCAACAACAAGAGGATTTGGTTTAAAAGAATTTGAGAAAGTTGGTAATTTAATCACAAAAGTAATAGAAGGTTTGTCAAAAAATCCAGAGGATAATAGTAAAATTGAGGAAGAAGTTAGAAACGAAGTTATAGACTTATGCTCTCATTTCCCAATTTACAAAAATCTCAATAGATGATCTGTCCTTGTGAAAAGAAAGGTGAGACTTCTGTAGTAGATTCTCGCCCAACTGAAGAC
>CACGAB010000028.1 GCA_902570915.1 uncultured Pelagibacteraceae bacterium | reverse complement strand
ATCATTTATTATATTCGTAGTTGTGTCTAAATTTTCAACAACGGACTGTTCCACACGAGACACCTGTTCTTCTTCTTTTGATAATTTGAAATAAAAAAAAAAAATAATGACTATGATAAATATTCCAATTAGAATTTGAATTATAAATCTTTTGGTCATTTATGATATATTTGACTGCAGTATTGTATGAACATGAAGAATGCCAATTGTCTTTTTTTTATCTTTTTTATCAAAGACGCATAAAGATGTTATTTTTTTGTTATTCATCAAGGATAGAGCCTTAGCAGCTAGAGCACTTTTTTCAATTGTTATAGGATTTTTGGTCATTACTTCATCTACTCTCGTAGTAAGTAAATTTCGGTTTTTCTGATTAAACCTTCTTATTTGGCCATCGGTTATAATTCCCGTAGTCTTTCTTTTGTTATTTTGAACAATCAAAACACCAAGTTTTTTATTGCTCAATATCTTTAGAGCATTTTTCATTTTTAATTTTTCATTTACGAAGGGTATTTTTTTTCCAGTTAGCATTATATCTTCCACAGTTTTCAATTTTGCACCTAATGTTCCTGCTGGATGTAATTTCTTGAAATCAAGTTTATTAAATTTTTTTTGTTTCATTAACGAAATTGCTAGTGCGTCACCTAAAGCTAACTGAACTGTTGTGCTTGATGTAGGAATAATTCCCCCTGATTCTTTGACTTGTGGTGTTAATAATTTAATATCTGAAGCTTTATAAAGAGTTGAATCCTTTTTAGAAACAATACCAATTAATAAAATTTTATTTCTGTTAGCATACTGAATTATATTTTTTAATTCATTTGTTTCACCGGAATAACTCATCAAAATTAAAATATCTTTCTTAGTAATACAACCAAGATCTCCATGAGATGAGTTGCTTGCAGATAAAAAAAAAGAGGGTGTTCCAATGGATGAAAAAGTTGCTGCAATTTTACTTGCTATTAAACCACTCTTTCCAACACCACAAAGAATTACTTTAGAATTACATTTGGCAATTTCATTTACCGCTTTGTTAAACGAGCTATTTAAACTTTTTTTTAATTTTATTAATCCTTTAATCTCTAAGTTAATTACATCCCTAGCAAATTTTATGTAATTTTTTTTCATTATTAGTGCTCAAAAGTTGACAATTTATAACCAGCAATTTCCATGTCAACTAATACAGGTATTACTTCCATCGATTTTTTAAATAGATCTATTCTTTTCTCTCTTTCCAGCATTTTAATCAACCTATTTCTTATTTCAAAAAGATGTTCCGTATCTGAGGCTGCATACTTAATTTGTTTTTCAGAAAGGTTTGGGTCACCCCAGTCACTTTGTTGCTCTTTTTTAGAAATATCTTTCCCACATAACTCTTTCACTAGGTCTTTGTAACCATGGTATGAACTAGCAGTTCTAGCTATTTTTGATGCAACTTTTGTGCAAAAAATATTTTTTGGTTGGACTTTGAGATAATATTTCAACCACAAAAGATCTTGTCTAGCATAATGCATTATATATTGAGTATTCTTATTAGACAAAGCCTTTACTAGATTTGGAGCGTGATATGTTTTTCTATTAAGTTTGATTAAGTAAAAATTTTTTGACTCAAGTCCTAATTGAACTAGCGTAAGGGGGTCTCTACCGAGAACTAAACCTAATGCTTCATTATCAAGACCAATCAATTTTTCATTTGATAAATCTAAATCTTCAGGTAAATCATTTTCAAAGACTTTGATATTACTCATATATATTTATATATATATAAGACTAAATAATAATGTCTATTTTTTGATCGCTATTATGAAAAAAATTTTAATATGGGGAGGCACTGGTCAGATTGGTACTCATCTTATAAGAAAGTTGACAAAAAATAACTACACCGTGACTGTGGTGACTAGAAATATTCACCAAAAGGGTCATTTAATAAAAACCCAAGGTAATGCTGGTTATATCCAAATAAAGGAGTGCAGCATTTTTGAGGAGAATAAAATAAGAAAACTTTTTGAAAACTCCGATATATGTATTAATTTGATTGGCATTTTGTTTGAAAAAAAGAATGGTAATACTTTTAAGAATATTCATTCTATTTTTCCAACGTTACTTGCTAAACTTTGTAAAGAATACAAATTAAAACAACTTATACACCTTTCTGCACTAGGAATTAACGAAGCAGTTGATTCTAATTATGCTAAAAGTAAATTGGAAGGAGAGCAAAATGCTCTTAAGATTTTTACGCATACAACTGTCTTGAGGCCTTCAATAGTTTATTCATCCGCTGACAATTTTACTTGCAACTTAATGACGTTATTAAGCAGGTTACCAGTTTTCCCTTTATATTATAATGGTGTAACAAAATTTACTCCTATTCATTGCTCGGACCTAACTGATGTGATTAATTCTATAATCTCAAAAAAAGTAAATCCAAATATTATTGAATGTGTTGGACCTCAAGTCCTTACATTCAAAGAAATTTTAATTACTTTGCTAAAATTAATTAATAAAAAAAGGCTTTTGCTCCCATTTCCACAACCTTTAGCAACATTAACAGCAAAGTTTTTTCAGCTATTGCCGAATCCCTTATTGACAGTTGATCAATTAAAACTACTTAAATATGATAATATTGTATCTGGTAAATATAAGACCAACTTCGATATCGGTTTGCCAGCAAAAAAAATTTTCAGTGATGAAGTTAAAAAATATTCCTATATGTGGACAGATGAAGGTGAGTATTCTAGAAAAAGAGATAATTTAGATTAAAACTTACTTAAGCAGATTTAATTTTCTTCCCAATGAATTCTGGTATTTCCTCCTTATCCACCACATCCTCTTTTTTCCCCTTGGGTTGATAAGCGTAAAGTAAATGAAGTTTACAATATGAAAAATCTTTTAATGAGACTCTTCCACAAAAATAAAAATTTTTTTCGTTTGGATGGCCAATTGGCCATTTACAAGAATTTTCATCAAGTTCCTCTAATTGTTTTGGATTTTCAGGTTCAAAATCTTTTTCAATAATCAACGATTTGAATTTGCTTCTTCGTCCTCTCTTGATTTGGTTATTTTTGTGCTCTATTGAGGCATTATAAGTTTCATTAGATGATGCTGTTCTGGTTTTTATTTTAGCAGAGAGATTAAGTCTGTGAGCTTTTCCAATTACAGCGTTTCGAGTAATACCTCCTATTATCTCGGCAATTTGGCTCGCAGTATTCCCTTTTCCCCAAAGCTCTTTCAATTTATTGACTTTTTCTTCGGTCCAGCTCATAATTTACAATATAATGTATTTAAAAAAAATATAAACACAATATACTGATAAAAAATACCATTAAACAATATATTATTTACAGTTATCAACATTATTTAAATTGAATTATTTAGAATGATATTCAATCCCAACTTGTATTTAATTTTTTTGTTTATACAAACAATATTGAAATGAGCTATTTGGCAAAAAATTATAATAGAAAAAAAATTTCTTTTACAAAGGGTAAGGGAAGCTATCTTTACACTTCTAAAGGAGTGAAATATTTAGATTTCGTTCAAGGAATAGCTGTAAATTGTTTAGGTCACGCACATCCCGAACTAGTTAAAACAATACAAAATCAATCTAAAAAACTTTGGCATATTTCAAATGCCTTTAAAATTCCTGAGGGTGAAAAGTTAGCAAAAAAATTATGTAAAAAAACTTTTGCTGATTATGTAATATTCCAAAACAGTGGTGCAGAGGCCACTGAGGCATCTATTAAAGTAGCCAGAAGATA
>CACGAB010000027.1 GCA_902570915.1 uncultured Pelagibacteraceae bacterium | reverse complement strand
TGAGCGTTGAGGAAAAGATTCAAATCTCAAGAGTTTTTGATGAAATGGGTATTGATATTATTGAGGCTGGTTTTCCGATTTCATCACCAGGAGATTTTGAGGCAGTAACTGCAATTAGTAAAAGTATAAAAAATTCAATTCCTTGTGGATTGGCTCGAGCAACTAAAAAAGATATTGACGCTTGTCACGAGTCTTTAAAATTTGCGAAAAGATTTAGAATTCACACTTTTATTTCTACAAGTCCAGTTCACATGAAACACAAACTTAATATGTCAGATGAACAAGTATTAGGCGCAATTAAGGAAAGTGTAACTTACGCAAAAAAATTTACAGATGATGTTGAGTGGTCATGTGAGGATGGTACTAGGACCAATTTAGATTTCATGTATAAAACAATTGAGTTAGCAATAAAATGTGGTGCTACAACAATTAATATTCCAGACACTGTTGGTTATTCAATACCAGAAGAATTTGCAAAGACAATCAACCTTATAAAAAATAATGTTCCTAATATTGATAAAGCAATTATTTCTGCTCACTGTCATAATGATTTAGGATTAGCTGTAGCAAATGCATTATCTGGATTATCAGCTGGAGTAAGACAAATTGAATGCACGATTAATGGTATTGGTGAGAGAGCTGGTAATGCAGCTCTTGAGGAAATAGTTATGGCAATAAAAACGAGAGATGATTTATTACCTTATAAAACTGGAATCAAGACAGAGTTAATTAGCAAAGCATCAAAAATTGTTTCAAACGCCACAGGATTTCCGGTTCAATTTAATAAAGCTATTGTTGGAAAAAATGCCTTTGCTCATGAGTCAGGAATTCATCAAGATGGAATGCTAAAAAATAGAGAAACATATGAAATAATGACTCCAGAAAGCGTAGGAGTTAAAAAAACTTCATTAGTAATGGGTAAGCACTCAGGTAGGCATGCATTTAAAGATAAATTAAGTGATCTAGGATATGCAGATGTTACCGATGATGTTGTCCAAGCAGCTTTTGGTAAATTTAAGATTCTAGCTGATAAGAAAAAACATATTTATGATGAAGATATTGTTGCTTTAGTTGATGATAGTTTAATAATTGATAATAAAATTAATGCCATTAATCTTAAATCTTTAAAAGTTTTTGCGGGTACAGGAGAGCCACAAAGAGCTGATATGACCTTAGATGTTTTTGGAGATATTAAGAAAACCACTCAAACGGGGGATGGTCCTGTTGATGCAATTTTTAAATGTATAAAAGAACTTTATCCACATGATGTAAAATTATCTTTATATCAAGTTCATGCTGTTACAGAAGGAACGGATGCACAAGCAACTGTCAGTGTAAAAATTGAGGAAAACGATCGTACTACAGTAGGTCAGTCAGCTGATACTGACACTTTGGTAGCATCAGCAAATGCATACTTAAATGCGTTAAACAAAATGTTAATTAAAAGAGAAAAAAAATCACTTTATAAAAATATTGAACATCAAAAAATTAAAGGAGGAGTATAATGGGAATATTTGAGAGGATTAAAAAGGTTTGGAGCCAGGATATGGCAATTGATTTGGGTACGGCCAACACTTTGGTTGTAGTAAAAGGACAAGGAGTGGTTTTAAATGAGCCGTCAGTAGTTGCTATAGTGGAACAAGCAGGCAAAAAACAAGTTTTGGCCGTAGGAGATGAGGCTAAGACTATGTTAGGAAGAACACCTGGCAATATTCAAGCTATTAGACCTTTAAGAGATGGTGTTATTGCAGATTTCATTGTTACTGAGGAAATGATCAAACACTTTATAAAGAAAGTTCATAAAGGAAGCACTTTTGCCAATCCAAGAATTTTAATTTGTGTTCCAACTGGATCTACGCCTGTTGAGCGAAAAGCTATTCAAGACAGCGCCTTAGCTGCAGGTGCAAGAAGAGTTCAATTAATTGAGGAGCCAATTGCGGCTGCGATAGGTGCCAATCTTCCAATATCAGAAGCAACTGGTTCAATGGTTGTAGATATAGGTGGCGGGACAAGTGAAATTGCAGTCATGTCATTAGGTGGATTAGTTTACTCGAAATCATTGAGAGTAGCTGGAGATTCTATGGATGCAGCGATGGTGAACTATATGAGAAAAGAATATAATTTGATGATCGGAGATAGCACTGCAGAAAAAATTAAAAAAGAAATAGGAACAGCAATCCCAACAAATAATAATACTTATGCAGTAAAGGGTCGAGATTTAAGATCAGGAACTCCTAAAGAAGTAAATATTACTGAGGAAGACACTGCCGAGGCTCTAAACGATATTTTAAAGCAGATGGTCAATGGTATTAAGGATGCATTAGAAAGTACTCCACCAGAATTATCAGCAGACCTTGTAGATATGGGTTTAGTTTTAACAGGCGGTGGAGCTTTATTAAAAAATATTGACAAACGGTTTTCTAAGGAAACTGGTTTGCCCGTTCACATAGCTGATGACCCATTGTCATGTGTTGCAGTTGGAACTGGAAAAGCTTTGGATCAAGAGCAAACATTTTCTACTATGCTGACTGAATATTAAAAGATGGCCTCTAGCAGAGATGATTTTATAATTGCAATTCGTTCTGCTTTTTTAAAAAAAAGCACTCAACAAAAGTTTTCGTTATTAACCTTAGTTTTTATATCTATTTTTATAATTGTTTTATCTAGTTTTGATTTAAAGTTTATAAGGTATTTAAAAGCAGGAATTAGTGAGGCGGTATATAGATCCTCATTTATTGTCTCAATACCTGAAAATTTTTTAAAAAACACTTTTTTTGAAGTAAGGGAATATTCAACTTTTTTTAAAAATTATAAAATAAACAAAGAAGAGCTTAACGAGTTAAAGTCTAAAAGCATCTCAGATAAAATAACTCAATTTGAAAATGAAGAACTAAAAGAGCTTATAAATAATTATACTTTAAGTTCAGATAAACTGTTAGCTAAAATAATTGTTGACCATGACAGCCCATATTTAAAAAGTATCATTATTAACAAAGGTAGTAAGGATAATATTAAAATCGGTACTAACATTTATGATAGATCATATTTAGTTGGCAGAGTGGTTGAGGTAAATTATAAAACCTCAAGAGTTTTATTACTATCTGATCTTAATTCTAATGTTCCGGCAACGATAGCGCCACAAAATATTCAAGCAATTATAACAGGAACTGGTGAGAATTATGGTGAAATAAAATATATTAAAGATGGTATTTCAAATTTAATTTCACAGGATAGTATAGTTTACACATCAGGCACTGGTGCAATTTTTAAAAGTGGTATTCCTATTGGAACAGTAGATGTGGCGGATACAGGAAGCTCAAAAAAATTTAAAGTAGACTTTTACAGTGATTTTAGCCAATTAAAGTATGTTTTTGCCGAATTAGTTACTAAAATTGACGTTAAGAATGAAGATCAAAAAGTTGATGAAGGGAATTCACAAATAAATAACACAGTGGATACAAAATTACAAATACTAGAAGAAGAAAAAAAGATTATTGAACAAACAAATTTAAAATTTAAAGATGAGAATGAATTATTAAAAATCACAATTAATAATTTAAATAAACAAATTTCAGACTTTAGAAATGAAGTTTATGATCAAAAACAAATAATCGCTCAGTACAATATTGACTTGGATGAAATTGAGTTTTTAAGATTAAATCTAAAATTTGGTCACACATGTCGTAAGTCTTTCTTAAATAATGATGGTTTTGAAGTAGGAACTTTAGAATACAAAAGTTGTGTAATGAATAAAGGACAGACTGATGAGTAATTTTAAATCAAGAGGTTTTTACATTAAATTTTACTCTTTTTTACCAATAATAGTGTTATTTATTTCTGTATTAAATGAATTTGACCTAAATTATTTGAAACTTGAATACTTTTCATTCAATTTTCCTTTCATTTTAATTTTTTTCTTTACTTTAAAAGATTTTAAAAATTTTGATTATCTTTTAGTTTTTTTAGCAGGCTTA
>CACGAB010000026.1 GCA_902570915.1 uncultured Pelagibacteraceae bacterium | reverse complement strand
ATATTAAAATCAATAGACAAACTTAAAAATAAAATTACAGCAAAAGAAAAAAAATTATCAAGCCTTAATATTAAAATTGCTGGTCTAGAAAAAAAGGTTGCAGAAAAAAAAGCAAAAAAGCTTGCTAAGAAAAATGCAGAGCAGTCTCCTGCATCTATAAATAATTAATTCCAAATCATCTTTCTCCCTTCTCATTTAAGAGAAGGAAGAAAGTAGTTAATCAAAATTTAAACAGGGGAAGAAATAATGAATATTTAAACTTTGATGGTGCTTTATACATAAACTAAATTACAAAATTATTTACTTATTGTTAAAGTTAAATGAATTTAAATTAAAATAATGTTACAAAAAAATATCACTCAATTAAAAATAGAATTAAATTTAATTTATCTTGAATTATTTGAGTAAATTACTCTTGGTTCTAAAAATAATTCTCTAGCAAGAGCTTTAAATCTTTTAGTAACTTGTTTTGAGATTATTTCTTGATGTTGTGATGGAATTTTTAAAAATACAGCATTACCTCTTTTATACAATTTAAACTCTTCAAGAAATATCGTAGATATCGAGGTCAATGATTGTGAAAATCTCAATGCTGCTCCAACTTGTTTGCTTGAAAAAATTTCATTATTATTTAAAAAAGTTAGATACTCCATCTTTGGATTATACTTGATACTACAGTACCGCCAATAACATGACAAAGCTAATTGTATTCTTTCTTTATGAGTCAATCTAAGTAAAGGAGTATTTATTGTTTCTTGAAATACCAATTCAGCTTTTTGAAATGCTCCTAATCCCCAATCCATATGACTTAATACACATGCCAGATATAATAATTTCTTATTAAAATGTTCATTGCCTTCAAAAACTGGCTGAATAAAATCATAATATTTTTTATAGTTCGATCCTAGATCACCTCTTTTTTTTGCAATATTCTCAAGTGCTTTATGAAAAATTTCTGATTCTTTTACATCTTTAAAATAGTCAATTGATAAAGAACCTTCACGCAAACCGCTTATAGAACAAATTATATTTCTTGGATTTGTAACTCTCATAATTTCATCAAGTATAATGCAACTATAAGGTAAATACGCTGTTCTAGATTTTGAAATATACTCAACTGTTTTAAGTTTAGATTTATTAAAAGATGAAATTTTTTCAACAAACTTAGATAAAACATTGTTATCAATACTATATTGATGAATTATATGTACCGGATGATTATTTTGAAAAAGATGTAATTTTAATAATGCTCGCCAGGTACCTCCAACTAAATATAGATTATTAAATTTCTTTTTTGAAAGCCATTTTTCTTCTCTTAATAATTTTTTGATATATTTTGCTAAATTTCTTTTTTTAACTATAGGATTATTTAATAATCTTAAAACTCCAATAGGTAATGAGGTTTTATTAGTAACTATATTATTTTCAACTCGAGCTAATTCTAAACTTCCACCTCCAAGATCAGCAACTAATCCATTGACATTTTCAAAGCCTATTTTTACTCCCTCAGCTGAGCATTCAGCTTCTTCTTCACCAGATAATATATTAATCTTAGTTTTAAAAAGTTTTTCAACTTCATTAATAAATGGTTTTGTATCAGTCGCTTCTCTTAAAACTGCTGTTGCAATGATTTTAAGATTTGTGATTTTTGAAACATTTAAAATTTCAGAGAATCTTTTTAAAACTTTTAAAGCATATTCGGTACCAGATCTGTGAAGTTTTTTGGATTTATCTAAATTTTTTCCAAGTTCACAAACTGCTTTTTCATTAAAAAAAGGCACACGAGAAGAACTGAAATCTTCATAAATTAGCATTCTTATAGAGTTTGATCCAATGTCTATTATAGCTAATTTTGCCTGATTTAATTTTAAACTATTTTTACTTTTAATTACTTCCACTTTTAATCAATCTTAAGTGCAGTTGTTTAGGCTGCATTCTTAGTTTAGCTTTACCTCTTCCAGATAAGCTCGGATTATTCATAAAATATTCATGAGCTGAAAAGGAATCGCTCTTACTATATTTAATTTTTTTATAATTACCATCAGCTTCAAGTTCCCAGCTCTGATTAGTATCAAGATAATTTGCCAACATTATTTGATCTAAGATCTGTTCATGAACAGTCTCATTTTCAATTGGGACTAGAAGTTCTACCCTTCGATTTAAATTTCTCGGCATTAAATCAGCTGACGAAATATATACTTTTGCATTTCTATTAGGCATTTTTTTTGTACCATTACTAAAGCAGTAAATTCTAGAATGCTCTAAAAATCTTCCTATGATACTTTTTACAAATATGTTTTCTGATCTATCTTTTACTCCTGGTCTTAAACAACAAACACCCCTTACAAATAAATGAATTTTTACACCAGCATTCGAAGCTTCATAAAATTTATCAATAATTTCTGGATCTACTAAAGAGTTCATTTTTGCCCAAATAGCTGCAAATTTTCCATTTTTAGAATTTTTAATTTCAGCATCAATATTTTCATTTAAGGTTTGCCTCATATTTACTGGCGAAATAGAAATTTTATTTAAATTTTTTGGTTTTGCGTATCCTGTTACATAATTGAAAAACTTTTCAACATCTGATGCCATTTTCTTATCACAACTAAATAAAGACAAATCAGTGTAAATTTTAGCATTTACTGGATGATAATTGCCAGTTCCTAAATGAAAATAAGTTTGTATTTTACCCTGTTCTCTTCTTAAAACTAATGATGATTTTGCATGAGTTTTATATTTAGCAAAACCATAAACAATTTGAACACCTACTTTTTCTAAACTTCTTGATAGTTGAATATTAGCTTCCTCATCAAATCTAGCTTTAATTTCAATTAAAGCGGTAACTGTTTTTCCGTTTTCTGCAGCTGTTATTAAAGCTTTAACAATAGGTGAGTCTAGAGTTGTTCTATATAGAGTTTGTTTTATAGCTATAACTTTTTTATCATTTGCTGCTTGGTTTAAAAATTCAATTACTGAGTCAAATGTTTCAAAAGGATGATGAACAACTAAATCTTTCTTTTTAATAGTTTCAAAAAAATTATCATTATATTCTTTTAATCTTTCAACTTCTCTAGGTGTAAAATGTTTAAATCTTAATTTTGGATTTTTTACTTTACATATTTGATCTATATCTTGAATTCCAACAAGGCCAGCAACATCATAAATATAGTCAGGATTTATATCTAATTTATTAGTTATAAATCTTATCAATTCGTTATCACTATTTTCAAGAACCTCTAAACGAACAATATCACCCGTTCTACGTCTTTTTAAAGCCAATTCAAAAGATCTAACCAAATCTTCTGCTTCCTCTTGAATCTCTACATCGCTGTCTCTTATTACTCTAAAAATCATTTTCTTTTCTAAATCATGATCTGGAAAAATTTCATTAGCAAAAAAACTTATTACATCATCTAGAATCACAAATTTCTTATGATTTTTTGAAGACTCAATTTCAATAAATCTAGATAATGCTTTTGGTATTACTATTATTGAGTTTAAAATCCTTTTTTTATTTTTTTTTCTTAACTTCATTACAATTGCTCTTCCTTGATTGATTATAAATGGAAATGGATGCGCAGGATCAATTGCTGATGGTGTTAATAAAGGGTAAATCTCTTCTTTAAATATTTCTAAAAGTTTTTTTTTATCCTTAGTATTTAAATTAACTGGTTTAACTAAATTGATATTATTTTTTTTTAATTCCATAATCAGTTGAATAAAAATTTTGTTCTGTTTTTTTAATAGATTCTTAGTTTCAAGCACTACCTCATCCATTTGCTCTTCAGGTGTCAAACCATCAGAGCTTAGTGAGTCAACTTCTTGTTTTATTTGACTATATAACCCAGCTACACGGACCATAAAAAATTCATCTAGATTAGACCCAGCAATTGATAAAAACTTTACTCTTTCATAAAGAGGATTTTCGATATTTTGCGCCTCTAAAAGTACTCTATCGTTGAATTTTAACCAAGAAAGCTCTCTATTTATATATTTAGATTTCAACTCTTCTTTATGTTGTTTTTTTAAAGCAGTCATATATTTAGATTTTATGTATCAATTATACGTCAT
>CACGAB010000025.1 GCA_902570915.1 uncultured Pelagibacteraceae bacterium | reverse complement strand
TAGTTTTTTCTATATTTCTTTTTCTATTGCCAAGATTAGAACCAATACTCAAATAAATAATTTTAGCTTGTTTTTCTGACATATCTTGCCTTATCACGATTCCAATCTCTTCTCTTAATCGCAGCTCTCTTATCAAATTGTTTTTTACCTTTAGCAACTGCTAACTCAATTTTGGCTTTACCTTTCTTAAAATACATTTTTGTTGGAATTATTGTAAAACCCTCTCTTTGCATCTTACCTATAAGTTTATTTATTTCTCTTTTATTCAGTAAAAGCTTTCTTTCATCTAGTGGTTTGTGATTTGTATAACTTGCTTGTTTATAAGATGCTATATGAGAATTAATTAAAATTATTTCTCCATTTTTTTCAACAGCGTAAGAATCTGCTATATTAACTTTACCTTGCCTTAAGGATTTGATCTCCGAACCCTTTAGAACTATTCCAGCCTCTATGAGACTCTCAAAAAAATAATTAAAACTGGCTTTTCTATTTAAACAGATTATTTTTAAACCTTGATTGGTTTTTTTTATCATTAAATCAAGTTAGATGACCGGAGAGCTTTTTCTACAATAACTTTTGTTTTTTCTGTAACTTTAACTAATGGAAGTCTAACATCATCATTGCAAAGATTTAATAATTTTGCTGCATATTTAACTGGACTTGGGTTGCTCTCAACAAACATTGCACTATGTAAATGCTGTAATATTTCATCTAATTTTGCAGTTTCTTGAATTGATTTGTCATCATTTTTTACAGACTTTTCTTGAAATTCAGAACATAATTTAGGTGCTATATTAGCTGTAACGCTTATAGCTCCAACACCTCCCCTTTTATTAAAGTCCATTGCATTATCGTCATTTCCAGTTAATTGAATAAATTCTTTTCCCATTTTCTCTAATGTTTGATTTACTCTGTTCAAATCTCCCGTAGCATCCTTTACACCAACAATATTTTTTAATTCAAATAATCTTGCCATTGTATCTACAGACATATCGATTACGGATCTTCCTGGAATATTATAAATCAGGATTGGTATCCCACAGTTATCATTTATAGCCTTGTAGTGTTGATATAAACCTTCTTGCGTTGGTTTATTGTAATATGGAGTAACAATAAGAGCTCCGTTTGCCCCTATTTTTTCAGCATGTTTTGTTAGAGAAATTGCTTCCTCTGTGGAATTCGATCCAGTTCCTGCAATAACAGGCAATTTACCACTACTTTCTTTTACGCATAGTTCAATTACTTTTTGATGCTCGTCGTGACTTAAAGTTGGAGACTCCCCAGTTGTTCCAGCGGGTACTAGACCATTTGTACCATTTTCAATGTGAAAATGTATTAACTTGATATAATTTTCCTCATCAAGTTGATTATTTTTAAATGGGGTGACTAAAGCAACATTTGAACCTTTAAACATAAGTACTTATAACATAGTTTAAAGATTCATATAGTAAAAGAATATGTTTAAAAAATTCTTGTTAATTATTAGTTTGTTTACAATTTTTAATCAATCTGTTCAAACATTTGCAGAAATAATACCATTAAAAAAGCCTAATCAAAGTATAAAAGAAAAAGAAAAGAAACTGCTTATAGATGTTTTAAAACCTTTGCAAAAACCATCAACTAAAAAAGTCATAGAAAACGAACAAAAACAACCTGATTACAAAAAAGTTACAAAAAAAAAGTCAAATATAGGTATAATTTTACCAAAAAAAAAACCTTTGATAGCAGGAGTTAAAAAAGATGATCCTGTTAAAAAATCAAAATATTACAGTAAAAAAGATTTTGCATTAGCCAAAAAAGCTCTGAGTGAGATGAAACAAGCAAAGTGGACCTCTGCTTTAAAAACTTCAAAAAAAGCTAGGGATAAATCAATTTACAATTTCATACAATGGAGACACCTCTTAACAAAAGGAAATAAAGCCTCATATTATGAATACAAAGCATTTATTGATGCAAATGAGGATTACCCAAGAATAGGTCGAATTAAATATTTAGCAGAACATAAACTTTCAACAGATACTGTGTCACCAAAAAAGATTATTAGTTGGTTTGAGGCTAGCGAACCGTTGAGTGGTTTTGGAAAAATGATATTAGGTGAAAGCTATATTTTGCTAGGGAATAAGCAAAAGGGAATATCATTAGTTAAAGAAGGATGGATAACAGCTGAACTTAACAGATCTGAACTTAAATTTTATAGGAAAAAATTCAAGAAATATCTAAATTCTGATGATTATGTTAAAAGAGCAGATTACCTAGCCTGGAATAATAAATATTGGGATTTAAAAAGACTTTTAAGATATTTACCAAAAGATTATCAGCTTTTATACGCAGCAAGACAACTTTTAATGAGTAAGTCATATGGTGTAGATAATGCTATTGCAAAAGTGCCTACTAAATTTAAAAATGATGCAGGGTTAAATTATGATAGGTTAAAATGGAGACGAAAAAGGGGTAGAATTGAGAGCTCTCTAGATATTTTATTAAAGATTAATAATACAAAAGATTATCTTGTTAGACCTGATAAATGGTGGATTGAAAGAGAAATAATTTCAAGATCACTTATCTATGAAAAGAAGTTTGAATTAGCTTACAAAGTATCAAGTAATCATGCATTGACTGAAGGTCCTGAATATGCAGCAGCTGAATGGATGAGCGGATGGATAGCACTAAGTTTTTTAAATGATCCTTTATTGGCAAAAGATCATTTTGAAAATTTTTATAATAATGTGGGCTATCCAATAAGTGTTTCCCGTGGTGCATATTGGTTAGGAAAAACTTACCAAAAACTTGGAGAAAAAAACTTAGCTATTGAATGGCTTCAAAAAGCGGCAGGATTTTTGACTACTTACTATGGTCAATTAGCTTTTATGGAACTTAATCCTGATAAAACTTTTGAACTTCCAAAAGATTTAGAGGTATCAAAAGATTATAAAGATTATTTTTTTAAAAAGAAATTAGTAAAAATAATTTACCTTCTTGATGAACTCGACAATGATAAATACACCAAACATATTCTTCGACATCTAGCCAATGATAATATCCAAAATGGAAGCGAAATTTTAGCAGCACAACTAGCAACTAGTATTGATAGATTTGATTTTGCGATTCAAATTGCAAAAATTGCTTCCTATGAAAAAAGATTCCATAATAAATTTAACTATCCAATTATAAGCACACCCAAATATATCAATGGAAGGAAAATTCCAGAAACTGCTTTTATTCTATCAATAATAAGACAAGAAAGTGAATTTGATTTAAGTGCTAATAGTCATGCTGGTGCAAAAGGTTTAATGCAACTAATGCCCTACACTGCAAAAGTAGTTGCCAAACAAGCAAAGCTTCCCTATTCAAAATCAAGACTTACTAAGGATGCCGAGTACAATATAAATCTTGGATCACATTATATAGCTGGTTTAATTATTGATTATGATGGAGCTTATCCCTTTGCTGTTGCAGCTTATAATGCTGGTCCCAAAAGAGTTAAATATTGGAAAAAAATAAATAAAAACCCTCAAAAAAAACAGATTGATTATATAAACTGGATTGAACTAATTAAATTCAGAGAAACAAGAAATTATGTACAAAGAGTTTTGGAAAATTATAATGTATATCGATACATTTTGGAGCAAAAACCTATAAAAATGAAAAATTTTTTTAAAGATGATCCTCTTTATTAAATATGGAATTTAATCAGTCTTTTTTTCAACAAAAATTAAAATCTGGAATAGAATTTTTCAACGAAAACAAACTAAATGAAGCTATTGAGTGTTTTAAATTTCTAGAAAATGAAAAATCGACTCAAATAATAGCTTTTTTATACTTAGGAATAATAGAAATAAAAAAAAATAATAATGAAAAAGCGAAAAAATTTTTTTTTAAAATTCTCGAGATAGATAAAAATCATGAGTTCGCGAATTTAAATTTAGGTCTCATTTCTTTCCAAGAAAAAGATATGAACAAAACATTGGATTATCTCAATAAAACATTAGATATAAATCAAGATAATTTGTTAGCTAAATATCATCTTGGATTAATTGAAATCTCAAACAGAGAGTATGAAAAAGCTAAAAAAAAATTTGAAGATATTTTATTAAAAGAACCAAAAAATTTGAGTGCTCTGAATAATCTTGGGA
>CACGAB010000024.1 GCA_902570915.1 uncultured Pelagibacteraceae bacterium | reverse complement strand
GTTTGCTGGAGTTGTGCAATTCATAACTTGCAAATTATCATTTGAACATAATTGTAAAAATCTTTCCAACCTTGCTGATGAATGTTCTGGTCCCTGTCCTTCATACCCATGAGGTAATAACATAACTATCCCAGATGCTCTATTCCATTTTCTCTCTCCTGATGCAATAAATTGATCAATTACAACCTGAGCACCGTTTGCAAAATCACCAAATTGAGCTTCCCAAAGGGTAAGGGTATTTGGTTCTACAAGACTGTAACCATATTCAAAACCTAAAACTGCAAGTTCTGATAAAAAACTATCAACCACCTCAAATTGCTTTTGATTTTTAGAAATATTATTAAGAGGAACATACCTAGAATTATCTATTTGATTTCTTAAAACAGAGTGTCGTTGACTGAATGTCCCTCTACCAGAATCTTGGCCTACAAGTCGGACTGGATATCCTTCCTCAAGCAAAGATCCAAACGCAAGAGCCTCTGCGGAAGACCAATCAATTCCAGCACCCTTTTCAATTCTTTCTTTTCTAGCATTGAATATTTTTGAGATAGTTTTATGAATATTCTTTTCCTTAGGAATGACATTTATTTTATTTGAAATTATCTTTAGTTTATTTTCGTCATAGCCGGTTATACCCCTCTTATCTTTACCTTTTTCAGGCTTATATCTTGACCATGTTCCCTCAAACCATTCTATTTTAGGTTTATAATCTTTTGCACTCTTATATTGTTCATCAAGCAAATTCTTAAATGATTTAACGTTTTGATCTAACAATTCTTGTGTTATTGAGTTTTCATTTACAAGTTTGCTTCCATAAATTTTATAAACACTAGGATGTAATCTTATTTTTTTATACATTAAAGGTTGGGTAAATGAAGGCTCATCTCCTTCATTATGTCCAAACCTTCTATAACAAATTAAGTCCACCACAACGTCTCTATTAAACTTTAATCGAAATTCTGTAGCTATTCTGGTTGCATAAACAACGGCTTCTGGATCATCTCCATTAACATGAAGTATCGGTGCTTCTACCATTTTTGCAACATCTGATGGATAAGGCGAGGACCTAGCAAATCTCGGACTAGTAGTAAATCCTATTTGATTATTAACAATAATATGAATTGTTCCACCAGTATTATGACCTGGTAATCCGGACATAGCAAAACATTCAGCTACAACTCCTTGACCAGCAAAAGCTGCATCTCCATGAATGAGAATTGGTATTACTTTATTTCTCTCTCTATCTTTATGAAAAAATTGTTTAGCTCTTGTTTGTCCTAAAACTACTGGATTGACAGCCTCCAAATGAGAAGGGTTATCTGTTAAACTCACATGAACTGAATTTCCGTCGAACTCTCTATCTGATGACGCTCCAAGATGATATTTAACATCTCCAGCACTATCTTTAGTATCAGAATTAAACTCACCGGCGAATTCATTAAAAATTCTTTTATAAGATTTTTGTAAAACATTTGCCAAAACGTTCAGTCTGCCTCTATGAGACATGCCTATCTTAACTTCTTTTATATTGTTTTGTCCTCCAATTTTTATTATTTGTTCAAGTGCAGGTATTAAACTTTCTCCACCATCTAAACCAAACCTTTTTGTTCCAACATATTTAGTAGCTAAAAATTTTTCAAATCCCTCTGCCTGAACTAATTTATTTAAAATTGCTTCCTTACCGTTTTTTGTAAATTGAAGTGCATTTTTATCTTGCTCTATTCTGTCCCTAAACCACTTTCGCTCTACTGGATTTGAAATATGCATAAACTCATAACCTATTTTTCCACAATAAGTCTTCTTCATAAATTTAAGTATTTCTCTAATATTTGCATATTTACGGTTGATCACTCCATTTAGAAAAATTTTCTTTTCATAATTTTCTTTTTTAAAGCCATAAAATTCTGGATGAAGTTCATCTAAATATTCTGACTCTCTCATTTCTAAAGGATCAAGATCTGCTAATAAATGGCCCCTTAATCTATATGCTCTAATTAATGCTACAGCACTTATAGAGTCTTTGTTTGAGTCAGCAAGTAATTGAAAATTAAATTTTTCTGATGAATCTGATTTAGTATTTTCAACATAACTTTTATCTTGATCTTCTATTTTCTTTTTTAACTCGCCTATATTTATCTTTTTTTTAGTTGGTCCCCAAGATGGACCATTGATTTCATTTGCAATTACATTTAATTCTTCACCAATCCCCTCAAAATAATTTACCCAACTTTCTGGAAGATCTGCATCTTTATTAATAAATTTTAAATACATCTCTTCTATGAATGCACTATTAGATTTATTTAAAAATGAAGTTTTTTCGAAATCAAGATTTTTTGATGAAGACATCTTATTAATTTAATATATCTCTCTAATATTTTTTTTCAATTAGACAGTTTATTAAATAAAGTTTTTCCAATAATTGATGGTGATTTAGCAACAGTAATACCACTTTCTTCCATTTTTTTAATTTTATCTTCAGCTCCACCTTTGCCGCCTGAAATTATAGCACCAGCATGGCCCATTCTTCTGCCTGGAGGTGCGGTAATTCCTGCAATAAAGCCAACTATAGGCTTTTTGATCTTATGATTTTTTATAAATTCAGCAGCTTCTTCTTCAGCAGTTCCCCCAATTTCACCAATCATCAAAATAGACTCTGTTTCAACATCATTTAAAAATAAATCTAAACAATCTATAAAATTTGTTCCATTTATAGGATCTCCACCAATTCCTATACAAGTTGATTGACCGAGTCCATTTTCAGTTGTTTGAGCCACTGCCTCATATGTTAATGTCCCTGACCTTGATACAATTCCAACACTTCCTCTTTTATGGATATTGCCTGGCATAATTCCTATTTTACATTCGTCTGGTGTAATTATTCCTGGACAATTGGGTCCAATCAATCTGCAACTAGATTCACTCAATTTTTGTCTGACCTTAAGCATATCCTGAATTGGAATTCCTTCGGTTATACAAACAATAAGTTCAATTGATGCATCAATTGCTTCAATAATTGCTGCTGCTGCAAATTTAGCAGGTACATAAATCATAGTTGCATCTGCTCCTAGTTCATTTTTTGCCTCTAAAACACTATTAAAAACTGGTCTGTCTAAATGTTTTTGTCCACCTTTCTTTGGTGTAACTCCACCAACAAGATTAGTTCCATATTTTATGGCTTGCTCTGAATGGAAAGTACCATGTGCGCCAGTAAATCCCTGACAAATCACTTTAGTATTCTTGTTTACTAAAACTGACATATTATTTTATTGCCTCAACAATTTTTTTAGCTGCATCATCTAAATTTTCTGCAGAAATTAATTTTAATCCAGAATTATCAAGGATCTCTTTGCCTTCTTTAAAATTTGTACCTGCTAATCTTACAACTAAAGGAACACGAATATTTATTTCTTTAGCTGCATCAACTACTCCTTGAGCAAGAACATCACATCGCATAATTCCTCCAAAAATATTTATTAAAATACCTTTAACGTTTTTATCTGATAGAATTATCTTTAATGCAGCAGATACTTTTTCTTTAGATGCTCCACCACCTACATCTAAAAAGTTTGCTGGCTCTTTTCCATATAATTTAATGATATCCATCGTTGCCATCGCTAATCCTGCTCCATTCACCATACAGCCGATACTTCCATCTAGCTTGATATATGCAAGATCATGCTTGCTAGCTTCTATCTCAGTAGGATCTTCCTCATTTAAATCCCTTAATTCAACAATTTCTGGATGTCTGAATAAGGCATTCGTATCGAAATTTACTTTAGCATCTAAACAAACAATTTTTTCTTCTTTTGTCAGAATCAATGGATTTACTTCAATCATGTTTGCATCAGTGCTAACAAACATTTTAAATATTGATTTTATTAATAATACTGCTTTTTTTTTTACATCTTTTTTTAAATTAAAAATTTTAATTATTTTTTCACAATCTGAATTGGAAATTTCGTTACCCATATCTACTTTTGTAGTTATAATTTTTTCAGGTGAGCTGCTTGCAACCTCTTCGATATCCATTCCTCCTTGATCGCTTGATATGAATGCAATTTTAGAACTTGCTCTATCAACTAGACACGATAAATAAAACTCTTTATCTATGTTTGAAGACTCCTCTACGTATAATCTTTTTACCTCTCTACCTTCAGGGCCAGTTTGATGAGTTATTAGTGTTTTTCCAAGTAATTCTTTGGCTGCTGTAGTCAATTCCTCAATAGATTTTAAAATTTTTACACCACCAGCTTTTCCTCTACCACCTGCGTGAATTTGTGCTTTAAGAACATATTTATCAGTTTTTAACGCTTTTGCTTTTTCAATAAGCTCATCAACACTGAGTGCAAACACCCCTTTAGGAACTACAGCTCCATATTTTTTTAATATTTGTTTCGCTTGATGCTCGTGAATATTCATTATTATTTAGATAAGTCAGGATCTATTTTAGATGCAGCTTCCCATAATGCTTTTACAGCATCTATTGAATGAATAAATTCTTTTT
>CACGAB010000023.1 GCA_902570915.1 uncultured Pelagibacteraceae bacterium | reverse complement strand
TAGAAATAATCTTAAAATTTTTTTATAGTTTTTTTCAAAATGTGTAATTTCTCTCAAATCTTTACTTCTTAACCATTTATCATCTTCAAATTGAACAAAAGCTTTATTTTTGTCAATTACTGATATTCCTGAAGCAAAATATAAAAATTGATTAGTTGGTAAAAATTTTTTTTTTACTTTTTTGTAAATTTTTGCTTTTAAATTATAAACTTTTTTTGTTGGTTTAAATTTTTTCTTAAAATTATTATTTTTTATAAATCCAACATAGTTATCATAACTAGTTTTAATTTTTACCCAACTTTTTTTCTTTGATAATATTTTAAATTTTTCTCCGTATATTATTTGTGAACTAACCTCTGCCTTACTAGATGGTTTAGTATATAAGTTAGATATGGATTTATTAAAGAAATTGTATGTCATTCAATTTTTTACTGGGGCTACTTTACTGATCCAAATAATCAAAATGAGAACAGGTAATCCTAAAAGAGCAGTTAAAGAAAAAAAATATGGATATCCCATAATGTCAACCCAGCTACCAGCATACCCCGCAATTAACTTGGGTAAAAACAACATGATAGAGCTGAATAAAGCATATTGTGTTGCAGTAAATTTTATTGAAGTTAAGCCTGATAAATAGATTACAAAGGCAGCTCCAGCAAATCCACTAGATATGTTATCAGCTGTTATCACTGCAATTAAAAAATTAATGCTGATTGGAGATACTGCTAACCATGCAAACAACAAATTACTTAAAGCAGCAATCAAGGCACCAAAGAATAAGCATTTCATTGTACCAAATTTATATGAGCAATAACCTCCAACAAATCCACCAAATATTGTAGCAAAAACCCCAAAAAATTTTGAATAAGTTGCAATGTCAGAAATTTTATAACCTTTTTCTAAATAGAATATATTTGCCATAACCCCCATTACGATATCAGCAATTCTATATAGCGAAATTAAAATAAGTATTAAAAATGCAAATTTTCCATATCTTTGAATAAAATTTAAAATTGGACCCATATAACTCTTTGAAATTTTATTTTTGGGAGCAAATTGAATCAATATAAGTAAAGAAATTATCAAATACGAAAAAAAAAAACAGATTATTAATCTTGATAATGAAAATAAAAAATTTATCAAAACATCCTCTTTTTCAAAAGGGCTATCTATAACTGAGTACAAATAAATAAAACCTATAACAGCAATAAAGATAGTTATTAGAAATTTTACATGATTGTCAGAATTTAAATTTCTTTTTAATTTTGGCTCATCTGAGGTGAAAGTTGCAAAAACTCCAACAAACATGAACATAGACATAATTAGATAAACTTTTTTCCATACATTTTGGTCATAGATCTCTGTCCCAAAAAAGGATGCTAACCATAAACTTCCAGCACCTGCAACAAGCATCGCAATTCTATAACCAGCGATATACATAGATGATAATGGACCTTGCAAAGATTGTGGAGCGGACTCAATTCTAAAAGCATCAATTAGAATATCTTGAGTTGCACTAAAAAAAGCTAGAATTGTAATGAATAAAGCAGTAAAAAACAGACTTTCTTTGGGATCTGTAAATGCAGTTAATATTAATGCAGTAATAATTAAAAATTGAGAAAACAAGAGCCAGCTTCTTCTAGGACCAAATTTTTTAAAGATTGGTAATTTGTAATTATCTACAAGTGGTGACCATAGATATTTAAATGCATAAGCAAATCCTGCCCAGCTGAATAATGTAACAGTGCTTCTACTTATCCCTGCTTTAACGAGCCAAACCGAGAGGGTTGAAAAAACCAGTAATATTGGAAGCCCAGATGAAAATCCTAAACAAATCATCTTTAAAGGTTTTTTTTCAAAAAAAATATTAATATTTTTCATAATTTAATTTCTCCAGAATGAGGGTAAAAATAAAACCAATATTGCAAATAATTCGAGTCTTCCTAAAATCATTCCTAAGCACAATAACCATTTTGATATACTTGGTATTGAGGAAAAATCACCATTGGGACCTATAGTTGAACCCAAACCTGGTCCCACATTAGATATTGATGTAGCTGCACCAGATATCGAAGTCACAAAATCTAGTCCAGTTAAAGACAGCATAGCAGCCAGAAGAAAAAATATAATTAGATACATATAAATAAAAGAAATTATTGATGAAATAAATTTATTATCAATTGGATTTTGATCATATTTAAGAACAAAAATTCCTTTTGGATAAATAATTTTCTTTAAATTATTAATTACGAAAGAGTATAAAATTTGAATTCTAAATATTTTAACTCCACAAGTTGTAGAGCCTGCACAACCACCTATAAACATTAATATTAAAAATATTACGAGTGAAAAACTTCCCCAACTGTCAAATTGAGCGTTAACATAACCTGTTCCAGTTAATATCGAAATCACGTTAAATAACACTGCAACAAAATCAAATTTAATCGATTCATTAGAATTAAGATAAATTGATAGAATTACTATTGAAAAAAATATTATTTTTAAAAATGTTTTAATTTGTATATCTTTAAAAAAAATTTCTTTATCTCCATTTAAAAATTTTATGTAGGAAATAAAAGGAATACTTCCTAATAATATGAAAATTATTGCTGAACTTTCGATAGATCTACTATTAAAAAACCCTAACGACTCATTGTAGTTTGAAAATCCCCCAGTAGCTATTGTGGTCATAGAGTGTGTTATACTATCGAAAAAATTCATCCCAAAGATTTTGTAAGATGTTGCGCAAAATATTGTTAGCGCTGTGTAAATAAGTATTAATCTTAATGCTACTTCTTTTGATTTGGGTAGAATTTTTTCAGATGAGTCATTACTTGAAATTTTAAAAAGTTGCATACCACCAACATTCATAATTGGCATTAATGTTATTGCCATTACTATAATACCAATACCACCCAACCATTGCAGTAACGCTCTCCATAATAAAATACTTCTAGGCATATCCTCAAGATTAGAAATAATAGTAGAGCCTGTAGTAGTAATACCAGACATGCTCTCAAAAAATGCGTTTGTAAATGAAAAATTAATACTTGAGAACAAAAATGGAAGTGAACCAAATATAGCAATACTTAACCAAGATAAAGCAGTTAATAAAAAGGCCTGCTGAAGATTTAATTTTTTATTGTGATCTAGGTTTGATAGAAAAAATAAAGTTCCAAAAATAATTGTTACTATTGAAGCACCAAAAAAGGAGGAGTCAATTTCATTATATAAAAATTGCACACCAACTGGAATGAACATAAATATTCCAAGTATTATTTGCAGAATTCCAAGTGTGAAAAAAACAGTTTTATAATTAGACATTTTGAAAGAACATTATTTTATGGTAAATAAATTTCAACTCTATAAGAATTAAGTTGTTCGTAATTTAGAGAATTTATTAAGTTTATTAATGATAAAAAAAGAAAATTTAGACAAAACAAGTGCATGGCCTTTTGTTGAGGCAAAAAAAATGCTTCGAGAAAGAAAGTCCATAGTAGAAAAAAAAGGTAAAATTACTCTACAAACGGGTTACGGCCCTAGTGGACTTCCTCATATAGGAACTTTTGGTGAAGTTGCTAGAACCTCAATGATTGTTAATGCTCTGAAACATCTTACCGATCTTCCTACTGAAATTATTACTTTTTCTGATGATATGGATGGACTTAGAAAAGTTCCAGACAATGTACCGAACAAAGACTTGCTTGAAGAAAACTTACATAAACCACTAACTAAAGTTCCAGACCCGTTTAAAAAGTTTGATAGTTTTGGAGAACATAATAATCAAATGCTTAAAAATTTTCTAGATAGTTTTAACTTTGAGTATAGTTTTAAAAGTTCAACAAAACTCTACAAGTCAGGTTTTTTTAATTCATCACTTCAAGAAATTTTAAAAAATTACGATGGAATTATGAATATTATATTACCAACATTAGGAAAGGAGCGTCAGAAAACATATTGTCCTTTTTTACCTATTTGTCCTGATACAGGTCATGTTTTAGAAATTCCGATGAAAGAAATAAATAAAGAAAAATCGATAATAATTTTTGATAATAATGGGAAAGATTTAGAGATGAGTATTCTGGATGGTAATTGCAAGCTTCAATGGAAAGTTGATTGGGCGATGAGATGGTATGCTTTAGATGTAGATTTTGAGATGTATGGAAAAGATCTTATTGAGAGCGCAATTTTATCTTCAAAAATAATAAAACTAATAGGAAAAACAAACCCATCTGGATTCGCTTATGAATTATTTTTGGATGAAAAAGGGGAGAAAATTTCTAAATCTAAGGGAAATGGAATTACGATTGATCAATGGCTAAAATATGCTTCACCAGAAAGTCTTTCTTTGTATATGTATCAAAATCCCAAAAGAGCTAAAAAACTTTATAAAGAAATTGTTTCAAAAACTGTTGATGAGTATCTAGAATTATTGGATAAGGCGAAAAATCAAGATGATTTCAAGTTGTTAATGAATCCTGTATGGCATGTACATGATGGTAAAATTCCTGAGGAAAAAATGATAATGTCTTTTTCAATGCTTTTAAATCTTGTTGAAACAAGTAATGCTGACAGTAAAGAGCTTCTATGGAAATTTGTAAAGAAATATAAAAAAGATATTGAGGAAAAAGATTATCCGATTTTTAATGATTTAGTAGGATACGCAATTAAATATTTTAACGATGTCATAAAAAAACAAAAAAAATATAGA
>CACGAB010000022.1 GCA_902570915.1 uncultured Pelagibacteraceae bacterium | reverse complement strand
TGCCCTCAACTTCAGACAACAGGTTGATGTTTAGAGAAGCTCTTTTTACTTCATCAAGTATGACCGATTGTATTGGAGGTGTCATTTTATATGATGAGACTATTAAACAAATCTCATCAAAAAAAAAAAAGATTACTGAACTAATTTCTGAAATGGGTTCTTTGCCAGGTATAAAAGTAGATACGGGTGCCAGAGTTTTAGCGGGTTCACCAGATGAAAAAATTACAGAAGGACTGGACGGATTAAGAGATAGACTAAAAGAATATTATAAAATTGGTGCAAAATTTACGAAATGGAGAGGGGTTTATTTAATATCTAAAGATTATCCAAGCAAGCTTTCGATAAGTTCAAATGCTCATGCATTGGCAAGATATTCGGCATTAGTTCAAGAATGTGATATGGTCCCGATAGTAGAGCCAGAAGTTTTAATGGATGGTGAACATTCTGCTGAAGATTGTTACGAAAAAACTTCCAAGGTAATTGAAAAATGTTTTGAGGAATTAATTTTACACAAAGTAGATTTAAAAGGGATTATTTTAAAACCTAATATGATTTTAGCTGGAAATGAGTCAAAAAATAAAATTTCAAGTGATGAGGTTGCAAAATTAACTTTAAAGTGTTTAAAAAACTGCGTTCCTCCAGAAGTGCCTGGAATCGCTTTTTTGTCTGGAGGACAATCAGAAATAGAGGCAACAGAAAATCTAAATTTAATAAATAAGTACAATGATACAAATTTTATAATGAGTTATTCTTATGGACGAGCACTTCAGCAAAGTGCCTTAAAATTTTGGTCAAAAGATACAAAAAATGTTAAAGGTACTCAAAAAATCTTTAACCATCGTGCAAAAATGAATACATTAGCTGCTCAAGGAAAGTGGTCTAAAGATCTTGAGATTTAACAAACGAAAAATTATTTATTTAATATCACCATTAAAAATTCATAATAGTTTTTATGATCATCTTAAATATGTTTTGAAAAAGAAAAAGGTAAGTTTTTTTCAGCTGAGACTTAAAAAAGAAAAATTTGAAAAAAAACTAATAATAGGAAAAAAAATAAAAAGAATATGTAAAAAATTTAAAGTTAAATTTTTGATTAATGACGATGTTTATTTAGCTAAAAAGTTAAATGCTGACGGTTGTCATCTGGGTCAGAACGATATGAATATACATAAAGCAAGAAAATTGATTGGGAATAAAATAATTGGGATAACATGCCATAATTCAATTAAACTAGCAAAAGTCGCTTTAGAAAATAAAGCTGACTATTTAGCTTTTGGAGCTTTTTATTCAACAAAAACAAAAAAAACAAACTACAAACCATCATTAGATATATTGAAAAAAGCCAGAAAGATAACAAAAAAACCTATAGTAGCCATAGGTGGCATAAATTCTAAAAATTATAAAAAACTTTTATTGAATAAAGCTAACTTATTGGCTATCTCAGGCTACATTTGGAAAAATAGAAAACTAAAACCTTTTGAAGCAATAAAAAAATTTAGATGAAGATAAATGCTAGTGAAATAAGAGTGGGTATGTTGCTTGAATATAAAGATGATTTGTGGCAAGTCTTAAAAACACAACATGTGAAACCTGGAAAAGGGGGAGCTTTCGCCCAGGTAGAAATGAAAAGTGTTAATAAAAATACAAAACTAAATGAGAGATTTAGATCAAGTGAGTCTGTGGAAAAAGCATCTTTGGATGAAATTAGCTATAATTATTCTTATGAAGATGAAAGTGATTTTTTTTTCATGAATCCTAAATCTTTCGAACAAATTCAAATAAAAAAAGATGTGGTTGGACAAAAAGGGAAGTTTTTAACAGAAAACCTCAACGTAACAATTAGTTTTCATAACGATAGACCAGTTACAATAGATTTACCTAGTCAAGTTAAATGCAAAATTGATACAACAGATGCAGCTTTAAAAGGTCAAACGGTTTCTTCCTCATACAAACCTGCAACATTAGATAACGGTTTAAACATACAAGTTCCACCGTTTATTGAAGCTGGTGATGAAATAATTGTTGACACAAGAAATTTAGAATACATCAAAAAAATTTAAAAATGAACTCAATTTCAGCAAATTTAAATTTAATGATAAAAGCCTGTGAGAAAGCTTCTAAAATACTTATAAGAGATTTTGGAGAAATTGAAAAGCTTCAAGTATCCAAAAAAGGACCTTCAGATTTTGTAACAAATTCTGACCTAAAAACTGAAAAAATTATAATTGAAGAATTAACTAAAGGTAGACCAGATTATTCAATTATAAGCGAAGAGAACGGCGAAAAGAAAAATAAAGATAGCAAAAATACATGGATAATAGATCCAATAGACGGGACGGTAAACTTTTTACACGGAATCCCACATTTCGCAACTTCGATAGCTTTAAAACATGAGAACGAAATTATATCCGGTTTGATTTTTGATCCAATAAAAGATGAAATGTTTTATGCTGAAAAAAATGGTGGAGCATATTTAAATAATAAGAGAATTAGGGTATCCAAAAAAAATAATATAAATGAATGCTTGTTTGCTACAAGTGGAACAGATGAAAAAAAGATAGATTTTCCTTTCAGAAAATCAGGCTCAGCAGCATTGGATATGGCTTACATAGCTTGTGGAAGATATGACGGGTACTTTCAGAAAAATTTACATTTATGGGATATTGCTGCAGGGTTAATTATTGTAGAAGAGGCTGGAGGTATAACAAATAAAATAGACCTTAATAATTATAAAGATCTTAAAATAATTGCGTCAAGTCCTGATATTAATAAGAAATTAATGGATAAAATAGGTAACTTTTAATTGTTTTAAGAAAATCTTTTGTTATAAGTCACCGGATGAAAAAAAATATACATCCTAAATATCACAAAATAAAAGTTGAAATGACTGATGGTTCACAGTTTGAAACTAAATCCACTTGGGGAAGTGAAGGAGATGTTTTAAAGTTAGAAATTGATCCAAAATCTCATTCTGCGTGGACAGGTGGTAGACAGAAACTGATGGATAAAGGGAGAATTAGTAAATTTAACAAAAAATTTCAAAATTTTAAAACACAAAAGAAAAATTAAATGTCAAAAGCTCCATTAATGCCGATGGCAACAGCTGTATGGCTTGTTGAAAATACAACACTAACCTTTAAACAAATAGCTGAATTTTGCAATTTACACGAAGTTGAGGTTCAGGGTATTGCGGATGGAGAAGTTGCTAAAGGTATAAAAGCTTATAATCCAATAATTACTGGTCAACTGTCGAGAGAAGAGATTGATTTGTCCTCTAAAGACGAAAGTAGACCTTTAAATATAAAAAATATTGATGTTGAAATTTCAAACAATGAAAAGAAGATTAAAAAATATATTCCACTATCCAAAAGACAAGATAAGCCAGACTCTGCTTTGTGGCTAATTAAACAACATAATATTTTAAAAGACTCTCAAATTGCAAGATTAGTGGGTATAACCAAAAATTCTGTTACCTCTATCAGAAATAAAAGTTACTGGAATTATAATAATTTAAGTCCAAAGGATCCGGTTGCACTTAATCTTTTTTCTCAAAAAGATTTAGCCGAAGCTATTGAAAAAGCTGAGAGAAGAATAAAAAGAGAAAAAAAGGAGAAAGATAAAGCCAGATCAAAATAATGAATATAATTAATAATAAAATTCATAGACATAAAATTATAAAGATGTTATTTAAACGCTTTTTTGGAGGTATTTATTAAAATAGAAGTCAAAGATAACAACATAGAGCAAGCTCTTAGGGTTTTAAAAAGAAAACTTCAGAGGGATGGATTTTTTAAGGTAATAAAACTAAAAAATAATTACGAAAAACCCTCAGAAAAAAAGAAAAGAATTTTACAAGAAAATATTAAAAGAGTTAAAAAACTAAATAAGCTTAAAAACAGAATTTAGTAATATCGCGGGGTGGAGCAGTCTGGTAGCTCGTCAGGCTCATAACCTGAAGGTCGGCGGTTCAAATCCGTCCCCCGCAACCAATCCTTTATATTTTAAATTTAGATTTTTTACTGTCTTGTAAAAAGGTTTTCACTGTCTCTAAAGTTAATTGATTAAAAGTTTTGCCAAATTTATCTATCTTGTCAATTATTGATGGTGGTATGGTTATAATCTGACAACCTAATTGTTTCGCTTGTATATAATTATACGGTTCTCTCACACTGGCCCATAAAATCTCAACATTTTTATATTTTTTTGCGATTTGAATACTTTTAACAAACTGTGGCACAGGATCTTTACCAGTATCACCAGCTCTTCCAGCAAAAATAGAAATTATTACTTTTGTTTTTTTATTAATTTGTTTTAAAATTTTTTGTGTTTGGTTTGCTGTATACACTGCTGTAATATTTAATTTAATGTTTTGACTATTAAGTGCTCTAATAACTTTTCCAGTAAACTTATTTTTTGAATTAATGACTGGAACCTTTACAAATACATTTCTTCCCCAACTATTTATTTTCATACCTTGCTTAATCATTGACTGATCATCATCTGCAAAAACCTCAAATGAAATAGGTTTTTTTGAACATATCTTTAATATTTGTTTCGAATATTCCTCATAACTTTTTGCACCAGCCTTTCTCATCAAGCTAGGGTTTGTTGTGAAACCTTTTACAATTTTTTTCTTATTAAATTCTTTAATTGATTTCAAATCCGCAATATCACAGAAAATTTTAATACTCATTTTATCCTATAAATTCTTTGTGATATCTTCAGTCATTTTTTTTGCATCTGCGAATAACATTAAAGTGTTTTCTTTATAAAAAAGATCATTGTCAATCCCCGCATATCCAGGAGACAAACTTCTTTTGACAAATAATACAGATTTACATTTCTCGACGTCGAGAACTGGCATAC
>CACGAB010000021.1 GCA_902570915.1 uncultured Pelagibacteraceae bacterium | reverse complement strand
TTTCCATAATTTTTAGTGAAAATTTCAACAATTAATGAATTTTCACTATATTTATTTTTCGAAATTAAAAAACCTTCATCATCCCAAGTCATAATTAAATAATATTCTTTAAACAAAGTATTGCTGCATTTTGTTCAGCGTCTTTTTTTGATCTTCCTTCAGATATAAATAATTTTGTATTAAATAATTTTACACCTACCTTAAATAGAGGTTTGTGTCTTGGACCAGTATTGGATATTAACTTATATGTTGGTAATTTTTTAAATTTTTTAAGAGACAATTCTTGTAATTTTGTTTTTGCGTCAATTTCTGTTATCACACTTCTTTCTAAATGTTTTTTCCATAAATTGAGAATAGTTTTTTCTACAGTTGTAAAACCTTTATCTAAATAGATGGCACCTATTAGGGCTTCACAACTATCAGCAACAACTTTATCCTCAATGATTGTTTTCTTATTTCTAGGTCTAAAAATTAATATATATTTTTCTAATTCGATTTCATTTGCAATTTGTAAACAGGTTTTTCTGTTAACAAGTGATGCAAATTTTTTATCTAAAATACCCTCCTTCTCAGTTGGGTAAATTTCTAAAAGTTTTTTAGCAATAACCAGACCTAAAACTCTGTCACCCAAAAATTCAATTTTTTCATTATTATCCTGATTGTCAAAACTTTTATGTGTCAGTGATTTTACTAAAAGATTTTTATCTTTAAAATTTACACCTAATTTTTTTTCAAGACTTGTATAAAGTACTTTCATTATCTGATCTTTTTAAAAAATCTATCAAATCTAATTGACTGATTCCATTTCCAAAAATAAAAAATACTTCCAAAAGATCTGTCCGAAGAAAAGAAAATAAATTGTGCCTTGCCAACTAGATTATCTTTATGAACGTAGCCTACACTTGATAAATATCTGCTATCTTTTGAGCAGTCTCTATTGTCTCCTAAGAAGAAGTAATTATCTTTAGGCACAATAAAAATATCAGAATTTTGAAAAGATCCATTCTTAAAATAAACTGTTTTATAATCATAGCCATTAGGCAATTTCTCTTTAAAAGAAAAAACATCAACTATTTTTTTTCCACAAAAAATTTTATCATTATTTGATGTTTTATTTTTAAAAATTATATTGTTATTTATGTATAATTCAGAGTTTATAAACTGAATTTTATCTCCTGGAAGACCAATTAATCTCTTTATGTAATCAGTTCTGTTATCTGCCGGCGTTTTAAAAACAATTACATCGCCTCTTTTCGGTTCATTAAAAAAAATCCTACCCTTGAAGATTGGTGGACTAAATGGAAAAGAATGTTTACTGTAACCAAAAGAATATTTACTCACAAACAATCTATCTCCAACTAAAAGGTTAGGCTCCATTGACGAAGAGGGTATATAAAATGGTTGAATAATTATAGATCTAATAAAAATAGCTATTATTAATGCATAAAACAACGTTTTGGTGTTTTCAATTAGAAAATTTTTATTAAACATTATCGTTTTTGAATAATTGTAAATGCTATTGAATAGTCTTTTTCATCAGAAATTGAAAGAAACAAATCGTACTTTTTAACTTTAAATTTTTTATAAATAAGATTATCAATTATTTTTGTTTTACGAAAATAAGGCTTACCGAATTTATCATTCAGAACTTCAATATTTTTAAAGTTAAGATTATCTCTAATTCCGGTACCTAAAGATTTAGAAAAAGATTCTTTTGCTGCAAATCTTTTTGCAAAATAGGCTACTTTCATATTTTTTTTTTTTGAAAAATTTATTTCATTTTTGCTAAAGGTTCGAAAGATAAAGTTTCCTTTTCTTGTTAAGATCTTAAATCTGTTATTCTTAACTATATCTACGCCTACACCTAAAATTTTCATGTTACTTAATGATAGTCTTAAATTTTTTAACTACATTTTTGAAACCCATAAAAATTGACTCCCCTATTATAAAATGTCCAATATTAAATTCTTCTATCTCTTTTATACTGGTTAAAATTTTTGTTGTTTTGTAGTCAAGACCATGCCCAGCATGAACTTCTATTCCCAAATCATTTGCAAGATAAGAACATTCTTTAATTTTCTTTAACTCATTCGAAAAATTTTTTCGTTTTTTTACTAAATTGGATAATTTACCTGTGTGTATTTCGACACAATCAACGCTAATTGCTTTTGATATTCTAATATCTTTTAAGGAAGGATTGATAAAAAGACTAGTTCTAATATCTAATCGTTTAAATTTTTTAATTATATTTTGTATTGTGCTTCTATTCTTTATTAAATCTAAACCACCTTCAGTAGTTATTTCTTTTCTTTTTTCAGGAACAATACAAATAAAATTAGGTTTTATTTTCATTGCGTTTTTAACAATATCTGAATTAGTTGAAATTTCTAAATTTACCAGTAATCCTTTTATAGAACAGATTCTTTTCGCATCAGCATCATTAATATGTCTTCTATCTTCTCTTAAGTGAATTGTAATTGAATCTGCTCCAGCTTTTTTAGCAAATTTAGCAGCGTAAACTGGATCTGGATGATTTTCACCTCTAGCATTTCTTAAAGTTGCTACATGATCGATATTTACCCCTAAACGTTTCATTTTGTAAATCTACTCCCTGGAGTTGTTATAGGAATAAGTTTTAAACTATTTGGTATTTGTTTTTTATTAAAAACTGGCACATCTATTTTAAGATGAGAAATAATTTTACTTTTTATTTTGAGATTTCTTTTATTCGACCTGTCAATTATAGAAGCAAATCCTGTTAATTTTGCTTTAGCTTTTTTTATTAATTTGACACATTCGATACTAGATTTTCCTGTAGTAATAACATCTTCAATTATTAAAACCTTTGATCCTTTTTTTATCTTAAATCCTCTTCTAAGTGTAAATTTACCCCTTACTCTCTCACAAAAAATAGTTTCCTTTTTTAAAATTCTACCTATTTCATAGCCAATTATTATACCTCCCATTGCTGGAGATAGAATAAGATCAAATTTACTAAAATTTTTTTTAATCTTGCTTGCCAGAGATTTGCATATTTTTTCAGCTAAATAGGGATAACTTAAAAGTTTTGCACATTGAATGTATTTTGAAGAATGGAGACCGGATGATAATACAAAATGTCCTTCTAAAAGCGCATCAGTTTTTCTTAAAATATTTAAGGATTTTTTGTGTGAAAGCATTTCTTTTATCTTCGTGTCTGATTATCTTAAATTTTATACCTTTTTGTTTAAGCTCTGCAATAAAATTAGTGAAATTTTTAAGATCTCTTATTATAAGTTGAAACTTGAAATTAATATAATTAGGGTTTTTTCCAACCATCTCAAGATTTGATATATTTAATTTATGTTGACCTATGAGTGAACTAACATTACCTAATTGACCTGGTTTATCAGGTAAAGAAATCCAAAGAGTGGTATTGTATTTTTTTACTCTTTCCTGTTTTTTTTCTCCTTTATCATGCCAATACTTTCTAATAGCAGATCTAGCCTTACCTGTTTTAGTAATTGGTATCCAATGTAGTGATGGAGAATTATTTTTAGATGTTACAATTTTTACTGTATCTCCGTTTCTTAAAATACTTTGTAATTCTCCTTTGTTACCATTAATCTCACAACCAACAGCGGTATCACCTATTTTTGTGTGTACTGCATATGCAAAATCAATTGGAGTTGCATTTTTCGGCAACTTAATAACAGATCCTTTGGGCGTAAAACAAAATACATTTTCTTGGAACATTTGCATTTTGGTATATTCGTAGGAATGTTCTGGATTTTCATTTTTTTCAATAATTTCGACTAAATCTTTTAACCAGTCATACTCTTTCCATGTTAAAGAGTTAAATTTTTCCGAAGATTTATATTGCCAGTGTGATGCTATACCTCGCTCAGCAAAATCGTGCATATTTTTAGTTCTTATTTGTATTTCTATTGGTTTTTTATAAGAGCCAATTACTGCAGTGTGTATTGACTTATATCCATTAATTTTCGGTGATGATATATAATCTTTGAATTTTCCTGGAATACAATTCCACTCTTTATGAATTATCCCTAAAGTTTTATAGCAATCATCTATATTGCCTAGAATAATTCTAAATCCAATTATATCCGTAATTTGTTCTAATGAAACTCTTTTCTTTTGGACTTTTCGCCAGATTGAAAAAGGTGTTTTTTCTCTACCAAAAATTTTTGACTGAATATTATTTTTAAATAGTAATATACTAATTTCATTAGATAGTGTTTCAAAAATATCTTTTTTATCTAATTTTATTTCATCTAATCGTTTTTGAATTAATGACCTTGCATCATTGTTTAATATTTCAAAAGATAAATCTTCTAATTCATCTCTAATTCTATGCATACCCATTCTATCAGCCAGAGGTGCATATATTTCCATTGTTTCCTGGGCTATTCTTTGTCTTTTATCTTTTTTTTTAATTGCTTTAATGGTTCTCATATTGTGGAGGCGATCAGCAATTTTAACTAATAAAACTCTTATATCTTTTGATGTAGCTAAGATTAATTTTCTGAAGTTTTCTGCTTTCGAGTTCGGTGATGCAGTATTTTCAAATACAGAAATTTTTGTAACACCATCGACTAAATCAGCCACTTCAATTCCGAATTCTCCCTTAATCGTCTCATATGTTGCATAAGTATCCTCGATAGTATCGTGTAATAAACCTGTTGTTATTGTTGCACTGTCTAACTTTAAGTCTGTTAAAATATTTGCTACTTCAATTGGATGAACAGAATATGGATCTCCTGATGCTCTTTTTTGGTTTTCATGCGCTTTAACCGCAAAATCGTAAGCTTTATTAAGTTTTTCTGGATTCAAAAATTTATTATAATTTTTGACCTTATTTATAAGTTCTTCAGAATTTAACATCCTTAATTATATCATTAATTCAAACAAGTTTAATAGATCTAATGTCACTATTTGACAGAGAAAAAATAAGATTTTTTATATATCGTTTAGAATTTGGGTATTTCCAAGTTTTTTCTATTTCG
>CACGAB010000020.1 GCA_902570915.1 uncultured Pelagibacteraceae bacterium | reverse complement strand
AAACCAGAACTTGTAGAAAAGAAAGATCCACCAATTATTACTAAAATCAAAAACACTAAACTCATGTTTGTTTGATCGGTTTTAAGTGAGAAACCAATATTTGACATGCTGCTCACAATTGCCAAAAGATTTACAGAAAACTCTTTGTTAAAACTAAAAAATAAAAGAAAAATTAATACAATTATTGTCAGATATACAATTAAGTGAAGATCTTCATAAAAAAAATTAATATTTCTATTTCTTAAAAAGACTAAATTATAGCTGAAGAAGATACTAAAAAAGGAAAATAACATCAGCACAGATAAAATTATAATCTGCGTGTTATTTTTGATGATATTTGTGAGATCATTATCGGGTAAAAAGCCGCCTGATGATATTAAACTAAATGCTAAATTTAATGAATTAAAAGTTCGGACAGAAAATATGTTTAAAACTAGAAAGATAATTAATGTTAAAAAAGAATATAGTAAAAAAATTTTTATAGCTTGTTTGAAAATTTCACTACTATCAAATGAAAGATAATTAGTTAAAGATTTTTTAAAACTTTCGTCATATATGTCTATTAAGAATATGATCGAAAAAAGAAAATATAATCCACCTATCCATTGAGTGGAGGATCTCCACAAAATAATACTTTGGTCTATATGTTTAATATTATCAAAAATACTAAATCCGGTAGATGTAAAACCAGAAATGGCTTCAAAATAAGAATTTAAAAAAGTTAAATTGTATATACTAAAATAAAAAGGAATTGATAGAATAACTGGTATAATCAAATACCCAAAAAAAACTGTTAATATTTTATCGAAAATGGAAAATTTTTTTTCACGAGATTTGACCTTAAAAAATAACACTGAAAGAAAAATAGATGCAATTAAACAGTAATAGTAAGTATTTAAATTTAGGTAAAAATTTAAGTAATAAGAGTAAATTATATTAAAAAAAGATAATAGAGAAATAACTGCAAAAAAGAAGCTAAGATATTTAACCTGTAATTTTATCATGAAATTAAACTGAACTTAACCTGAAAATATTTTCTACAAAAGGGATCGTGTCTTTTTTAACAATAAAAACAACCCTATCATCCTTTTTAAAAATAAAATCTGATCTAGGAATAATAACTTTGTCATCTCTTAATATAGCACCAATTCTTAATTCATCTGGTAGATTTGAATTTTTTAATTCTTTATTAATTAGTTCAGACGTCTCAATAACTTCTGCTTCAATTATTTCAAATTCACCATTTGATACTGTATAAGCATTTTCAATAGTTCCTTTATGCACATGTTTTAAAATACTAGAAACTGTACTCATTCTTGGATCAATCAAATCATCAATCTTCAATGAGGTTTGTAATAATGAATAATTAGGTTTGTTAATAAGAGCCATAGTTCTTTTTTCCTCTATATCTTTTTGATCTTTGGTAAATTTTTCGACTAAAACACTCACCATTAGATTATCTTCATCATCATTGGTCAAAGCTAAAACAGTTTCTGCCTCTTCCATATTAGCCTCAACTAATACCTCCTCATCTAAACCATCTCCATTAATAACAATTGTATCATTAAGTTGACTAGCTAAATATTCAGCACGTTCTTTATTTTTTTCAACTATTTTTACTCTAACAGTGTCTAAAGTTTCCTCTATATTTTTTGCTAAGTTAAAACCAATATTTCCACCACCAATTATTAAGATTTTTTTTGATATTCTCTCATTATGACCAAAAGCTTGTAATGTCTCACCCATATGTAAAGAATTAATGATTACATAAATTTTATCATTTTCCTTAACAGCGTCTGTCTTTTTGGGTATGAAGAATTTTTCATCTCGATTAATTGCGATTATATTAGCATCTAACTTTGGGTATTTTTTTGTCAATTCATTAAATTTAATGTTAATTGAGTCACAATTTTTTCTTATCAGAATTTCAAGTAACCTAATTTTATTATCGGTAAAAGGAACACTATCTAAAGCTCCAGGAGCCTCTAATTTTCTTTGAATAGATTTCGCAATTTCAATTTCTGGTGAGATTATAACATCAATAGGTAAATTTTCTTTATTATACACTCTTGTAAATTTAGGATTTAAATAATCTTGGGATCTTATTCTTGCAATTTTTTTAGGTATATTAAAAATAGAATAAGCTATTTGACAAATTAGCATGTTAATTTCGTCATTTCTAGTTACAGCAATTATCATGTCTGTTTCTGGTGCATTAGCTTTTTCAAGAATTGAAGGATATGTTGCTTTTCCAACTATAGCTTTAACATCTAAACTATCATTAATTTTTTGAATATCTTCACTAGATTGATCAATAACAGTTATAGAATGACCTTGGTCACTTAACAGTTTTGCTATAGTAAAGCCTACTCTACCCGCACCACAAATAATAATATTCATTTAATTAAACTCTTTTATTCCCAAGCCTTTTAGCTTCCTATGAAGAGCACTTCTTTCCATTCCTACAAAATTTGCTGTTTTAGATATATTTCCATTAAATTTTTTTAATTGCATTGTTAAATACTCTTTTTCAAATTTTTCTCTAGCTTCTTTTAATGGCACTGAAAGAGTATTTTCATTTACTTTTTCAACGTAACTATCATTTTTTAACGATTCTTTAACAATATTTGACACTTTATCTTTAGTATCTGGTTGTAAAATAGCTATTCTCTCAATCAAATTTCTTAACTCTCTAACGTTTCCTTTCCAATTATGGTTTAAAATATAACTATTATCACAATCAATATCTAGCTTACTTATACTGTAACTTTCAGATATTAAACCAGAGAAATAATCTATTAACAATGGTATATCCGAAATTCTTTCGTTCAAAGGTTTTACATTTATTTCAAATACATTTAAACGATGGTAAAGATCTTCTCTGAAATTACCTATCTTTATCTCTTCTTTTAAATCTTTACTTGATGAACAGATAATTCTAACATCTACATTTATGTCACCACTTCCATTTAATCTTTTAAACTTTTGGTCTGTTAAAACTCTTAAAATTTTTGATTGTATTGCTAATGGTATTTCTGAAACTTGATCAATTAGTAAAGTTCCTTCATTAGCTTTTTCAAGAGCACCGTAAGATATGGAACCATTATCCTTTTCCTCTCCAAACAACTCTAATTCATATTTGTTTGAGTCAAGTAAAGCACCATTTAATATAATAAAAGGTTTATTATTTCTCTTAGACTTTTTATGGATTTTTCTTGCTATTAATTCTTTTCCAGAACCAGATGGTCCATTAATTAAAATACGACTTTCTGTAATAGAAATTTTTTCAATTTGGTCTCTTATAGAGGATATATTTTTACTATCACCAACTAAATCATAAGAATAGAATAATTTTGTTTCATATTCTTTATTTTGTGATTTTAAATTTAAATTTTCAACAGCTCTTTTTATAAAATTTAACAATCTTGCTTTATCAAAAGGTTTTTCAATAAACTCAAAGGCACCGTGTTTAAGTGCACTTACTGCAAGTTCAACATTAGCGTGACCAGTAATTATAATTACTGGTACGTCATTATTTTTTGATTTAATATGAGACAATAATTCAATACCATCATTATCGCCTTTGTCCAATTTGACGTCTAAGATTGCAACATCTGGCATTTTTTTATCTATTTCTGAAAGCGCCTGATTATAATTTGCTGCAACTCTAGTTTTATAACCTGCATCTAGTATTAATTCATTGAGAATATTTCTTATGTCAGCGTTATCATCAACTATTAAAATTTCTATTGCCATTTTTTATTAAAATCAATTTCTATTTTTGCACCATCATTTATAGGGTAAAAATTAATTTCGCCTCCATGATCATTAATGATTTTATTTACAATCGATAAACCTAATCCTGTTCCATTTTTTTTTGTAGTGAAATAAGGTGTAAAAATTTCATCAATCCTATTATTTAAGCTATTAAATCCAATGCCATTGTCTAAGAGAATAATTCGAATATGGTCATTATTATCTAAAATTTCAATTGATATTTTCTTATCAAAATTAGGGTTTTTATCAGATTTTTGGTGAATACTCTCTATAGAATTTTTAATTAAATTAAAAAATACCCTATTTATTTGTTCTCTATCACATTCTAGAATTATTTGATTCTTTTGAGATGTAAGCTCTAATTTTATGGAGCTATCTATCTCGGAAAGTAATCTAATATTTTCTTTTAATAGTTTATTTAAATCATTTTCCTTAAAAATTGGTTTTGGCATTCTTGCAAAATCAGAAAATTCATTCACAAGATTTTCAATCTGTTTAATTTGATTATTAATAATTTTTAAATTTTCTTTAAAATGAGCTTGGTCTTCATTTGAAATTTTATTTGTATATTTATCCTTTATTCTATCGATGGTTAATTGAATTGGAGTTAAGGGATTTTTAATTTCATGAGCTAATTTTCTGGATAAATTACCCCAAGCTTTATATCTTTCATTGATAATCAATTTTTCTTGTTGATTTTTAAGTCTGCTTATCATTGAGTTAAAATTTTTATTCAAAATTTCCATATCCTTGTCTGTTTTTATCTCAGGCACTTTTGAGTCTAAATTTCCTTGCCCAATTTCTGTAGATGCCAATATCAGATTATTGATAGATCTAAAAAATCTAGATGAAAATCTAATAGCAATAGTAATTGATATGAATAGTAATAAGGTTACTATTATTATATAAATTAGAATAAATGAAATCTTAATCCCAGTGCTTCTTTCTTCTACAGTATAATAAAAATTAATTGCCTCTTGAGACTCAGATAAATACGAGGAAATATTTTCATCTAAAAATTTTATGACATATAAAAAACGATCTTCGAAGGCTTGTAATCTTATAATTGCTCCAGATATGTTGTTTTGAGCATCAACGATTTTCAAAGGTCGATCATCATCTAAAACTAGATTTAATGCTTTATCCACAGGAGGGCGATATTTATTCTTTGGTTCCGATGTAAATAATAACTTTTTATCTTTACCAATAATATGTATTTCATCGACGTTTCTTATCAGTTTTTGGGTTCTTAAAAATCTTAAATACTCTTTTTCATCATCATTCAAAAAATTAGCACTTTTGTTAGTATCAAAAGCGATTAATATAATATCTGCTTCAACTTTATTTCTTACCTCTTGAACATAATTTTTTGCTAGCTCATAAGAATTATTTACAACTGTTGTAACTTTTTTATCAAAATATTTTTCTAAG
>CACGAB010000019.1 GCA_902570915.1 uncultured Pelagibacteraceae bacterium | reverse complement strand
AAGAGATTTTTTATTGAGGAATGAAAATTTGAGTAATTATAGATATACTATGGCTACAAGCTATTTAACCTCTATATTTTCAACCCCAAGTTCATGGCCAAGCTGGAGATATGATGAAGAAATTAGAGAGGAATTAGTAAACTTAGTAAAACTAGAAATAACTTTACGTCCAACCAAAGAACTAGCTCTTAATGAACAGGTAAACCCTGTTTCATGTATCGGTGGCTTAGAAACTGATATTGATCAAATAATTATATCAAAAAAATACAACTAAAAAGTTACCTTTTTAACAAAAGTGTAACAATTCTGTAATATTAAAGATTCAATAAATTTATACGAGTCAATCATTTTTTAATTAATAAATAACGAAAGGATTAAAGATAATGAAAAAACTAACTATAGTAATTGCTTCTTTAGTTGCACTTTCAATTGCAACTGTTGCTCAAGCAAGAGATCAAATTAAGATAGTTGGTTCTTCTACAGTATTCCCTTATGCAACAGTTGTTGCTGAAAGATTTGGTGGTTCAGGATTTAAAACTCCTGTAATCGAGTCTACTGGTACTGGTGGTGGAGCTAAACTATTCTGTGCTGGTGTAGGTGAACAACATCCAGATATTACAAATGCATCAAGAGCTATGAAAGATAAAGAAAAAGCTCTATGTAAGAAAAATGGTGTTAATGATATCGTTGAGATCGTAATTGGTAACGATGGTATTACATTAGCTTACAGCAAAGATGCAAAACCAGTAAACTTTACTAAAGAACAATTATATTTAGCACTTGCTGCTCATACAGTTGTTGATGGTAAATTAGTTCCAAATATTTATAAAACTTGGGACCAAATTGACCCTAGCTTACCAAAACAAAAAATTTCAGTGATGATCCCACCAGGAACATCAGGAACTAGAGATGCTTGGAATTCTTTAGTAATGAAAAAAGGTATGACTAAAGAAGCTAAAGCTCTTTATAAAGCTGGTTTTGAAGCTGGAAATAAAAAATACAAAAAACCTCAAAAACTTTACAGAGAAGATGGTGCTGCTATTGAAGTTGGAGAAAACGATAGTTTAATCATCCAAAAGTTAACTCAAGATAAAGAAATGTTTGGTTTCTTTGGTTTCAGTTATTTCTTAGCTGCAAAAGATAAATTGCAAGCAGCAAGTATTGATGGTGGACAACCGTCATTAAAGTCTATTCAAGACTACAGTTATGCTGTTGCTAGACCTTTATTCTTCTACGTGAAAAAAGCACACGTTGGAGTAATTCCAGGCTTACATGAGTTTGTGAAAGAATTCACAACTAAGAAAGCTATTGGAAAAGGGGGTTACTTAGCAGACATTGGTTTAGTGCCATTGGACTCTAAGTTGTATAAAACAACTAGAACTAATGCTACGAAGCTAGTTGCTATGGGTAATTAATTATTCCTCAGTTAACAAATGATTAAAAAAGGGGTCTTTTTAGACCCCTTTTTTTTAAAAAAAGAGTAAAGTCCTCACTTAAGGAGATTCTGTGAACTTAATATTATTTACATTTATTGTTCTTCTAGGTTTCACAAGCTATTATTTTGGACGCAAAAAAGCATATACAATTCAATCTACAAAAAAAAGATTAACCGCATTACCACAATTTTATGGTTATTATCTTGCAATCTGGTGTGCAATACCAGCCTTTATAATTTTTTCATTATGGGCAATTTTTGAGCCCACAATTGTAAAACTATTAATCTTAAGTGATTATTCAAATCAAGGTTATCTTGATGATGAATTAAATTTATTATACGAAAAATCAAAAGCATTGTCTCGAGGGCAATTCACTGGTGAAATTACACCTTTTATTGAAGCTTCAGCTGAAAAATATTTAAGTCTTCGATCAATAGCTCAAAGTTCAAAAGTTGTTATAGTATTATCTGCAATTATTGCCTCTGTTGCTTATGCGTATAAAAGAATTTCATCTAATTCTAGAACAAGAGAACCAGTTGAAAAATTTTTGAACGCAGTTTTATTTACAGCTTCTTTAGCTGCAATATTAACTACTGTTGGAATAGTTTTCTCACTTATATTTCAAACTATAGATTTTTTTAAAGTAATTCCATTATTTGATTTTGTCTTTGGAACTCACTGGTATCCAGCAAAAGCTTTTGTTAGAGATTCTTCTGAGGCTTTAGATCCGACAATGTATTCAGATACTTTTGGAGCAGTCCCTATTTTTGCAGGTACTTTTTTTATTGCATTTATTGCTATGTGCGTTGCTATCCCAATTGGATTAATGAGTGGAATTTATTTAGCTGAATATGCATCAACTAAAGTTAGACAATATGCAAAACCATTAATTGAAATTTTAGCTGGTATACCAACAGTTGTTTATGGTTTTTTTGCTGCCCTAACTGTTGGACCATTTTTGAAAGAATTAGGAACTTCAATGGGTCTTGAAGTTTCAGCTGAAAGTGCTTTAGCAGCAGGAGGGGTAATGGGTATTATGATTATACCATTTATTTCAAGTTTAAGTGACGATGTAATTACAAGTGTGCCTCAAAGTTTAAGAGATGGAAGTTACGCTATGGGAGCAACTAAATCAGAAACAATTAAGAGAGTTATTTTTCCCGCGGCATTGCCGGGGATAGTTGGATCTATTTTACTTGGTGTTTCAAGAGCTATTGGAGAAACAATGATAGTTGTTATGGCCTCTGGTTTAGCTGCTAATTTAACTTTAAATCCTTTAGAGTCTACTTCAACGATTACAGCTCAAATTGTAGTTATTCTAATTGGTGACCAAGCTTTTGGCGACCCAAAAACGCAAGCTGCTTTTGCTTTAGGTATGTCATTATTTTTAGTAACACTTTGTTTAAATATTGTGGCCTTGAGAGTAGTTAAAAAATATAGAGAAAAATATGAATAAAAATAAAGAACAATTATTAAATAAAAGATATAAAGCTGAACAGCGATTTCGCTTATACGGTCTGAGTGCAATTTTTATGGCACTTTTATTTTTAACAATCTTTATTTTTAAAATTTTTTCAACTGGCTATTCAGCTTTTCAAAAAACATGGCTTATTGTTCCAGTAACTTTCGATGCTGAATTAATGATGTTAGACCAAAATCCTTCTAAAGAAGATTTACAGGACGCTGATTATTACGATATAGCATTAAAATCAATGGCTGATTTAGATCCAAACGCCAATGAAGATCAAGAAAATGAATTGAAGAGAATGGTGTCTTATTTTTTTGAAAAAGAAATTAAAAATAAACTTTTAAATGACCCTAATTTAATAGGAAAAACAAAGGAAGTTTATCTAACTGCTTCAGATGATTTAGACCAAGTCTTTAAAGGAAATTATCCAAGAGATTTACCTGAAGACCAAAGAAGAGTAAGCGATTATCAATTAAAAATTTTTGATCAACTTGTTGCAAATGGTAAGGTTGAAAGTAAATTTAATATAAGTTTTTTTACAAATGCTGACTCAAGAGAAGCTGAGCTAGCTGGAATAGCAAGTTCATTTATGGGCTCAATTTTTTCTATACTTGTTTGTTTAATGATAGCTTTTCCTGTTGCGGTTCTAGCTGCAATCTATCTTGAAGAATTTGCCCCTAAAAATAGATTTACTGATTTTATTGAAGTTAATATAAACAACTTAGCAGCGGTTCCATCTATAGTTTTTGGTCTATTAGGGTTAGGAGTTTTATTGGCTATATTTCATTTACCAAGGTCTACCCCATTAGTTGGAGGTATCACTTTGTCCTTAATGACTTTACCAACAATAATTATAGCTGCTAGAGCATCTTTAAAAGCAGTTCCACCAAGTATAAGAGAGGCAGCACTTGCTATAGGAGCAAGTCGAATGCAAACCACAATGCATCATACAGTCCCTCTTTCTATGCCTGGCACGTTATCAGGAACAATAATTGGTTTAGCTCAAGCTTTAGGAGAAACTGCACCCTTAATTTTAATTGGAATGGTTGCTTTTGTTAACACGATACCTGGATCACCCATGGATCCTGCTGCAAGCTTACCAGTTCAAATTTATATTTGGGCTGAAAGTGCTGAAAGGGGATTTGTAGAAAAAGTTTCGGCATGTATAATGGTCTTACTTGGCTTTTTAATAATAATGAATTTATTTGCCCAAATAATAAGACATAAGTTTGAGAAAAAATGGAGTTAAAATGATAAAGATTAAAGCAAAAGATGTTGATGTTTTTTATGGAAAAAAACAAGCGCTCTTTAATATAACTTTAGATATTGAGGAAAATCAAGTAACGGCATTAATTGGTCCATCTGGTTGTGGTAAATCAACTTTCCTAAGATGTCTTAATAGAATGAATGATGTAATTGATATCTGTAGTGTTAAAGGAGAAATTTTAATTAATGATTTTAATATCAATGATAAAAGTTGTGATGTCGTAAGACTAAGAGAAAAAATTGGTATGGTTTTTCAAAAACCCAATCCTTTCCCAAAAACTTTATATGAAAATGTGTCTTACGGTCCAACAATTCATGGTATGGCTCAATCAAAACAAGAAATGGATGAAATTGTTGAAACTAGTTTGAAAAAGGCTGCACTATGGGAAGAGGTAAAAGATAGGTTGCATGAACCTGGAACTGGATTATCTGGAGGACAACAGCAAAGACTTTGTATTGCTAGAGCGATTTCTGTAAGACCTGAAGTTATATTAATGGATGAACCTTGTTCAGCATTAGATCCAATAGCAACAGCACAAATTGAAGAATTGATTGATGAGTTAAAAAAAGAGCACACAATAATAATTGTAACTCATTCTATGGCTCAAGCAGCACGTGTTTCTCAAAATACAGGTTTTTTTCATTTAGGTCAATTGATTGAACATGGATCTACTGATAAAATATTTAAGAATCCTGATAATAAAAAAACGCAAGATTATATAACAGGGAGGTTTGGATAATGTCTGAAGCACCACATACAGTCAAATCTTACGAAGAAGAACTAAAAAATCTTAATGCTAATATAATTAAAATGGGAAGTGCATGTGAAGATTCTTTAGGTAAAGCAATTCAAGCCATTACAACAAGAGATAATAATATTGCAGAAGCTGTTATTCAAGAAGATGAAAAAATAGATAAATATGAGACTTTAATTGAACAGCAAGTTGTGAATTTAATTGCTTTAAGACAACCTATGGCAATTGATTTAAGAGAGACAGTAACGGCTTTGAAAATGTCTTCAGATTTAGAAAGAATAGGTGATTTAGCAAAAAATATATCCAAGAGAACACTTTTGCTTAACGAAAATCTTCCAAAGAACTTGGTAGACTCATTGAATAGAGTATCTATCAATGTTCAAAAACAATTAAAATCAACATTAGATGCTTATCTAGAAAGATCTGCGCCAATGGCAGTAAATGTTTGGGAAGGTGATGAGCAAATAGATGATCTAACAAATCTTTGTATGCAAGAAGTTATAAAATATCTTAAAGAAAATGAAAAAAATTTAGAAGATGGAACCCATTTATTGTTTGTAACTAAAAACATAGAGCGTATTGGTGATCATACTACAAATGT
>CACGAB010000018.1 GCA_902570915.1 uncultured Pelagibacteraceae bacterium | reverse complement strand
TCAAATACTTCAAAAAAAAGATTTTTGGATATGGTGAGCAAAGCCAAAAATTTCATAAAAATTGGTGATATTTTTCAGGTTGTTCTTAGTCAAAGATTTGAGGCCAAATTAGCTAAATCACCATTGGAAATTTATAAAAAACTCAGAGTAACAAATCCTTCTCCTTTTATGTTTTTTTTTAATTTTGAAGACTTTCAGATAATTGGAGCAAGTCCTGAAATATTAGTTAGATTAAGAAATAATAAGATTACAGTAAGGCCAATTGCAGGAACTAGACCAAGAGGAAAAAATTTAATTGAAGATAAATTTTACGAAAAAGATTTGCTTAAAGATAAAAAAGAGCTCTCAGAACATCTAATGTTACTTGATCTTGGTAGAAACGATGCTGGAAAAGTATCAAAAATAAACTCAGTCAAAGTCACTGAAAGCTTTGTTATAGAAAAATATTCTCATGTTATGCATATAGTCTCCAATGTAGTTGGTGAATATAATAATAAATTTTCAAAGTTTAAATCTCTTCTAGCTGGTTTTCCTGCAGGAACAGTTTCAGGTGCTCCAAAAATAAGAGCTATGGAAATTATTGATGAATTAGAAAAAACAAAAAGAAAAGTTTATGCTGGTGGAATTGGATATTTTTCAGCTAACGGAGAGTTTGATACATGTATTGCCCTAAGAACAGCAGTTGCAAAAAAAGATAAATTTTATGTCCAAGCTGGAGCTGGTATTGTTGCAGATAGTAAACCTTTAAGAGAATATGAAGAAACAGTTAACAAAGCAAAAGCTTTAATCAATGCACTGAAATGAAAAAAATAATTTTAATAGATAATTACGATAGTTTTACTTTTAATCTTTACCATTATTTATCTGCATTAAAAGTTCACGTTGATGTAATTAGAAATGATAAAATTACATCAAAAGAAATATTGAAGAGAAAATATAATAAGATCGTAATCTCACCCGGGCCCGGTAATCCTAATCAGTCTGGTAATTGTCTTAAAATTGTAGAGTCCCTACACAAAAAAGTTCCTATACTTGGTGTTTGTTTAGGTCACCAAATTGTTGGGCAGGTATTTGGGTCTAAAATTGTTCAAGCAAGAAAACTAATGCATGGAAAAACTAGTAAAATCATATCCAGAAAAAATGGTATACTAAAAAATCTTCCTAAAACTTTCGAGGCAACTCGATATCATAGTTTGATAATTGATAAGAAATCACTATCCAATGATCTTGAAATCACTGCAGAGACGAAAGATGGTTTAATAATGGCTGTTCAACATAAAAAATATAATGTTCATGGAGTGCAATTTCACCCTGAAAGTATTAAAACTAAGCTAGGTATGAAAATTTTAAAGAATTTCATTAGAATTTAGATGAAACAATTCATAGAAAAAATCAAAAATAAAGAAAATCTATCCTTTGATGAAAGCAAAGCTGCTTTTGAGTTATTAATGGATGGTAAAGCCGAGGATCAAGAAATATTTGATTTTTTAACACTTTTATCAGCTAAAGGTGAGGCTTCAGATGAAATAGCTGGTGGTGTTTATGTTCTCAGAAATAAGTCTAAAAGAGTTAATGTAGAAAATTGCATCGATACATGTGGAACTGGTGGTGATGGCATGAATACTCTTAATATATCAACAGCATCTGCACTATTACTTTCAAGTATGGGGGTTAAAGTTGCTAAGCATGGAAATAAGGCTGTATCTTCTAAGTGTGGATCAGGTGATGTCTTAGAAGCTTTAAATATTAAGATCAATTTAGAACCAAACGATATAGAAACACAAATTAATAAAAACAATTTTGGATTTATGTTTGCACCCAATTACCACAGTGCAATGAGATTTGTTGGTCCAACTAGAAAAAAAATTGGAAAAAGAACTATATTTAATATGATTGGACCTTTAAGTAGCCCTGCTCTAGTTACACGACAAGTGGTAGGAGTTTTTGATAAAAAACTTTTAAGAATATTTGCAAATGCTTTAAATAATTTAGACATAAAATTTGCGTGGATTGTAAATAGTGAGGATGGTTTAGACGAAATTTCGCCTTATGCTAAAACAAATATAATTCAATTAAAAGATAATAAAATATCTGAAATTGTTATTGATCCGAAGGAACTTGATGTCAATGCAGATAAATTTGAAAATCTTGTTGGTGATGATGCAAAATTTAATGCAGATAAAATGGTCGATATATTTAAAGGTGCGGATAACGATTTTTCTAAAGCAGTATGTTTAAATGCTGCAGCAGGTTTAATGGTAAATGAAACTCATAAGAATTTTGCTAATGCATATAATGATACGAGGGAACATATTTTATCAAGTAAAGTTATTAAACATTTGGAAAAGATTCAAAATGGCTGAAAATGTTCTTAAAAAAATAATTGAAAAAAAAAGTGAAAAAATAGAAAATCTAAAAAAAACTATTTCTCCTGAATCATTAAATGAATTGATTAATTCAAGCAAAATATTTATCAATTTTAAAGAAAAGATAGAAAATAATATTAAAGAAAACAAATTTTCTATTATTGCTGAAATTAAAAAAGCTAGTCCATCTGCAGGTGTTATTATCAAAGATTATGATCCTGTTAAAATAGCAAATATATATAGCGATAATAAAGCAACTTGTTTATCAGTTTTAACTGAAGAAGACTTCTTTTTAGGTAATTTAATAGATATAAGTAAAATTAAACAAAAAATTGATTTACCAATTCTTTGTAAGGATTTTTTTGTAGATAAATTTCAAGTACCTCTTGCTAAAAGTTATGGAGCAGACGCTATTCTAATAATTCTCGCTGGTGTTTCAGATAAACTTGCAAATGAATTATATGAAGAAGCTTTAAAATTAGATATGTCTATAATTGTTGAAGTTCACACTGTAAATGAGGCCAAACAAGCTCTTAAATTTAAGGATGCCTTAATAGGAATAAATAATAGAAATTTAAAAACTTTAAAAACTGATATAAATACAACTTTTGATATTCATGATGTGTTAGTTAGTCATACAGGTCCCTTAATTTCTGAAAGTGGAATTAAAACAAAAGATGAACTTTTGGAACTCTCTAACAAAACTTCTATTAAAACTTTTCTAATTGGTGAATCGCTTTTGAAAAATCTTGAAAATAATTCTATTTTTTCCATTCTTTAGTCAAAATATCCCATATTTTAAAGGTTTTTTAACTATTGTTAATTCACGAGAACTTTTGTAGAACATTATTTGTACGATATTTGTTCTTATGCTTACAAAAAAACAAAAAAACTTGCTCTTATTTATCAACAAGAAGTTGAGAAGTTCTGGTGTATCCCCTTCTTATGAGGAAATGAAAGAGTCTCTTAATCTAAAATCTAAGTCTGGTATTCATAGACTTATCAGCGCTTTAGAGGAAAGAGGTTTTGTTAAAAGATTAGCGCATAAAGCCAGAGCATTAGAGGTAATTAAATTGCCAGAAACAGCTTCAGCTAATGATATTTATAATAATTTTTCTCCAAGTGTAATAAAAGGCGGATTAGATGAGGAGAACCCAATATCTGATGATTTAGAAGTACCTGTCTTAGGTAAAATAGCAGCTGGTACTCCAGTTGAGGCAATACAAAACGAAGTCTCAAGAATACCGTTACCAACCAATTTAGAAAAAAATGGTGATTATTTTGGGTTAAAAGTTCAAGGTGATTCTATGATTGAAGCCGGTATCCACGAGGGAGATACTGTAATAATTAAAAGAACAGATACAGCTGATAATGGAAAAATAGTTGTAGCATTGATCGATGAGCATGAAGCTATGCTGAAAAGAATTAGAAAAAAAGGTAAAGTTATAGCATTAGAAAGTGCTAACAGAAATTACGAAACTAAAATTTTTGGACCTGATAGAGTAAAAGTTCAGGGAGTTTTAGTATCTTTATATAGAAACTTCTAAAAAAATAGTCTAAACCATTTTAATGAAAAAAGTAGCAACTAGATTTGCTCCATCTCCTACTGGGCCTTTGCATATTGGTGGTGTAAGAACAGCTCTATTTAATTGGCTTTATTCAAAAAATCAAAAAGGTAATTTTTACTTAAGAATTGAGGATACAGATAAGGAAAGATCAAAAGAAAAATACAGGAAACAAATAATAGAGTCTCTTCAATGGATAGGCATTAATCATGATGGACAAGAATATATACAATCTCAAAAAATTAATGATCACATAAAAGTAGCTAATGAACTATTAAAAAAAGGGAATGCATATAAATGTTACTGCTCAAATGAAGAAATAGAAGAACAAAAAAAGAGAGCTAAACAAAAAAAAATTCCGTATATCTATAATAGAAAATGGAGAGATAAGAATGAGAATGAAGCACCAAATAATATAAAGCCAGTCATTAGATTTAAAAGCAAAATTATAGGAAAATCTATCTTAAAAGATTTGGTTCAAGGCGATGTAGAAATTGAAAATGACACAATTGAGGATTTTGTAATTTTACGAAATGATGGGACACCGACTTATAACTTGTCTGCATCTGTTGACGATCACCAAATGAATATGACACACATAATTAGGGGGGACGATCACAAGATAAACACATTTAAACAAATTCAAATTTATGAGGCAATGGGTTGGGATTTACCATCATTTGCTCATATACCATTAATTCATACTATAGAGGGAAAAAAACTATCAAAAAGAGATAACGCGTCAACTTTAGATGACTATTCTAAAATTGGCATATTACCTGATGCTCTAAGAAATTATTTACTTAGGTTGGGATGGTCTTTTGAAGATAAGGAAATTTTTACATTGGAAGAAAGTATTAAGTATTTTAATTTAAAAGGTATTGGAAAATCTCCATCAAAGTTAAATATGAGTAGAATTCTATCAATGAATGAACATTATATTAAAAATATTAATGAAAACGATCTTTTTAATCAATTCGTTAATTACTGTGAGATCTTTAAAAGTAAAATTAAAACAGAGAAAAATGATAAAATTAAAAAGTCTTTATCATTTCTTAAAAATAAAGCTAAAACACTTGAGGATATATTCGACAATAGCCACTATATTCTTAGTGACACTGTTAATTTTAATAAAGACGACCTTAAATTGATTGATGAAAAAGCTAAAAAGATAATTTTTGAATTTTATAAAAAAGTTAACAAAATAAAGGAATTTACAAGAGATGATTTAGAACCAATTGTACAAGAATTAATAAAATCAAATAACACTAATTTTAAAGGTGTTGGTCAACCTTTAAGAATAGCATTAACAGGTTCAAAGTTTGGGCCTGGTATTTATGACATAATTGTATCGTTAGGTAAGGATGAGGTCGAAAAAAGATTAACTAACAAGACTATTACTTAAAATTGAGGCTACCTCACTCGATGATGAAGTTTTAGATCTAATACCCTTTAAAGTTTGATGACAATCTTCTAATTGTTTTTTTCTGATATCTGGATTTCTTAACATATAAACAACTGAATTATAAATTTCTTTAGCATTACATTCATTTTGAAGTAATTCAGGAATAACCTCTCTATTGTTAATAATATTAATAATGTTAGCAAATTTTACATTAACCAATAATTTAAAAATCATAAAATTTATAAAGTTTAATTTGTAAATAATTATTGAGGGAACATTCGCATTACAAACTTGTAAAGATACAGTTCCAGACTTACATACAGCAAAAATAGATTTCGATAATATCTCTCTTTTCATGTTTTCATCTGAAATCACATCAATATTTTCTATGTTTTTAAATTTAATGTAATCAATTATTTGTCCTTTATTTTCATCTGTTGCATGAAATACAAAATTATAATTAGGATCTTTTTTGTTCATCATAATGATAAATTGAACTAATATTGGTAAAA
>CACGAB010000017.1 GCA_902570915.1 uncultured Pelagibacteraceae bacterium | reverse complement strand
AGATTTCAATTTTAATAATTTACATTTTTTAACAAAAAACTGTTTTATCTTATTTATGATTATCGGTAGAATTGAATTATTAACAATTTTACTAATTTTAAAAAAATTTTTATTTAAAAATTAATATATAATTGATATGTATCGGTTATATTTTTGCGCCCTTAGCTCAGCTGGATAGAGCATCGGTTTTCTAAACCGAGGGTCGTAGGTTCGAATCCTTCAGGGCGCGCCAATATTCACATTTTTTAATATTTTTTTCCTAATAATTTGCTTGACTTAATTTTTTTAAAATAACTTTTCCCTAAAACTTTTTCTTGAAGAGCGTTTTTTTACATGGTTAAATTAAGGATATTCAAAACGTTGTTTTGAATTATTTGTTAACAAATAAATAATAACAGAAGGAAGAATAATGTTTAAATACTTAAAACAATTAACTTCTTTAGTTGCTATGGTAGCTGTGTTGTTTACTTTTACAACAGAGTCTATGGCTGCTAAAAAATCTAAAACACTTAAAAACACTCAAAAAAAGGGTTTTGTAAGATGTGGAGTATCTCAAGGTCTTCCAGGATTTTCTAACGCTGATGCTGCAGGAAATTGGACTGGTGTTGACGTTGACGTATGTAGAGCAGTAGCTGCTGCAGTATTAGGTGATGCAAACAAAGTTAAGTTTACACCACTAAGTGCTAAAGAAAGATTTACAGCTCTTACATCTGGTGAGATTGATATCTTATCAAGAAACACAACTTGGACGCTTTCTAGAGATGCTGATATCGGACTTACTTTCGTAGGTGTAAACTTTTACGATGGTCAAGGTTTCATGGTAAGAAAAAGTTCAGGTATTACTTCAACAGGACAATTCAAAGATGGTATCTCAGCTTGTACAAACATTGGTACAACAACTGAGTTAAATATGAGAGACTTCTTTAATTCTAAAGGAATCAAGTATGAGCCAGTAGCATTTGAAAAAGCTGATGAAGTCGTAGCTGCTTACGATGCAGGTAGATGTGATACTTACACTACTGATAAATCTGGTTTAGCTGCTCAAAGAACAAAAATGAAGAACCCTGATGAACATATTGTTTTACCAGAAACTATTTCTAAAGAACCTTTAGGACCAGTTGTAAGACAAGGTGATTCAGTTTGGGAAGATATCGTAAGATGGTCTTTGAACACAATGATCGAAGCTGAGGAGTATGGAATTACTTCAGCAAATGCAGACATGATGAAAACTTCTGACAATCCAGCAATCAAAAGATTAGTTGGAGCTGAAGGTGAATTAGGTGCTGCTTTTGGTCTAGATAATGACTGGAGCTTAAGAATTATCAAGCAAGTTGGTAATTACGGTGAAAGCTATAAGAGAAATATTGCTGACACTGGAATTTTACCAGACAGAGGTCCAAACCAATTATGGACAAAGGGCGGAATACTTTACGTTCCACCTGCAAGATAATTTCAGTTTAAAATACTTAAAAAGGGCTAGATTTTTCTAGCCCTTTTTTTATAAATTCATATATTATCACATTTGTGAATCTGAAACTTAAAGACATTGTTCCCCAATTAATCACAGTTATAGCTGTGGTCTTAATTTTTGGTTTTTTTACTTACAACGCTCAAATCAATATGGAAAATAGAGGTATTGATTTTGGTTATGGTTTTTTATCACAAGAGTCCTCTTTTGATGTTCAATTTTCTTTAATTGAATACGACGGATCTCACTCTTATTTCAGAGCTTATTTAGTTGGGTTGTTAAACACAATACTTGTTTCAGTTATAGGTATAATTATAGCTACAATTTTAGGTGTAATAGTTGGTGTCGCGAGATTATCTCCTAACTATTTAATAAATAAATTTGCAGCATTTTATGTAGAATTTTTTAGAAATATTCCATTACTACTTCAAATCTTTTTTTGGTATTTTGCTGCTCTCAGAGCTTTACCACTTCCACAAGATGCAGAAGCAATATTTGGAGTTTTTTTCTTAACTATTAAAGGATTATATGTCCCTGCTTTTATTTGGCAAAATTTTAGTATTTTCTTTTATTCGCTTATTGCAGCTATAATAGCTATTATTGTAATACGGATTCACGCCAAAAAAGTCCAAGAAAATCAAGGTAAACAAATTCCAGTTTTTTTTATTTCATTAGGATTAATCTTTATTCTTCCTCTCCTAAGTTTTTTGATAGGAGGAGTAAAACTTTCATTTGAGATTCCTGTTCTTAAACAATTAGCAACAACATCATTTATATATGAAGGAGGAGTAAGTTTGCCGCCAGAATTAATTGCTTTAACACTATCTTTGTCTTTATATACGGCAACATTTATTGCAGAATGTGTTAGAGCTGGAATTCAAGGAGTTGGAAAAGGTCAAAAAGAGGCAGCAGCATCAATAGGTTTAACACCCAATCAGGTGCTTAAATTAGTGATTATGCCACAAGCTTTGAGAATAATCATTCCACCAACAACCAATCAATACCTTAATTTAACAAAAAATTCTTCTCTTGCAGCAGCAATAGCTTATCCAGATCTAGTCTTAGTTTTTGCTGGAACTGCACTAATGCAAACTGGTAAAGCCATCGAAATAGTCTCTATAACAATGTTTACTTATTTAACTCTAAGTATCTCGATTTCAATTTTAATGAATTGGTACAATAAAAGAATAGCAATACAGGAAAAATAATGTCTAAAATAAATTTCTTAAAACCTGATAGAGCAAATTTAAATACTTTTTTGTACTTAGGTTCTTTTTTATTTTTGATAAGTTTCTTGGACGTTTTTTTTAATTCTTTTTTTAATTTAAATTTAACAGGTTTTTTACCTAATTTTTTAAGCTTCGTATTACCCTTAATATTAGGTTTTATAGGTCTATATTTTATTAGAATTGAATATAGCGGTATTAAAAGATTAGATTTATTAAATAAACATATAAACACCAATAATTTTAACGCTTTACTCTCGTTATTAATAATATTTGTAATTATAAAATCTATTCCCCCGATACTTAGTTGGTTTGTCGTAGATGCTAGTTTTGCAGGTGACTCAAAAGATGTTTGCACAGGAACTGGTGCTTGTTGGACTTATATAAAAGTCTGGATGAGAAGATTTATGTATGGAATGTATCCTAATGCAGAACAGTGGAGAATAAATTTATCATTTATTTCTTTAGTATTACTCGGTTCTGTTGGTTATTTTGCTACCGATAAACTTAAGAAATATTTAACACTTTATTATGTAGTGATTTATCCTTTGATTGCTTTCCTATTTATCTTTTTCTTTATTTCAGGTGGTCCTGTCTTTTTTGATTTTTCATATGGAATAATAGCTGCAATATTATCAATTATTATTGGTTTTTTTATTCCAGGAAGATTTAAGTTTTATTATTTTTTAATAGTTCCTTTAGCACTTTATATCATTTTAAAATATTTTCTTTTTTTTGAGGAATATATCGAATTAGGTAAATTGGATGGTCTAAATTGGGTTGAAACGGGTGCATGGGGAGGTTTATCGCTAACATTTATTATTTCGTTTTTCTGTTTAATTTTCTGTTTTCCGATTGGTATGGCTTTCGCTCTTGGTAGAAGATCAGGTTTTCCATTAATTAGATATATTTCGGTTGGTTTTATAGAATTTTGGAGAGGTGTTCCGTTAATTACAGTTTTATTTATGTCAGCTGTTATGTTTCCAATGTTTTTACCTGAAGACTTTTTTATAGATAAATTGGTAAGAGCAATTATTGCTATTTCTTTGTTTGAGGCAGCATATGTTGCTGAAGTTATTCGAGGTGGATTGCAGGCTCTACCAAGAGGACAATACGAGGCAGCCAAATCCTTAGGTATGGGTTACTGGAAAATGCATATTTTTGTAATTTTACCTCAAGCCTTAAAATTGGTCATACCTGGAATTGCTAATACATTCTTAGCATTAGTTAAAGATACTCCATTAATATTTGTAGTTGGTCTTTTAGAAATTGTTGGAATGCTGAATTTAGCTAAAACAAATCCAGAATGGTTAGGTTTTGCTATGGAAGGATACGTGTTTGCAGCGATAATTTTCTGGATTATTTGTTATGCAATGAGTAAATATAGTTATAATCTCGAACAAAAATATAAAACTGATAGATAAAATTTATGTCTGAAAATATTATCCAAATAAACAATATGAACAAGTGGTTTGGAGACTTCCAAGTATTAAAATCAATAAATCTGGAAGTGAAGCCAAAACAAAAAATTGTAGTTTGTGGCCCTTCAGGCTCTGGTAAATCAACTTTGATCAGATGTATTAATCGACTAGAGGAACATCAAGAGGGTAATATAATTGTTGATGGAACAGAATTAACAGAGGATACAAAAAATATTGAACAAATTAGAGCAGAAGTTGGAATGGTTTTTCAACAATTTAATTTGTTTCCACATTTATCAATTTTAGATAACTGCACACTTGCACCAATTTGGGTAAAGAAAATGCCAAAAAAAGAAGCTGAAGAATTAGCTTTAAAACATCTAGAAAGAGTCCAAATTTTAGATCAGGCACAAAAATATCCCGGGCAACTATCCGGAGGTCAACAACAAAGGGCTGCCATTGCTAGAGCTCTTTGTATGGAGCCAAAAATAATGCTTTTTGATGAACCAACTTCAGCTTTAGATCCTGAAATGATTAAAGAAGTATTAGATGTTATGGTTAATTTAGCAAAACAAGGTATGACAATGATAGTTGTTACGCATGAAATGGGTTTTGCAAAAGAAGTGGCTGATCAAATGATATTTATGGACGAGGGTATGATAGTTGAAAAAGCAGATACTAAAGAGTTTTTTGCTAATCCAAAGAGTGATAGAACAAAACTTTTCTTAAGCCAGATACTATAGAACGTTACTTTTGCAAGAAATATTTCTCTATTTCAGGCTGAAGTAATGCTTGACAGATATTTAAAATCCACTGTTTTTCAGCTAAATAAAAAAAAAATATTGGTTGCAGTAGGTTCTAAAAACTAGTTGAATTATGTTTTATAAAAATATTAAGAGGGGTCTTAATGGAAGATAATTTTAATAAACATTTGGGCAATAAGCTTAAATTAAGAAGATTAGCTCTAGGTTTAACTCAAACAAAAGTGGCAAAAGCAATTAACGTTACATTTCAACAAATTCAAAAATACGAAAAAGGGACAAATGGTGTAAGTTCGATAAGATTACTACAACTTTCCAACTATTTAAAAGTACCAATTAATTACTTTTTTGAAGATTTTTCAGAGTATTTATTAAATTTAGAAAAATCTCAACAGGGACATATGAATGTTAACTATAATTTTTTAATTAAACTTTATTCTGAGTTAAATGCAGATCAAAAATTAAAGTTTAATAAATCATTACAAGTTTCAAACAATATTTCTAAGGTAGTGTAATTTTTGGCTCCTCGGGCAGGACTCGAACCTGCGACCAATTGATTAACAGTCAACTGCTCTACCAACTGAGCTACCGAGGAATGTAAATTGTCAACTTACTTTCTTTTTTAACTAAAACAAGATTTTTTTTGGAGGCAACGCCCGGAATCGAACCGGGATACAAGGATTTGCAATCCTCTGCGTAACCATTCCGCCACGTTGCCGTATGTTTTAGAAGATAGCTACAAGGAGTTTTATATTAAATATTTGCAATTAGTCTATCAAATAACGTTCCAATTTGATTATTGTTAATTTAGATTATTAAATTATAAACTAATTACACCCATGATAAGCGATAAATATATACATTCAAAAGTTGAAGATCGAATTTATGCTTATTGGGAAAAAAATAAATTATTTAAACCTAAAAAAAATTCCAAGAAGTATTCAATTGTAATTCCACCACCTAATGTAACTGGAAGTTTGCATATGGGGCATGCTTTGAATAATTCAATTCAAGATTTTTTAGTAAGATATTATCGTATGAATAATTATGAAACTTTATGGCAACCAGGAACAGATCATGCGGGTATAGCTACTCAAGCGCTTGTTGAAAAAAAATTAGAAAAAGAAAGTCTTACTAAAGCCACTCTTGGAAGAGAAAAATTTATTGAAAAAGTATGGGAATGGAAAAATGAGTATGGCGATATAATAATCAACCAATTAAAGAAACTAGGTTGTTCATGTGATTGGTCAAGAAATGCTTTTACGATGGATAAAAATCTATCTAAATCTGTCTTAAAAGTTTTTGTGGAATTACATAAAAAAAAATTAATTTATAAAGCAGAAAAACTAGTGAATTGGGACACTGTATTAAAAACTGCTATTTCAGATTTAGAAGTTGACCAAAGAGAGATGAATTCGAAAATTTATTATATTAGATATCCATTAGAAAATTCCTCTGAATTTATAACTATTGCAACAACAAGACCAGAAACCATGCTAGGAGACACTGCGATAGCGGTCAATCCAAAGGATAAAAGATACAAAAAATTTGTTGGTAAAATAGTAACAATACCAATTGCAGGTAGAAAAATAAAAATTATTAAAGATAATTATGCAGATCCCGATCAAGGAACTGGAGCTTTAAAGATAACTCCAGCCCATGACTTTAATGACTACGATGTAGGTCAAAGAAATAAACTTGATATGATAAATATTTTTACTGAAGAAGGTAAAATTAATG
>CACGAB010000016.1 GCA_902570915.1 uncultured Pelagibacteraceae bacterium | reverse complement strand
TCAACAGACTCAAAAATAAAACTATTTTTTTCTAGCAAAAGATTATCAATTAAGTTTTCTATGTCATTATTATTTTTTACTTTCCTGGACGCGAAAATTATTTGATTTTTTTTGCTTCTATGTCGAAACTTAAAATCACTGAAGCTTCGATTAATTATCATTGAAAATAATTTTTTACTCTTTGAATTGTTTTTTTGTTTAATGTAACCTTGTATTTGTCATTTAGAAGCTCATCATAAGATTTCAATAATCTTTGTTTTGTATTTGTTTTTTGTTCATTCGCGATATTTTTATAATTATCATTATCAAATTGAACGTTTATAAATTTCTTTATTTTAGATAAGTATATATTGTTATTTTCGTAGATTAATGCAAATGATTTTTCAGGTAATGAATATAGTAATTTGATTGAATTCGTATCAAATTTTTCGGCATCTTTAATTGAATTCAATGTAATTGTCTCAAAGTTTTCTTTATGCATTTTTAAAAAATCAGCATCTGAAAAATTTTTATTCCTAATTTTAGATAATAGATCTTTATTGTAATCAAATCTTTTTTGTTGAAAAATTAGTTCTAATATTTCATTTCTAGTTTGCGCATCTTTAGTATCTGGGCTTCTTTGTTCAATTTTGTTGATTTTATATAAGACATATTCATTCGCTGTCTCAATTAAATCAAAAGTATTTTTTCTTAAATCAAATATTTTTTTTTCTATTTCATTTTTATCCTCAGAATATTTAAAATTTTTAATGCTTGAGGATTTAATATTAAATTTTTTAGTTATATCCTTAAAATCAATTTCGTTTGAAATGTCTATTTCTATTTGATCTATATTATCAAAAAAAGCTTGATTATATTCATCAACACCAACTAGGTTTTTTGGATTAATTTTTGCATATTCAAAATCAATATAATCTACCTTCAAAGTATCCTCATTTTCATTTAAAAATTGATCAATTTCGGATTGAGTTATTTGATTTTTCTGAACATAAAAACTATTTAAATTTATATATTCAACCTCAATTTTTCGATTTTGTTCTTGATAAAACTTTTTAGCTAAAAATTTTGGTGTAACGGTTCCTGATCCTATATAATCAAATAAATTTTTCTGAGTTTCACTATCCTTTAAACGAGTTTCATAAACTGGAGCAGAGATATTATTCTCTAATAAAAATTTTTCGTATTTAATTCTTTGAAATGTCCCATCTTCACCTAAAAAATTTTTATTATTTTTTATTTTATTTGATAAAGAATTTTCGCTTAAGGCAATATTAAAACTTTCCACTTCAAGGTTTAATATCTCTGATGTAATTAGTGTTGAGAGTAATTCTTCAATAACATTTTTATCCAAATTATTTCTAATATAATCTGGCGATATTTCCAAAGTGTTAACATGGTTCAAAAAATCTTCTGTTGAAATGTTGGTATTGTTTATTTTGGCAATGTTATTAGTATTTCCGCTACTAAACATACCACCCATTCCCCAGAAAACAAATGGAATGATCATTATAAAAACTAATACACCAGCAAACTTTGATTTTGAAAAATTTCTAAAACTACCTATCATTACTTTATAAATTTATTGAACTATAAAAAGCAAACCTATAAATTAAATTTTACCATATGACAAATAAATATATGTATTTTGTGGCAAATTGGAAAATGTATGGAGTCAAGAACTCATTAAATACATTGGATAAAGTGATTAAATTTTCAAATTCTAAGGAAATTAAGAAAGGACGAATAATATATTGTCCACCATATACTCTATTAAGTTCCTTTTATAAAAAATTCCAAAATTGTTTAATAGATATTGGTGCTCAAAATTGTCATGAAAGTACAGAGTATGGAGCTCACACAGGTTTTGTAAATTCTAAAATGATAAAAAATATAGGTGCCAACTATGTAATTATTGGTCATTCGGAAAATAGGAATAAAGGAGAGACGGACAAACTAATCAATCAAAAGATTAAAAGTGCAATCAATGCTAAACTTAAAGTGATACTCTGCATCGGTGAAAGTTTAAAAGAAAAGAGAAGTGGTAAAACTAAATCAGTTTTGTCTAAGCAAATCAAATACGGATTAGACAAGATAAAGATAAAAACAAACCTTTTCATAGCTTATGAACCTGTTTGGTCAATTGGCACAGGTAAAATTCCTAAGCCATCAGAACTCAATCAAGCTATAAAATTTATAAAAGGTAAGTTTAAAAAGAAGTCACCACAAATCTTATATGGTGGTTCAGTAAATACTAGCAATATAAAAAATTTAAAAAATATAAAAGGCTTAAATGGTTTTTTAATAGGCGGTGCATCACAAAATGCTAAAAATTTTATTGATATAGTGAAAAAAACATATAATTAAACTGCATGGAAAACATACTATTGGTTTTAAACATTATTTTTGCATTCATTTTGGTTATTTTGGTTTTAATGCAAAAATCTGAAGGGGGAGCATTAGGTATCGGTGTTTCTCAAGAGTCTTACATGTTTTCAAGAACAGCAGGAAATTTCATGACTAAAGCTACAGCTGTAGTTGCAACTTTATTCATAATTTGTAGTCTAGCTTTAACGATTGTTTCTAGAGGCGAGCTTACACCAACAAGCTCAGTTTTAGACACTGTTAAGGAAAAAACTGAAGATACACCATCTATACCTGAAAATAATAATTAAGACTTTTCATTTTCTTTTTTATTCGCTATAAGATAATTCCATGGCGCGATTTATATTTGTCACTGGCGGCGTGGTATCATCTTTAGGTAAAGGATTATCATCGGCATCACTAGCTTACCTTCTTCAATCAAGAGGATACAAAGTTAGACTAAGAAAATTAGATCCCTACTTAAATGTTGATCCTGGAACAATGAGTCCATTTCAACACGGTGAAGTTTTCGTAACAGATGATGGTGCTGAAACTGATTTAGATTTAGGACATTACGAAAGATTTTCTCAAGTATCAGCAAAAAAATCGGACAATATTACAACTGGTAAAATTTATAATGATGTTCTTAAAAAGGAACGTAAAGGAAAGTATCTTGGTAAGACAGTTCAAGTAATACCTCATATCACAGACCGTATTAAAGAATTTATAAAAAATGATTCTTCTAAGGAAGACTTTATTATTTGTGAAATTGGTGGAATAGTAGGCGATATTGAGAGTTTACCTTTTGTTGAAGCTATAAGACAATTTGCTAATGATATTGGAAAAAAAAATGCATTATTTATTCATCTAACATTAGTGCCATATTTGAAGTCTTCAGATGAAATTAAAACAAAACCAACACAACACTCAGTTAAAGAATTAAGAAGTATTGGAATTCAACCAGATATTATTATCTGTAGATCAGATAGGTCTATACCTTTAGAACATAGAAAAAAAATATCATTATTTTGTAATGTTCATATTAATAATGTAATTGAAACAGTTGATGTTAGAACAATTTATGAAGCACCAATTAGTTTTTTTAAAGAAAAATTAGACAAAAGAGTATTGGATTACTTTAAATTAAGATCAAAAAAATCTGTTAGTTTAAGCCCTTGGAAAAAAATCACTAATATTATTTTAAACACAAAAAAACAAATAAATATTGCTATCATTGGAAAATATGTTGATTTAAAAGACGCATATAAATCACTTGATGAAGCCTTAACTCATGGAGGCTTTGATAATAAAGTGAAAGTGAACTTAGTAAGAATTGACTCTGAGCAGCTTAAAATAAGTGAGATTAAATCAAAATTAAAAAACATATCAGGTATTTTAATTCCTGGAGGTTTTGGCAAAAGAGGGACAAAAGGTAAAATTGAAGCCATTAAGTTTGCTAGAAAAAACAAGATACCTTTTTTAGGTATTTGTTATGGAATGCAAATGGCAATAATAGAATTTGCAAGAAATAAACTTAATTTAAAAAGAGCCACATCAAGTGAATTTGATAAAAATGGATTACCTGTAATAGGATTGATTAATGAGTGGAATAAAAATGGAAAAATAATAAAAGGCACAGATAAAAATTTAGGTGGTACAATGAGACTTGGATCCTATGATGCAAAATTAAAAGACCATTCATTAATAAAAAGCATATATGGTAAAAGCTTAATTAAAGAGAGACATCGACATAGATACGAAGTTAATATAAATTTTAGAGAAAAATTTGAGAAAAAAGGTTTAATTTTTTCAGGATTATCTCCAGATGGCAAATTACCTGAAATTATTGAGCTTAATAATCATCCATGGTTTATTGGAGTTCAATTTCATCCTGAATTTAAATCTAGACCTTTATCACCTCATCCATTATTCTCCTCTTTTATCAAGGCAGCCAAAAATCATAAATGAGTAATATTAAAGTTAATTGTGGAAAAATAGAAATTTCAAATAAAAATAAAATTTGTCTTATATCTGGTCCTTGTCAACTTGAGTCGGAGCAGCACGCATTGGATATGGCAGGCAAAATTAATGAAATTACTAGTAAATTTAACCTTGGTTTTGTTTATAAAACTTCATTTGATAAGGCTAATAGAACGAGTTTAAAAGGAAAGAGAGGCGTTGGTTTGGATGCCTCATTACCAATTTTTGATAAAATTAAAAAAGAGTTAGATGTACCGATATTAACCGATGTACATAATATTGATCAATGTTCAGTTGTTGCAAAACATGTGGACATTTTACAAATTCCTGCCTTTCTATGTAGACAAACAGATTTGTTAGTTGCTGCTGCGAAAACAAATAAAATAATTAATGTTAAAAAAGGACAATTCTTAGCACCGTGGGATATGATCAATGTAACAAAAAAAATTTCAGACTCAGGCAATAATAATATTTTAGTAACTGAAAGGGGAGCAAGTTTTGGTTATAATACTTTAGTGTCAGATATGAGATCAATACCAATTATGGCTAAGAATGGCTATCCAGTAATTTTTGACGCTACTCACTCAGTTCAACAACCTGGAGGTCTTGGTGAAAAGAGTGGAGGTCAAAGAGAATTTGTAGAACATTTATCAAGAGCCGCTGTAGCAGTAGGTGTAGCTGGTTTATTTATTGAAACACATCAAGATCCAGATAATGCTCCTTCAGATGGTCCAAATATGCTACCATTAAATAAATTAGAAAACTTATTAAATCAATTAACAGAGATAGATAATTTAATAAAAAATTAGTGAGCAAAATTATTAAAGTAAAAGGTCGTCAAGTTTTTGATAGTAGAGGAAACCCAACTGTAGAAGCAGAAGTTTTTACTAAAAATAATAGTGCCAAAGCTATTTGTCCATCTGGTGCCTCTACCGGAACTTTTGAAGCGTTTGAAAAAAGAGACAGTAATAATAAAAAATATTTAGGTAAGAGTGTTTTAAATGCTGTTAATTTAATAAACACGAAAATTTCAAAAAAATTAAAAGGTCAAAATATACATAATCAAGAAAAAATTGATGCAATAATGATTAATTTAGATGGAACTAAACAAAAAAAAAAATTAGGAGCCAATTCTATTCTAGCTGTTTCTATTGCAACAAAAAAACTTTCAGCAAAAGAAAAAAAAATATCTTTATATAAAACATTTTTTATTAAGAAGAATTTTAAATTACCTTACCCAATGATGAATATAATTAATGGTGGTGCTCATGCAAATAATGGTCTTAGAATTCAAGAATTTATGATTAGACCAGATAGAGCAAAAAGTTTTTCTGATGCAATGAGAATATGTTTTGTAGTAATTAAAAATCTTCAGAAATTGATTAAAAAAAATGGGTTATCTACGTCCGTTGGTGACGAAGGTGGTTTTGCACCGATGATAAATAATAATAATAAAGCCTTAGATTTAATAGTTTCTGCAATTAAAAAGTCTGGATTTGTTAATGGTAAGGATGTTTCAATTTGTTTAGATGTAGCAGCTAACGAACTCTTTAAAAAAAATAAATATTCTATTCATTCAAAAAATTTTATCTCTGTAGACAAATCTATTAAAGAATATACAAAAATTATTGAAAAATATAAAATCAAATCAATTGAGGACCCCTTTGCTGAAAATGACTGGATTTCATGGAATAAACTTATGAAAACTATTAAAAAAACTCAAATAGTAGGTGATGATCTCTATGTTACGAACTTAGAGAGACTTAAAAAGGGTTTTTTGAATGTTTCTTCTAATGCAATTTTGATTAAATTAAACCAGATTGGAACAGTTTCTGAAACTTTAGAGGTAATCAAATTTGCTCAAATTATAGGGTTTAATACTATTGTTTCTCATAGATCAGGGGATAGTGAAGATACATTTATTGCTGATTTAGCTGTAGGGACAAACTCGAACCAAATAAAAACAGGGTCATTAGCTAGATCAGAAAGAGTAGCTAAATATAATCAATTAATTCGAATAGAAGAAGAACTTGGAAATAAAGCAATAATGAATAAGATTCATTAATGCTTAAAAAAATAAAAAAAAATTACTTTCTATTAGTATCAACTTTTTTAGTAATATACTTTTTTTTCAATCTTTTATCAGGTCAAAGAGGATTATTATCTTATTTTGATAAAAAACAGCATTTAAAGGAACTTCAAATGGAAGAAACTTTAATAATTAATAAGATTAGGGACTTGGATTTTAAAAATTCATTGTTAAGTGACAATCTAGATCTTGATTATATTGAAACATTGATTAGAGAGAGACTCTTATTTGGTAAAGAAAACGAAAAAATTTATATAATAACGAATGACACAAAAAATTAGACCTAGGCACCCTGAAAAAATAAAAAATCCGATAAATCCAATCAAAAAAAAACCGGAGTGGATAAGATCAAAACTGGTAAACAGCAAAGAGTTTTTTGTTACTAAAACAGTCGTAAATAAAAGTAATCTTGTTACTGTTTGCCAAGAAGCAAACTGTCCAAATATAACAGAGTGTTGGAGTAAAAGGCATGCTACTTTTATGATAATGGGGGACACATGTACAAGAGCTTGTGCATTTTGTGACGTTAAAACTGGTAAGCCCGAAAAACTTGATCCTTATGAAGACATTAAAATTGCTAATGCGGTTAAAAAACTTAATTTAAGACACGTAGTTATCACATCAGTTGATAGAGATGATCTACCGGATGGTGGTTCAAACCATTTTAAAAAAGTAGTTGATACTACAAGAAAGAAAAATCCAAATACAACAATTGAGGTACTCACTCCAGATTTTCTCAGAAAAGGTGAGTCGTATAAAAAGTTACTTGAGGCTGATTTAGATGTATTCAATCATAATATAGAGACAGTTCCTAGACTTTATCTAAAAGTTAGACCAGGAGCTAGATATTTTGCATCACTTGAACTTCTCAAGAATGCAAAGAAAGGTAATAAAAAAGTTTTTACCAAGTCAGGAATTATGGTTGGCCTAGGTGAAGAACATGATGAAATTGTTCAAGTTATGGATGATTTGAGATCTGCAAATGTTGACTTTATTACTATCGGTCAATATCTACAGCCTTCTGTAAAACATCATCCTCTTGAAAGATATTACCATCCAGATGAATTTAAAGAATTAGAGTTAATTGCAAAATCAAAAGGTTTTCTTTTAGTCTCATCATCACCCTTAACAAGATCTTCCTATCATGCTGATGAAGATTTTGCTAAACTCAAATATAATAGAATTAATAGTCATTAATGCCTAAAGCTTCAGTTAAGCGATTAATTGAATGTAAAAAAGAGGACTTAATTAAATTAGTATTAGATATTGAAAAATATCCAGAATTTGTTCCTTTTTGTTTTGATGCAAAAGTTTATGAAAACAAAAATGAAGGTGATTTAACAAAAATCATAGCAGACTTAACTATTGGTAAAGGACTATTTAAAGACACTTACAAGAGTGATGTGGTCTTTGATAAAAGTAAAGATGCTATATTTGTAAAAAATATAGATGGACCTTTAAATCATTTGTCAAATAATTGGGCATTTACAGATAAAAAAAATGGAATTACAGAAATTACTTTTGATATTGACTTTGAAATTAAAAATAAATTTTTGAATTCTCTAATGGTTGTTTCATTTCAATTTGGATTGGAGAAAATAGCTGATGCGTTCCAGAAGAGGGCAGAAGAGCTATTTGGCAGCTCTAAGAACTAAATTTAATGCTTTTCTAACTGTAGCTTTTTGTATTAGAGATCTGTTTTTGGCTTTAAATAAGCATTTATTAACTTGCATTTTATTACCTTTTTTAACTCCAATATAAACTAGACCAACAGGTTTTTCCTTAGTGCCACCTTTTGGTCCTGCAATACCAGTTATTGAAACACTGATGTTAGCCTTGGATATTTTAGATAAATTTTTAACCATTGCTAAACAGCATTCGTGACTTACAGCACCATACTTTTTAATAATATTTTTATTTACCTTTAAAATCTTAATTTTTGCTTGGTTAGAGTAGGTGACAAAACCTAAATTAAAAACTTTTGATGCACCACTAATTGAAGTAATAGAGCTAGCTAATAATCCTCCTGTACATGATTCTGCGAATGAAATTTTAAGTTTTTTTTTGGTCAGTAATTTTATTAAAGCTTTCATTGAACAAAATAACTTTTAAAAATCATAAAACAAATTAATGATAAAACAACATAAAAACCTGCACATATATCATCCATAATTACACCAAAACTATTTTTAAATTTTTTATCGAAAAAATTTACAGGAAATGGTTTTACTATGTCAAAAAATCTAAATAAAATAAAGCAAGCACCATAAAAAATAATTGCTTCATCATAAGATTTTTCTGTTCCATGTGAAATCTCATACATGTATATTGGTATAGATTGACCAATAAACTCATCAATAACTATCTCTTTTGGATCTTTGTTAGTATTATCTCTAATATGTATCGCGACTGCTATAAAAGAAAAAGAAAAGACAATTATCAGAAATAAAAATATTATAATTGGAGACACATTTAATATATGAAAAAAAAAATATAATAAGATCACTGTTGCCAAAGACCCAAAAGTGCCAGGAATTTTTGGAATTTTTCCTATTCCAAACATTGTAACAAATAAGGTATTAATTCTTTTAATCATATTTTGAGATTGAAATTATCACCTCACAAGCTATTGCCTTTTCTTTTCCTATTAGGCCTAACTTTTCTACTGTTTTACCTTTTAGATTAATTAAAGCTTTATTCAAATTTGTGAGTTTAGATATAGAATTAATTATTTTATTTCTATATCTTGATACTTTAGGTTGTTCACAAATTAAATTAATATCTAAATTATTTATAGAAAAATTAGATTTATAAAGATTCTCTATAACTGGCTTTAACAATTTTGGTGATCTTATATTTTTGTATTTTTTAGTATTTGGAAAATATGTACCTATATCTTTTCTTCTTAATGCTCCTAAAATACCATCAGTAATTGCATGTAAAATTACATCACCATCAGAATGGCCTTTTAAACCTGAATGAAAAGGTATTTTAGCCCCTCCAAGAAAAAGTTTTTTATTTTTAACTAATCTATGAATATCAAATCCTAATCCATAAAAAGTTTTTGATGTTTTTATATCATCTAAATAAGTAATTTTATTGTTAGAATTTTCGCCTGGGATAAATTTTATTTTGAGATTTTGATTTAAGAACAATGTTGCTTCATCATTAATTTTAGATTTTTCTTTTATTGCAAGTTTATATAATTCCTTAAAATTAAAGGCTTGTGGTGTTTGAGTTAATAACAAATTTTTCCTATTTAAGTTAAACACCTCATTTTTAATTTTATATTTAATTGAATCTTTTGAATTTATTATTGGAACAACAGCCTTATTTTTTTTTAAATTTTTTGAGATAGTTTTAAGTAATTTTATTGAAAAATTTGGTCTTGCAGCGTCATGAATATAAACATTTTTTGGCTTAAATTTCTTGATGAATTTGAGTGCATTTAATGAGGAGTCTGATCTTTCTTTACCACCTTTTATGACAGTCACCAATTTTGAGTATTTCTTTTTTTTTAGGTGTCTCGCATTGTTTGATACAATAACTATCTTTTTAAATAACTCAGATTTTAAAGATTTTTCAACAGAATGATCAATGATTTCTTTATTCTTATATCTGGAGAATTGTTTAAGAAAATTTTTACCAAATCTCTTACTTTTTCCAGCTGCTAATATTACAAAATA
>CACGAB010000015.1 GCA_902570915.1 uncultured Pelagibacteraceae bacterium | reverse complement strand
TATAGATTTTTCAATATAATCTTGTTTATTTTCAGCAATTAGTTCCTCAAGGTTTAAGTTTTTGTTTATAGACTCCCCACACCTTGAAATCAGATTTTTACCTTTCATTGTTATAACAGGTACATTCATCCAAATTGCCTCAAAAGAGGTGGTAACACCTGTATATGGAAAGGTATCTAGCGCTATATCAATCTCTTCGTAAACATTCAAATGATCTTCGAATTTTTTTTTAAATGGTAAAAATATTATTGAATCATGTACATTATATTTTTTAAATTTTTCCTTAAACATTTCACTTGATATCTGAAAAGAAGTTTTTAACATTAATTTAGAGCCTTTAACTTTTTTTAAAATCGACGACCAAACTTCAATAACATCATCATTAATTTTTCTAAAATTATTTAAAGATCCAAAAGTAACAAATTTTTTTTTGATTGATGGTGTTGGGATTAGTATTCTAGTTTTTTTATAGCCAGAATGGCAGTTCCATATGTCCGGCATATAAATTATTTTTTCTGAATAATATTTTTCTTCCTCGGGTTTAATCAAATTTTTGTCTGCAATCAAAAAATCCATTTCATTTAAACCAGTTGTATTCGTATATCCACACCAACTAATTTGAATAGGAGCTAAACGATTTTTAAACAAGACCAACCGGTGGTCGGACGAAAGACCATTAAGATCAATAATTATGTCAATTTTATCTTTTCTAATTTGATTAATAGCATCAATATCTTTGAGGTTTTTAATTCCTGAGACTTTGAAAATTTTATCTTTAAATTCTCTAATTGTATCATCTTCAACAATGTGATTGTTATAAAGGAAAATATTAAATTGTTTGTCATCATAAAAATTTATTATTGATCTTAAAAAATAGGCAACTGAATGTTTGCCTTTAATGTCCGACGACAAAAATGCCAAATTTATTTTATCATTTTTAATATTAATAATCTTTGTTAACTTTTCTGGATCATAAACCATAAGTTTATCGTTAATTTTTTTTGTATGATTAAAATAATCAATTTGATCCCATTTGTTATTATAAAGATTATGAAAAATATACGCTGCAAAAGCATCAGGATCTGAATTCAAGCTAACAATTTTATCATAAATTTTAATAACTTCATCAACGTTAGAAATACGTTTAATTATCTTCACCAATGCCCAGAGTATGACTGGATTATTTTCCCATACATCTCTATTTTTATTATAAATAGAAAAAACATTATCAAAAAAACTTTTTTCTAATTCGTTTCCATTGTTTTTAAACTCATTGTCAAAGAAGATTACTGATGAATTTATTAAATTTTTAAGTGGATCAGACATTTTTTTAATATCTGTTTCTTTTAAACATGAATTTTTAAAATCATTGATAGCAAGCTTTAATGAGGTGTTAGATTTATCTGATAACATTCTAGATACACCACATAAATTTAATATTCCTGAAGTTTTTTGATCTTCTTTGAGTTTATTTTCAATTATAGAAACAATTAAAGAATATTTTTTCTCTTTTAATAACTTTAAAAAATTAATTTTTTCTTCACTCATAATGTCAAAATATTTTTTATAAATAATGACATTATTATTTTTTTTATAGAAAAATAGTTTTTTTTAACAATTCTGTGCTTTTAAATATATTACAAGCAGATTTATGATGGTTTATTCATTGAATTAAAAAACTCAGAATTATTTTTTGTATCTTTTAATTTTGAACTTATAAATTCGATAGCATCCATAGTTCCCATTGGCGCAATAATTCTCCTCAAGACATTCATTTTCTGTAGATCGTTCTTATCAAACAAAAGCTCTTCTCTTCTAGTACCAGATTTAGTGATATCAATCGCAGGATAGATTCTTTTGTCAGCAATTTTTCTATCTAATACTGTTTCACTGTTTCCTGTTCCCTTAAATTCCTCAAAAATCACTTCATCCATTCTGCTACCAGTATCTATTAAAGCAGTCGAAATAATTGTTAAAGAGCCTCCTTCTTCAATATTTCTGGCTGCACCGAAAAACCTTTTTGGTCTTTGTAAAGCATTAGCATCCACTCCTCCAGTTAAGACTTTACCTGAGCTTGGTATGACAGCATTATAAGCTCGTCCTAATCTTGTAATTGAGTCCAACAATATAACAACATCTTTTTTATGTTCAGTTAATCTTTTTGCTTTTTCAATAACCATTTCAGCGACCGCAACATGACGTTGTGCCGGTTCATCAAAAGTAGAACTTATAACTTCTCCCTTAACTGTTCTTTGCATGTCAGTTACTTCTTCAGGTCTTTCATCAATAAGCAAAACAATCAAATAACATTCGGGATAGTTTTTAGCGATTGAATTAGCTATGCTTTGTAAAATCATAGTTTTACCTGCTTTTGGTGGTGAAATAATTATCGATCTTTGACCTTTTCCTATTGGACTAACTAAATCGATTAACCTCGGAGTTAAATCTTGTTTTTTATCAGGCTTTGTAGCTTCTACCTCCATAACTAATTGCTTATCAGGATAAAGTGGGGTTAAGTTATCAAATGCTATTTTGTGTCTAGATTTATCAGGCTCCTCAAAATTGATCTTACTAACTTGAAGTAAAGCAAAATATCTCTCACCTTCTTTTGGTGCTCTTACCGGTCCCTCTACAGTATCACCGGTTCTTAAACCAAATTTTCTAATCTGACTTGGACTTACATAAATATCATCCGGTCCTGGAAGATAATTTGACTCCATTGCTCTCAAAAAACCAAAACCGTCTTGTAACAATTGTAGAACTCCAGCTCCGGTAATCTCCTCTTTCTCTGCAACTTTTTTTAAAATTGCAAATAATATTTCTTGCTTTCTGAGTGTACTGGCATTTTCTATACCCAATTCCTCGGCCTGAGTTATTAGTTGTTCTGAAGATTTTAGTTTTAGTTCTTGTATGTTCATGATTTAGATTATTAAGGACTTAATAATGAGTGAAATATATATACTAATATAAATTATTCAACCCTAGATAGGCTTAAAAATAACCACAAAAATGATCAAAATCAGTAATAATGTGGGTATTTCATTAATGTATCGGTAATATTTATGTGAATGTTTATTCATATCTGCCTTAAATTGCCTCAAAATTCTCCCTAGGTAAAAATGATAGAAAGTTAAAATAACGACAAAGACAATCTTCAAAATCATCCACCTTTGTCCCAGCTGCTGAAAACCTATTTCGTGTATCAGTATCAATCCAAATATCCAGGAAAGCGTCATTGCGGGGGTCATTATGTAAAAAAAAAGTTTCTTTTCCATAACTTTGAATACTTCTGAAACCAGTGGTTTATTATTATTTTCTGCATGATAAACAAATATTCTTGGGAGATACAAAAGACCTGCCATCCAAGAAATTACTGTTATCAAGTGTAAGGATTTAAAAAGTAAATAAGTATTCATTTTTTAAAAGTGTCATAAATTTTTTTGAACAAGTGATTTTAGTAAATCAATATGGTCATCAGTATCATTTAAGCACGGCACCATGTCAAAATTTTCACCACCAGCCTCTAAAAAACTTTCTTTGCCTTGTATAAGAATTTCTTCTAGAGTTTCAACGCAATCCGAGGAAAAACCAGGACATATTGCAAGAACATTCTTCTTACCTTCACCAGGCAACTTTTCTAAAGTCTTGTCTGTATAAGGTTCAAGCCATTTTTGTGGACCAAATCTTGACTGAAAAGTTGTTTTTAGCTCTACTAAATTAAACTTTTCTGAGATCAACCTTGTAGTTTTTTGACAATAGCAATGATATGGATCTCCTTTATCAAAATATTTTTGCGGTATACCATGATAAGAAGCTAATATTAAATCTGGCTTCCAATTTATTTCTTTTATCTTTTTGTTTAGAGAATTCACTAAAGCGTCTATATACAAAGGATGTGACTCGTAATGTGGTATAATTTTTATAGATGGCTGCCACCTCATTCTCATTAGTGTTCTGTAAACTTCATCACAGACTGTAGCGGTAGTTGCGGCAGCATATTGAGGATACAGGGGAAGTATAACTAAATTTTCACAACCCCTATTGTGTAAATCTTTTATCTTGCTTTTAATACTTGGATTCCCATACCTCATAGCATAGTCAACAATTACGTCTTTTCCTGTCATAGAAGCTGACAATTTTTTCGCTTGTTCTTGGGTGTAGTAAAGCAATGGAGATATGTTTTTTTCTTTCATCCAAATTTCTTTATATGCTTTAGCAGTTTTAGAAGGTCTAAAATTTAATATAAAAACATTTAAAATTATTTGCCAAATTAAAGGATTAACCTCTATAACTCTTCTATCAGATAAAAATTGTTTTAAGTATTTTCTAATATCAAGCCAGCTTGTGGAGTCAGGTGTACCTAGGTTTATTATCAAAACACCTGTTTTTCCAAAATTGACTTTAGGATGATTTTTGTTGTTTTCCATTTAATAATCTTTCACCATTTTAACTAAATAATCCATCATCTTTGGATCCGTACTTGGCAAAATCCCGTGTCCTAAATTGAATATATATGGGTGATTTCTAAAGATATCTAAATATTTTTTTACTTCTTTTTTAAGATTTTCTCTATCAGTTAATAAAATTTTTGGATCCATTCCGCCTTGAACGGGAATTTTAATATCTTTCATAATTTGTTTAGGATCGACTTCGTAATCAATACAAATAGCACTAGGATTGACAATTTCACAAAACTCTTTGTATTTCTTTATACCTTTTGGAAAACATATGACTGGAATATTTAAAGACTTAATATATTTGACTAAATTTGTTGTAGGTTCATAAATATAATTTGATAAATCTTTTTCTTCTAATAATCCAGCCCAGCTATCAAAGATTTGAATGATTTGCGCTCCACTTTCAACTTGATTTTTAATATGTATAATCAAATATTTTTCAATGACCTTTAGGGTTTCATTTAAAAAAATTTTATCTTTAAAAAAATCATTTTTTAAACCTAATTTTGGAGACTCTTGATTTATCATGTACACCAAAAGGGTCCATGGGGCACCAACAAATCCTATTGTATTTTTGTTTTTTGTAAGATCATTATTTCTAATTAGCTTAATTAATTTGTAAACAGGTTTTAATTTTTCGACAAAGTCTATCTCTTTTAAATTTAATATATTATCTAAATTTAAATTTCCCAATATAGGTCCAATATTTTTTTTAAATTCAACTTTTTGATTTAGTCCATATGGAAGCATTAAAATATCTGAAAAAATTATAGCAGCATCTAAATTAAATCTTCTTAAAGGTTGTAAGGTTATTTCTGATGATAATTTTTCATTTAAACAAAGTTCTATAAAGTTAGGATTTCTAGATCTAATTTCTCTAAATTCTGGCAGATATCTTCCTGCTTGCCTCATAATCCATATTGGTTTGTTAGAGGTAATGTTGTTCATTAAAACTTCATCAATTAGAGTCATAAATATAAAATATTATAAGATTGTAGTATTATTAGGGAATGTGAATAATGGTAACTATTATTTATTAACATCTTATCAACTATTTATTCATTATATTATTATTAATTAATCAGTAATTTATGTGTTACTCAATCCTTTGTATATTTGTTTTCCCGTCTATTAATAATGTGAATAAAACCCTTGTTTTACAAGCAATTTTAAATGAAATATAAATCGATTAAGTTAAATTTAAATATTACAAAGATATTAACAGAATATACATGAGTAATACTTATCAAATTTTTTTAATTTCAGACTCTACCGGCGAAACATTAGATAGGATTTTCTTGTCTTTAAAAGCTCAATTTAAAAATATTGAATATAAAGTGAATTCATATTCTTTTACTAGAACTGAAAATCAAATCTTAAAAATACTTGATTTAGCAATTAAAAAGGAGAATTCGATTATTTTATATACTATAGTTGACAACAACCTAGCAAAATTTCTATCTAGTTCATGTAACAAAAAAAGAATTCCATGCTTTGGTGTTTTGGGTAGTTTAATTTTAAACTTTTCAAAATTATTTAATCAAAGAGCATCACACGAACCAAGTGGACAGCATATACTAAATGAAGAATATTATGATAGAATCGAAGCTATACAGTATACAATGAATCATGATGATGGAAATTTATTAAGCGATGTGGAAAAATCTGATATAATTCTATTGGGTGTGAGTAGAACAAGCAAAACACCCACATCAATATATTTAGCAAATAAAGGCTTCAGAACTGCCAACATACCTCTTGTAAACAAAAACTCTTTACCAGAGGTTTTAAAAAAAAATCCCCAAAATTTCTGTGTTGTCGGGTTAACGACGGAAGCAGAAAGATTGGTTGACATTAGAAAAAATCGAATGAATTCTTTGAGAGACAGTAAAAATCAAGGTTACACCGATTTAGAAAAAATTAAAAAAGAAGTTAATGACGCCAGAAATATTTTCAAAAAATACAAGTGGCCTATCATAGATGTGACAAGAAAATCAGTCGAAGAAACTGCTGCTTCAGTAATAAAAATTCATAAAATTTTCTCTGATAAAAAAAATGCTTAGAAAAATAATTTTAGCATCAAAAAGTAAAGTTAGAAAAAAAATTTTAGACAAAAACAATATTGAAAGTATTGTTGAACCATCCAATGTTGATGAAGATGTTGTCAAATCAAGTTTGTTAAATAAAAAAGCAACCCCAGAAATTATTTCAAAAAACTTAGCAGAGCTAAAAGCAAACAAAGTAAGCATGAAACATCCAGATCAAATAGTTATAGGAGCTGATAGTGTTATTGATTTAGAAGGAAAATTGATTTCAAAACCTGAAAGTAGGGATGAAGCTTTAACAATTTTAAAAATGCTTAATGGTAAAATCCATCATTTGATAAGCTCTGTTTGTATATCTAAAAACGGAATGATGCTTTGGAATTATACTGATAAAGCTAAACTAACAATGAAAAATTTTACAGAAAATCAGTTACTTAACTATTTATCTAAAATAAGTGATGATGCACTTTACTCATATAATGTTTATCAAATTGAGGGAGAAGGAAAAATGCTATTTTCTAAGATAGAGGGGAATGAAAATACAATTATGGGCCTTCCAATAGACAAAATTAGGGATTATTTAAAAAATTATGAATAAATATTTAGTTATTGGAAATCCGATTAATCACTCTCTATCTCCTAAACTTCAAAATTATTGGCTTAAAGAAAATAATATCGATGCCACATATGATAAGATTAAACTCGAGGATCATGAAATTAAAAATTTCATCCAAGATATTAAGGGACAAAAAATAGCTGGTTGTAATGTGACTGTGCCTTTCAAAAAAACAGTTATTCCTTTTTTAGACAAATTAAGCCCAGAAGCAGATCAAACTCAATCGGTAAATACAATTACATTTGATAATGGTAATTTAGTTGGACATAATACAGACATAGCTGGTTTTGATACCGCAATAAGAAAGTTAAATTTTAGTTTGAAAAACAAGAGAGTTTTAATCTTAGGTGCTGGCGGCGTAGTTTCTTCAATAATCTATGCTTTAAAAAATATGCATGTACAAGAGATAATGATTAGCAATAGGACCAGAGAGAGAGCAGAGAGTCTGAAAGTTTTATTTAATAATCTAAAAATTTTAGAATGGGGAAATTTGATTGATTTTGACTTGGTAATAAATGCCACAAGCCTTGGTTTAAACAATGAAAAAATAAATTTAGATTTTTCAAGTTTTGGAAAAAATAAATTATTTTATGACGTAATTTATAATCCCCACGAAACTCACTTTTTGAAATTGGGTAAACAACTGGGAAACATAACTGAAAATGGAAAAACCATGTTTATTTACCAAGCACTAGAAGCATTTAAATTATGGCACAAGATAGAACCAAAAGTTAACGAGGAAACATACAAAATTTTGAATAATGATTAAAATTGGGATTTTAGGTGACATAGGATCTGGAAAGAGCTTTGTTGCAAAATCATTTGGTTATCCAGTTTTTGATGCTGATAATGAAGTCGCTAAAATATATAAAAAAAACAAAATTTGTTTTATAAAAATAAAGAAATTATTACCAAAATATATTGAGACATTTCCAATAGATAAAGCAGAATTAACGACTGCGATTTTAAGCAATAAAAATAATATTAAAAAAATTACTAAAATAGTTCACCCGCTTGTTAGAAAAAAATTGAATTTATTTCTTTTAAAAAATAAAAATAAAAAAATAGTAATTTTAGATATTCCTTTATTGTTAGAGAATAAATTAAAAAATAAAGATACGATTTTAGTTTTTGTTGAAGCAAAAAAATCAGATATTTCAAAAAGACTTAGCAAGAGAAAGAGTTTTAATAGTAAAATATTTAAAAGATTGAAAGAAATTCAACTACCGCTTGATTATAAAAGAAGAAAATCTAATTATATAATAAAGAATTATCATACAAAAAAGATTGTTAGAAAAAGTGTAAAAAATCTTTTAAGAAAGATTTTATAATGAAAGAAATTGTTTTAGACACTGAAACTACTGGCATCTCTATTAAAGAGGGTCATAGAATTGTTGAGATTGGTTGTATCGAGTTGGATAATTTAATACCAACAAAAAATAAATTTCATTGTTATCTTAATCCAGAGAGAAAAGTTTCAGAAAAAGCTTTTGAGGTTCACGGTTACAATGATGATTTTTTATCAAAACAAAAAAAATTTTCAGAGATTGTGGAAGATTTCCTAGAATTTATTAAAGATAAAAAGATTGTAATACATAATGCAGAATTTGATTTATCTCACATCAATAACGAATTAAAAATTATGGGCAAAAAAGAAATCAATAATGAAATAATAGACACATTAATTTTAGCACGAGATAAATTTCCGGGATCGCCCTCAAATTTAGATGCATTATGCAAAAGATATAGAATAGATAATTCGAGAAGGACAAAACATACAGCCTTAGTTGATTGTGATTTATTAGCTAAAGTTTATATTAATTTGATAGATCAGAAAGAACCAACTTTAAATTTTAGTACTGAGGAAAAAACTTCTAAACAATTCAGCGATGAAAAAATAGATTATTTTAAGAAAGTTATTTTACCGACCAAAGAAGAATTGCAAAAGCATAATGATTTTTTAAAATCTCATTTAAAAAAAAATTTTTTTAATTGATATTTTTTTTGTATAAATCTTCAAAATCAATTTTTTTTTCAATTTTAATTGCAGGGTATCCAGAGTTGTGAAGTAGATTTATTAATGTTTTTTCTATATCAGGAAAAATTTCTTTTTGGACATCTACAAGTATAATTTTTTCCAAAATCTTTTTATCTTTAAGATTTTCATCGACCTGTACAATTGATGAGTAAATAAATTCAAAAATTGATTTCTTGGTACTTTCATTTTTATCATAAAACCTTATGGCAGTATTTACCTCTATTAATCTACTTTTGATTGCTTTTGAATTTATATCAATACCCAATTGATATCGAGAAATATGATCTTTCACATACATGTATGTTTCAACATCAGGTGTTTCACTAGACATATCTTTGATAAATTTTGCTATAATTTTATAATTTTCTGTCATCTTCTTTTTCAATATCTTCATACTCACCATCAATGAAATTTTCATCTCTTTTTGTTTTAACTTTAAATTTAGATGAAAGATTTTTTAAAATTAGTTTTCTTGTTAACGGAAATATCAAAAGAAAACCGATGATGTCTGTCATAAATCCAGGAATGATTAATAACATAGCTGCGAAAGCTATTATTGTTCCTGATATAATTTCATAAGCAGGTAATTCATTTTTTATTAAATGAGTGAAACCAGATTTTAAAGTGTTTAGACCCTCGTATCTTGCATATATTATCCCAATAATTGCCGTAATAAATATTAATGAGATAGTGTTAAACGCACCAATTTGAGACCCAATTTTTATAAATAAGTAGATTTCAATAACTGGCACTAGAATTATGGCTATAAGGACTGAGTTCATTTGTCTTTCATTTAATTGCTAGTTGAAATTTTTCAACTTAGTAATTACTATTAACTTATGAATTATAGTTTTGAATATATCGATATCATCCTTTTAGCAATGATTGCTGGATTTATATTTCTTAGATTGAGAGGTATTTTAGGAAAAAGAACAGGTTTTGAGGGTAAAATTAACCCACAATTTGAAAATATTATTAAAAAAGCTCAAACTGAAAAAAAAACAAACACTAAGGAAAAGTTTGACGAAAATGCCCAAAAAGAATTTTTAAAAGGTGCAAAAATTGCTTATGAAACTATTATTACAGATTTCAGTGATCAAGATAATAAAATAACCAGCAGTAAGCCGTTGCTAAGTGAAAAAATTTATAATCAGTTTAGAGATGCATTAGCTGATAGAAGTAAAAGAGGTCATTCTGCCGAGATCACATTTATAGGAATTAATTCTGCAAAAATAAAAGAACATAATAAGATTGGTACTATTTTGAAAGTCACAGTTGATTTTGTTGCAGAAGTAATAACCTGCATCAAGGATAAAGAAAAAAAAATTGTTTCAGGTGATCCAGGAAAAATTAAAAAAATTTATGATACTTGGGTCTTTTCCAGAGATACAAAATCGAATAATCCAAATTGGCAACTTGTTGATACGCTAACATAATTGAGCGAAAAAATTTCAAATAAGGATAAAAAAGATTGGGAAGACTTTTTATCTAAAAAAGAGCCTTTACAGGATAAAGAGTCAATAAATCTAAAAAAGAATATTATTAAATCAAAATATTATGATTTTCATGGATTTTCATTAGAAAAGGCAAACAAATTAATAAACAAACTAATCAAAGACTCATATAAAATAGGTGTTAAAAAATTAATCATTGTTACTGGAAAAGGTATTCATTCAGACAATGAAAAAAACCCTTACACATCTAAAGATCTTGGCATTTTGAAATATTCCTTACCAGATTATATACAAAATAATCCTGAGCTAATGGAATTGATCACCGAAATAAAAGATGCTGAAATTGAGGATGGAGGAAGTGGTGCTTTTTATATTTTCCTAAAAAAATTAAAATCTTGAATTGTTTTTTTTACTATAAAATAAATTTTGACAGATCTGTATCTTTTACTAAATTGTCAAGATTTTTATTTATGTAATCTTTATTTATTATAATTTTTTCTCCAGAACGATCTGTTGCAGTGAAACTAATTTCATCTAAAATTTTTTCAATAATGGTATGTAATCTTCTGGCACCAATGTTTTCTACAGTTGAATTAACTTCGGAAGCAATATTTGCTATCGCATCTATACCGTCATCAGAAAATTCTAAGTCAACATTTTCAGTTTTTAAAAGAGCAACGTATTGTTTAATTAAACTGTAATCTGGTTCTCTTAGAATTCTTTTAAAATCATCACTTGTTAAAGCTTCTAGCTCAACTCTTATAGGTAATCGTCCTTGCAATTCAGGTAATAAATCTGATGGTTTAGCAAGTTGAAATGCACCTGACGCGATAAACAAAATATGATCTGTTTTAATAGGACCATATTTAGTATTTACCGTAGTTCCTTCAATTAGGGGTAACAAGTCTCTTTGCACACCTTCTCTTGAGACATCACCACCAACTCTATCTGTTCTTCCAGAAATCTTGTCTATTTCATCTAAGAAAACTATACCATTATTCTCTGTTGAAATTTTTGCAGCTTTAATAATTTTATCTTGCTCAATTAATTTATCAGATTCATCATTTATTAAAATTTCATGAGATTCTTTTACAGTCATTTTTTTCTTTTTTTCTTTAGCACCCATTGATTTTCCAAGCATTTCGCCAATATTAATCATACCAACATTTGCACCAGGCATTCCAGGAATCTCAAAAGATGTGGAATTAGAACCTGTATCACTTACTGCAATTTCAATTTCATTGTCATCTAAATCACCATTTCTTAATCTTTGTCTAAAGCTTTCTCTAGTAGCAGCGCTTGCTTTTTTCCCAACCAAAGCATCTAAAACCTTCTCTTCAGCAAGTTTTTGTGCCTTAGTTTTAACTTCTTTTCTTTTTTTTATTTTTTCCATTGAAATGGCTATTTCAACAAGGTCTCTAACAATTTGTTCAACATCTCTTCCAACATAACCAACTTCTGTAAATCTTGTTGCCTCAACTTTAACAAAAGGCGCCTCAGCTAGTTTTGATAATCTTCTTGATATTTCAGTTTTTCCTACTCCAGTTGGACCAATCATTAAAATATTTTTAGGTAGAACTTCATTTTTCATTTCACCTTTAAGAGCTTGTCTTCTCCATCTATTTCTTAAGGCAACTGCAACTGCTTTTTTTGCTTTATTCTGTCCAACAACAAATCTATCTAATTCAGATACAATTTCCCTTGGTGAAAGTGAACTACCCAAAAACTCTTCTTTTGAGTCTTTTTTATCTGTTGGGTGTAGTTGTGTAACGTTTGATTTATCCATTATATTTTTTCAATTTTAACATTATTGTTTGTAAAAACACAAATTTCTGCCGCAACCTCTATCGCTTTTTTTGCAACTTGCTCAGCATTCATATCAGTTCCAATTAAAACTTTCCCTGCTGCTAGGGCATAATTCCCACCGGAGCCAATCCCAATAACATCTCCCTCAGGCTCCAAAACATCTCCTGTACCAGAGATTATGTAACTGTTTTCTTTATCACCAATTGCCATTAGTGCCTCAAGTCTTCTCAAATATTTATCTGTTCGCCAATCCTTTGCCAACTCGACTGCTGCTCTTGATAAATTTCCTGCATGTTTTTCTAATTTTGCTTCCAGTCTTTCAAACAATGTTAAAGCATCTGCTGTAGATCCTGCAAATCCTGCTACAACACCTCTTTTATCAATTTTTCTAACCTTTGAAGCGGTACTTTTCACAACTGTATTTCCCATACTTACTTGCCCGTCTCCTGCAACCACTACTTCTTTGTTTTTTCTCACTAATACTATTGTTGTCATAGGCTATAAATGGATACTAATTTTGATACTTCAAGCCCAAGTTTAGTATTATTGCCATAATTGAATAATATATGTATATCTCTTTTAAATTATGAAGCGGAAAGCTAAAATTAATCGAAAAACTAAAGAGACCAGTATCAGTGTTGATTTGAATATTGATGGAAAAGGTAAATATAAAATTGATACAGGCATAGGTTTCTTAAATCACATGTTAGAACAGTTATCTAAACATTCCTCTATTGACATGACTATCAAAGCCAAAGGGGATACTCATATAGATCTTCACCACACTACTGAAGATACCGGTATTGCGATAGGTGAGGCTCTGAAGAAAGCTTTGAAAAAATCCGTTGGCATTAGAAGATATGCTCATGCAATGATACCTATGGATGAAACCTTATCGCGTGTAGCTCTTGATATTTCTAATAGACCTTACTTGATTTGGAATGTTAATCTTAAAATAGAAAAACTAGGGGAAATGGATACTGAACTTTTTAAAGAATGGTTTCAAGCATTTTCACAAGCTGCTGGAATTACTTTACACGTTGAGAATATTTATGGTGATAACAGTCACCACATAATAGAGTCTTGCTTCAAAGGTTTAGCAAGATCTTTACGAGCTGCATTAGAGATAGATCCAAGGAATAAAAAAACAATTCCTTCTACAAAAGGTTCTTTATAAGTTTAATGAAAGTCACAATTGTTGATTATAATTCGGGCAATATTAGCTCGGTGATAAATTCATTTGAGGAAGTTGCCAAAGACAAAGTGAATATTGAGGTAACTTCAGATTTAGGTAAGATTAAATCAAGCGATAAATTAGTTTTACCAGGTCAGGGCTCATTTAAAAGTTGTGTAGATGCTCTAAATAATATTGATGGTCTAACAGAAACTCTCAATGAATTTGCAATAAATAATGAAAAACCACTACTTGGTATTTGTGTAGGTTTACAAATGTTTGCTGATATTGGCTATGAAGAAACTGAAACCAAGGGGTTAGGATGGATTTCGGGCAAAGTTTCAAAAATAGATAATCAAGGTGGAAAATTTAAACTTCCTCATATCGGCTGGAATCAAGTCAATTTTGTCAAAGATAGTAAAATTTTTAAAAATATAGAAAATAATTCACACATGTATTTTGTTCATAGTTATGAATTTATTCCAGAGGATAAAAATGTGATTTCAGCAACAACAGATTATTGCTCAAATTTAGTTTGTTCAGTTGAAAAAGATAATATCTTTGGAACTCAGTTTCACCCAGAAAAGAGTGATAA
>CACGAB010000014.1 GCA_902570915.1 uncultured Pelagibacteraceae bacterium | reverse complement strand
ATAAATAACTAATGACCAAAATGGTAATTGACAAACATTTACATTAAACTCTGGAGTGGTGAAATTAAAGAAATAAATAGCCTCTAACAATAAAACTGAAATTAAACTTAATTTAATATTTCCTAAAATTTCAAAAGCAAATTTGAATATAAAATAGAATGATATAACGACAAAAATTTGACTTAAAAGATAAAAAGCCCAATCTTGAGAACCAAATATATTATAAAATACCTCAGAAAAAAAAGCGCTCATTGGTGGGTGTTTGTTAAAACCCCAATCTAAATTGCTTCCCCAAGCTAGCGCCTCTATTGTATCAAGAGGCAAATTTGAATTTGTCAATGAGGGAATCATTGTCCAAATTATTAAATGTGTAATAGCAAAAATAAAAAATATGTTATTAATATTCTTGTTTAAAACATCCATAAGTAAATATTTACAATAATTAAGGTTGCTTGACACCCATATTTTGCTGAATATACTGCCTCGCATTCAAATTTAGACATGCCAAAAATAGCTAAAGTAAAAAAAAAGGTCACAAAAGTAAAAGCAAAGAGTGTGTCTAAACCAAAAACAAAAGTAGTTTCTAAAACAAAAGAAGTTAAAAAAGGACCTATAAAAATATCAAAAACCTACATTCCAAAAGATACAGAAAAATATATGTGTGAAAAACATAAAGTTTTTTTCAGAATTAAATTGCAAGAATGGAAAAAAGAACTTGTGAAATCAAACAACGAAGCTCTCTACAACGGCTCTATGGATGATAATAGTATTTCCGCAGATATTGTCGATCAAGCGAGTTCATATACCGATAAAAATGTAGAAATGAAAGCAATCAATAGACAAATAAAACTTATCTCAGAAATTGATAAAGCTTTAGCAAGAATAAGGGAAGATACTTATGGATATTGCCTTGATACTGCTGAACCAATCGGGCTAAAAAGACTAATGGCAAGACCAGTTGCAAAATATACAATTGCTGCACAAGAAAAACATGAAAAAGACGAAAAGGTTCACGCAGATGACTAAGAGAAAGAAAAAAACAAAAAAAGTGCATAATCCAGTTACTTATAATTTTACAAAAAAATATATTTATTATTATTATGCGTTGTTCTGGATAATTTTAATATTTTTTGTCTTTAGTAGATGAACCCAAAATTAATTTTAATTATTTTAGTAATACTTGCGATTGAAGCATCAGGTCATGGCATTTTTGCTTCATTATTTAGATTTCTTAATTCGATAAATTAATTATGGCTTAGGTGGTAATTCATTTTTATCCATAAAAGCAAAACCTTTTTTAACACCATCTCTATCAGAGATATTCTCGTACCATCTAGTTAAATTTTTAAATTTTTTTAGACCAATGTCATGCCACTCATGCCTGGCAATCCAAGGAAATGTTCCAATATCTGCAATTGTATAATTTTCTCCTGATAAATATTTTGATTTTGATAATCTTTCATCTAACTCTCTATATATTCTTTCAGAAATCTTGAAATATCTGTCTTCACCAAACTTACTTTTCCCTGGATTATAATGATGAAACTGATGATGTTGACCTAACATTGGACCAACATAGCCCATTTGGGCCATAAGCCATTGATTAATTTCTAATCTTTCTTCAGAATTATAAAATTTTCCACTTAATTCAGCTAAGTATATTAAAATTGCCCCAGACTCAAAAATTGTTTTTTTATTTTTATGATCAATAATTACAGGAATTTTACTTAATGGACTAATCTTTTTAAAATCTTGTTTAAACTGTTCACCATTATCTAAATCAACTTTAGTTACTTTGTAGTCAAACTTGATCTCTTCAAGCATAATACTAATTTTTTTTCCATTAGGAGTATTAGCTGAAAAAAGCTCTATCACTCTTTTTTCCCAAGTCTTTTTAACAAGTTTGATGAAGTAGTTGTGAATTCAAATCTATATTTTTCATTAGGTCTTGCGAGTTTAAAACACGCTCTAGCAGCTAAAGCACCCTCATGGAAACCAGAGAGAATAAGTTTTAATTTACCAGGATAGTTACAGATATCTCCAACAGCATAAATACCTTTTTGATTTGTCTCAAATTTTTCTGTATCAACCTCAATAGTTTTTTTATTCAAATTAAGACCCCAATTAGCAATTGGTCCTAATTGCATAATAAGACCAAAAAAACCAAGCACATAATCAGACTTAAGGTTCTTAATTTCATTGTTGTCGTGCTTTATATCTATACTTTCTAATTTTTGATCTCCTTGAGCATTTGCCATTTGATATTTAGTAAATAGGTTTATTTTTCCTGATTTTACAAGTTCCTGCATTTTATCTACTGTTGCTTGTGCTCCTCTAAATTCATCTCGTCTATGTATTAAATTAATTTTACAATCTTTTGATAACTCAATAGCCCAATCTAATGCACTATCTCCACCTCCAAAAATTGATACTGTTTTACCTTTAAATATTTTTTTATCTTTTACCGAATAAAATAATGATTTATTCTCATACTTTTCACATTCCTTTGGTGCAAATTTTCGAGGCTCGAATGAACCAACTCCTCCAGCAATAATAACATTTGGTGTTAAAAAGGTATTACCGCTACTAGTTTTTACTAACCAGTTAGTATCTTCTTTCTTAACCTTTTCAACTCTTTCACTTAAATGAAATTTAATGTCAAAAGGCTTTAATTGACTAATTAAATTATTTGTTAATTCCTCTCCAGTACACTCAGGTACCGCAGGAATATCATAAATTGGTTTATCAGGATAAAGTTCTATACATTGTCCACCTATTTTATCTAAATTATCAACTATTTCACAATCGAGCCCAATTAGTTTTAATTGGTGTGCCGTAAATAATCCTGTAGGTCCTGCTCCAATAATTAGTGCATCGGTTTTATTCATTTAAGCCTGTTTAGACGGTATGTTTACTTCCAGACCATCTATTTCATCTGAAACAATAATTTGGCAACTCAGTCTGCTATTTGTTTTTGGTTCAAATGCCATATCAAGCATATCGTCTTCTCCGTCTTCTTTTTTTGGTAACTTATTAAACCAGTCTTCTTTGACATAAACATGGCAAGTTGCACATGCCATTCCCCCACCACAATCTGCATCTATTCCAGGTATATCATTTTGAACAGCACCCTCCATAACCGTTAAGCCATTTTGAACTTCGATTGTATGCTTTTCATTCTCGTGAGTGACGTAAGTGATTTTAGCCATTGATATGAATATAGGTGTAAAAAAAAATAGGGCAAGTATGTTAAAACATACTCGCCCTATAAATTATAAGTTAAAAGCGTAATTATCTTGCTCTTGCGCCAGCTCCAGAACTCATTGCAGCAGCCCAGATTACTAGACCAAATGCAATTTTGTTAATGAAGTCAGCTAAGTTGTAAACTACGTTTAATGTGTCAGCATCTACTCCACCAGTTAGGTAACCAAATACGTAACCTAATGGATAAATTGCCCAACCTACAGTTACAATCATTCTCATTGCACCGAACGCAGTTACAAGAGCTTTGTTTCCGCTCTTAGCAGCAGCTTTACCTGCTTCACCTGAGAATACTTCATAAAGAATGTATACCCAACCTGCCATACCGATAATGAAACCAAGTGTAGCGTTGATGTATCCCGCTTCTCCTAAGTATCCACCGATTAACATTACTAATGAACCGATTAACAATCTCCAGAACATTCCAGAGTTTGCTTTTCTTACAGCTACTAGAATTAAATAAAATTCTACCATCTGTAATGGTACAGTAATTAACCAGTCAATATATCTATATACTGTTGGTGAGTCACCTGTAGCAACCCATACTTCTCTCATGTACATGTAGTGAATGAAAGCAATACCAGTTACTAGACCAGCAACAGTTACTGATGTTTTCCACGCAGGGTTAACAGTACCTCTCTCCATGAAGAAGAAAGCTGTAGCCGCTAACATACCCATTGAAATAATCCAAAAAGATATTCCAACGAAGTCATCCTGAGCTAACATCGTAGCGCTTGCTGCATTAGCAATTCCTGTTAAACCTGTTAAGGCAACAGCTGCTAGAGCAAACAGTTTAAGTTTTTTCATAAAAAACTCCCTCTTTAGTTAGTTTTTACTTTTAGTTTATATAAACTAAGCTTAGGCTTCCCTAAGCAAAGATTTGGGTTAAATAGCAAATAAAAACAGTTTATTGAAGACTAAAGTGTCATTTATTTACGTTGATTTTACTGACTTTTTGAAATTAAATACAATTTATAATTTAATAATCTAAAAAAAAGGCACTATCGAATCAAAAATCAAATGTCCAAGAAATTCAATGAAATATACCAAGAGTCTATAAATAATCCTGAAAGCTTTTGGAGAGAAGCATCAGAAAACATCTTCTGGTTTAAAAAACCAGGCAAAATTTTGAACAAATCTAATCCCCCTTTCTATAAGTGGTACGAAGATGGTGTCACTAACACGTGTTATAATGCTTTGGATTTTCATATTGATCAAGGAAAAGGAAGTAAAACCGCATTAATTTACGATAGTCCTATCACCGGAGACAAAAACAAGTTCAGTTATGAGGAATTAAGATCAAAAGTATCGAAATTTGCAGGAGCACTTAAAAATCAAGGGGTCAATAAAGGTGATCGAGTGATAATTTATATGCCCATGATACCTGAGGCTGTTATAGCAATGCTTGCTTGTGCGAGAATTGGAGCCATACACTCAGTTGTTTTTGGTGGATTTGCCTCAAACGAACTTGCAAGTAGAATTGACGACAGTAAAGCAAAACTTTTGGTAACCGCCTCATGTGGTTTTGAGCCTGGAAGGACTGTTGAATACAAACCTCTGGTAGATGAGGCGATAAAATTAGCTAATCATAAGATCAGTAAAATGATTTTGTTTCAAAGAAAGGGTCATGAGGTCAAATTAAATGCTCCTATGGAGATTAGCTGGGATGAAGCTCATGCAAATGCTAAAGACACAGATTGTGTGGAAATGAATTCAAACGAATTTGCTTATATTCTTTACACTTCAGGCACTACTGGAACTCCAAAAGGAATAGTCAGAGATATAGGTGGGCATATTGTTGCTTTAAAATGGACTATGAAAAATATTTATAACATTGATGAGGATGATATTTGGTGGTCAGCTAGTGATATTGGTTGGATAGTGGGTCACTCATATATTGTCTACGCTCCATTATTTAAAGGATGCACAACTGTACTGTTTGAGGGTAAGCCTGTCGGTACACCTGATGCAGGTGCTTTCTGGAAAATTATTTCAGACTATAAAGTTAAATCATTATTCACAGCGCCAACAGCTTTTAGAGCAATTAAAAAAGAAGATCCTGAGGGTAAATTCTTCTCTAAATATGACTTAAGCAAATTCGAGAGTCTTTTTTTAGCTGGTGAGCGTGCTGATCCTGATACAATTAAGTGGGCTGAAAATTTATTAAAAGTTCCAGTAATAGATCATTGGTGGCAAACAGAAACGAGTTGGGCTATTAGTTCAAATTGTACCGGGATTGAAATGATGAAAACTAAGTACGGTTCAGCTTGTAAAGCAGTACCTGGCTATGATGTAAAAATTATTAAATCAGACCAGACTTTGGCTAAACCAAACGAAATGGGAGATATAGTTGTAAAACTTCCATTGCCACCAGGTACATTTCCAACTCTTTGGAATGCTGATCAAAGATATAAAGAAAACTATATGTCAAATTATGATGGTTATTATCAAACTTATGATGCAGGTCATATTGATGAAGATGGATATATATGGATTATGTCTAGAACAGATGACATAATCAATGTTGCAGGTCACAGATTATCAACTGGCGCAATTGAAGAAGTTTTATCTGAACATCAATCAGTAGCTGAATGTGCTGTTCTTGGAATTGCAGATAAACTAAAAGGACAATTGCCTATTGGCTTAGTTGTTTTAAAAGCAGGTGTTGATAAAAGTCACGAAGATATCTCAAAAGAGTGTATCCAAATGGTCAGAGAGAAAATTGGACCCGTTGCAGCATTTAAAATTGCTATAGTTATCAAAAGATTACCCAAAACTAGATCAGGTAAAATTTTAAGGGGAACAATTAGAAAAATTGCTGATAAAGAAGAATATAAAATGCCTCCAACCATTGATGACCCAGCAATTTTAGATGAGATTAAAGCCGATCTAAAAAATAATAATATTCTTTAATAGTGTTAAAAACATATTTATTCCTAGTTGGGGCAATTTTTTGTGAAGTCGCTGGTACAATGTTATTGCCAGTATCGCAAAATTTTACAAAGTTTTTACCAACTCTTGCTCTAGCAGTATTTTATTTAACAGCTTTTTATCTTCTAACTTTTGTTGTGAACAAATTGCCAATAGCGATTGTTTATGCCACATGGAGCGGCCTTGGCATATTTACTATTGCGATACTAGGCTACATCTTTTTTAAACAATCCTTAGCTTGGCAGGCAATTGTAGGGTTATTCTTAATTGTGATTGGCGTTATATTAGTAAATAGTTTTACTGGAAAGATTAGCTAAACACTAAAGGATTTCCCTCGGGTTCACCTAAAATTTTACCATCTTTCATTTTTATTTTTCCGGCTATAATAGTTGCCATTGGAGTACCCTTAAACTCAAATCCATTGAAAGGTGACCACCCACATTTACTCTCTATATTTTCGTTTTTAATTTGAATTGTTCTGTTCATATCCACCACAGTAAAATCAGCATCATAACCTTCTTTAATAAATCCTTTATTCTTTATTCCAAAAATTTTAACTGGATTTTCACAAACAAGATTAATTAATTGAGCAAGAGACAACTTACCGTCATTTACATGATTTAACATAACAGGCATCAAAGTTTGAACACCTGGCATTCCTGAGGGTGAATTGGGGTATTCTTTATCTTTATTAACTTTTAGATGTGGGGCGTGATCTGATCCAATTGTGTCGTTTAAATTATTTTTAACTGCGTACCAAAATCTATCATAATGAGATTTATCTCTTATAGGGGGGTTCATTTGAGCATATGTCCCAAGCTTGTCATAACAGTCTGGCGCATAAATAGTTAAATGTTGGGGTGTAATTTCAAAAGTAATGTTTCCTTTATGCTGAGATAAAAAATCTATTTCTTGCTTTGTTGATATATGAAGTACATGGGCTTTTTTATTATATTGCTTTGCAATTCTTACAATTCTTCTTGTTGATGACATGGCACATTCTTCACTTCTCCAAACTGGATGTGTATGGACATCTCCATTTTTAATTAATTTTTTATTTACCTCTAAAATTGCCTCATCTTCTGAATGAACCGCGACTACTTTTGAACTATTTTGAAAAACTTTATCAATATCTTTTTCATCAGCTACTAAAAGATTTCCAGTTGAAGAACCAGCAAATAATTTTATACCACAGCAACCTTCTAAGTTTTTTAATTCTGCTAATTGGCTGACATTGTCGGCTGTTGCTCCAAAATAAAAAGCGTAATTGCAGTACATTCTATTTTTTGCAAGATCTAACTTTCTTTGAAATTCTTTTATGTTTGATGTTGGAGGGTTGGTATTGGGCATTTCAAAAACAGCTGTTATACCGCCTGCAACCGCAGCCCTACTTCCGGAATTAAGATCTTCAGTATCAGTCGAACCTGGTTCTCTAAAATGAGTTTGGGTATCTATGCAACCAGGTAAAACAGTTTGACCTTTTGCATCATATGTTTCTTTTGCGTCTTCAGAAATATCACCAATCTTTAAAATTTTACCCTCTTTTACAGCAATATCCTTATTTTCTAATTGTCCATTAATATAACATTGTCCATTTTTGATTATTAGATCTAACATTTATGAAAAAAGTTATTATATTAAAAATAGTTATCAATCAAACATGAATAACAGTGTTTTTATATTAAAAGACAGATCCATACTCTACGTTAATGGCTCTGATGCTAAAAATTTTCTTCAAAATTTAATAAGTAATGACATCAATAAAGTAAATGATAGTTCTAGTTGTTTTGCCTCCTTATTAACACCTCAGGGTAAATTTCTTTATGAATTTATAATTGTAAAACATAAATTAGGCTTTTTTATTGATTGTGAAAAATCTCAATCAGAAGCAATATTTAAACAGTTGAACATGTATAAACTTAGATCAAAAGTTGAAATATTAGATTTGAGTAATGAATTTGTTGTAGCAAGTTTTAGTTATGAAAAATATCTATCGATTGAGGGATCAAAAGACATATTGGGTTTTACTTTTAAATATAGGGAAGATCCTATCATTCTAGATCCTCGAAATAAAAATTTAGGTGCACGCTTAATAATCAACTTGGAAAAACTTTACTTATCATTAAAAAAACTTGATTTAAAAGATGATAACATCGAAAAATACTACGCTCAAAGTCACAAATTAGGAGTTGTTCCGAAATATTTGAATAAGCTACAAAATAAATTATTTGGTATTGAGTGTAATTATGCTGAACTTAACGGAATTGATTTTAAAAAAGGATGTTTTGTAGGTCAGGAGAATACAGCACGAATTAATTTAAAAAACAAACTATCAAAAAGATTATTGCCTATTGAAATAATTGAGGGAAATTTATCAGAAGATGAGAAAGTTATTAATAATGATGTAGAGATTGGTAAAGTATTAATTAATGAAAATTACCCTTTTGCTCTAATAAAGTTTTTAGATAAAAATTTTGACAAAAATCAAGTTTTCAAAAGTAAAAATGGAACCTTTAAAATTTTGGTACCTGAATGGTTAAGTCTTAATAATTAATTTACACTTAATAATTTGATAAACAGCCCATAATCGGGATCTTTGTCAAAAAGTTCATAATGACTATCTAAATTGATTTGAAAATTATCTAGTTCCTTATTATGAGATAGTTTCGCTAAAGAGTCTTGGAATGTCATTGAGTAAAGTGATCTTTGTGAATTTTTATAATCAAGCGCTATCACAAAATTATCATTTTTACTGTCTTTGGCCTGATCCCTAGTATATTTTGTCATTAAAGTTAGTCCGTTATTAGAAATTAAATCAAATCCAATTCCGCCAATTATATTATGTGTAGCATTATTTATATTTTTAAAAGTATAAGCACTACCATCTGACTCGTATGAAAATTTTTGCTGAGATGATGGACTCATATCGGCATAATATTCAAAATCAAAATATGGTATTAAACTTCCAATTTTTAATTCATAAGTATTGTCTAAACTTGCACCTATTGAGGAAGTAAAATTTCCAATATATTGATCTTCAAATTTTAAGTTTAGTCCAGCTGCACCTGTTTCTGTATATTCACCAAAATGTGTTATCCCATAATTTATTTTTATCTTAGGTGTAAAATTTAATTTATTTTTTGAAAAAGTATCTCTTAAACTTAATGATCCATATAGTTGCTCACCATATCTTTCACCATCAGTTGATGTTGAACCGCTATTATTTAATAAATCAGAATTTATAAAACTTAATCCTAATAAGTGATCTGTAAATCTCTCTCCTCCTTTTGGTTTGCTCTCATAAAAAGTTAAACTAAATGAACTCATATCAAGCGCACTTCCAAGATCTCCCACATCAACATCGTCACTACCAAATCTTAATGCTATACCTCTCATAATATTATCTTCACTTCTTTTGTCGGCTCCAAAAGTAATTGCTGAAGTATTAATATCTTTTGAGGAAGAATTAGAAGTATCTCCAATTTTACCAATACTAATTGTACCTTCGCTCCAAAAAGACCAGCTAGAATTTTGATTTAAATCGGAAGAATTATTATTAGAAAAATAAAGAGGAATTAATTCCTCTGTAAGAGAATTTAAAATTTCATTATTAAATTGAAACTTAATATTTTGGTTTGTTAAATTTAATCTATTGCTGTTACGTCTTAACCATTCCATACGATTTAGGACTGGATAGGTTGTATGTTGAATTAATTTTTTTGCTGCCTCTGATTGAGATTCTGCCGATGCAACATCATCTTTATTTGCTGTTGGATCAATACATTTAACTACCCCGAAACCACATGAAAGATTATATTCGTGTACATCAGATGATTTATCTGTGTCATAATCCATAATAAACATTTTGGATCCATCAGTGTTAAACGTTATACCCCATACCTGAGTAAGTTCTTCAGACGTATTATATGAACCTACATAAGTAACGGTACCAGCTAAATTAAACGGAGTAGATAAAGAATACTCATTTATTGTATCTCCTTCACCAGTTGTTATATACATTTTGGATCCATCAGAACTAAATTTTATACCCCGAACATCACCACCATTAGCAATTAAACCACCGCCACTTGGTGAAAAATTTTTTACTAAAGTTTCGTTAGATAAATCATACGGGCTTGAAAGTGAATATTGAAAGACATGCCCATTACTTGCTCTATCAAGGAGATAGATATTTTTACCGTCATTACTAAAAGTTATTGCTCTTAAATTTGGAGAGCTATCTAAAGTGAAACTTTTGTTACCTTGGCTTACACAAGTTGAAATATCATAAGCAGTTGTTAATGAGTATATTTCTACATCATCGTCTCCCATGTCAGTTAAAAAAAATTTTGTTCCATCAGAGTTAAATTCGATATTAGTGCCATCTAATGCCTCACCTCCGATATTACAAAAGGAGTTAGTTAAAAAAGTTGCTTCTGAAATATCAAAAGGAGTACTTAATGTATATTGGATCACTCTATTAGCAGAAAAACCGGCAATGAACATTCTTGTACCATCCGGGTTAAAAGTTATACCTGAGGGTGAGTTCTGGCCTTTGTCACTATTTTTTGGAACATCGATATCGTCAACAAATGACGAAACTGCTCCAAAAGCTTTAAAGCTCGTGAGAAAAAAGATTAATAATAAACTTATAAATTTTAGCAATTTCACGAGCTATTTTTAAACCAAAAAAATATTTTATGCATCCGAGAATATAGATGATTGATGTTGAAAAAGTTACATTTGGTGCGGCCAGAGAGACTCGAACTCTCATGGACTAGGTCCACACGGCCCTCAACCGTGCCTGTCTACCAATTTCAGCATGGCCGCAAATATGACCCACATTAAATCAATGACAAGCAGGTTTCAAATTGATAAATTTTTATTATGGAATTTAACCAAGAAGTAAAGCAAGCAACTGACCCTATTTACAAAAAAATATCTAAGGTAATGCCTGAAATTGAATGGTCTGTGCACGCGCCTTATATTCACAAAATTAATAAACTTAAAAAAGAAAAAAACGCAGTTATTCTTGCTCATAACTATCAAACTCCAGAAATTTACCACGGCATAGCAGATTTTTCAGCTGACTCTCTGGCGTTAGCTGTCGAGGCATCAAAAACTTCTGCAGATATAATTGTAATGGCGGGTGTTCACTTTATGGCTGAAACTGCAAAGTTAATGAGTCCAAATAAAAAAGTTTTGTTACCAGACATGAAAGCAGGATGCTCATTATCTTCTTCAATTACTGGTAAAGATGTAAGATTACTCAAAGAAAAGTATCCAGGTGTACCTGTTGTTTCATACGTAAATACATCTGCAGATGTTAAAGCTGAAACAGATGTATGTTGCACATCTGCCAATGCAGTTAAAATTGTAAAATCATTAGGTGTCAAAAAAGTAATTTTTCTTCCTGATGATTATTTGGCAAAATATGTTGCTTCACAAACAGATGTTGAAATAATTTCGTGGAAAGGAATTTGTATTGTGCATGATCAGTTTAATGAGAAGGAAATTATAAACATTCGAAGAAATAATCCAGGAATAAAAATTATTGCACATCCAGAATGTCCTCCTGAAGTGATTAAAGCAAGTGATTTTGCAGGATCAACATCTGGCATGATTAATTATGTAAAAGATAACCAGCCTAAAAAAGTAATGATGGTTACTGAATGTTCTATGAGTGATAATATTCAAGTCGAAAATCCAAATGTAGAGTTTATAAGACCATGTAATATGTGTCCTCATATGAAAAAAATAACTCTACCAAAAATACTTGACTGCTTAGAAAATGAAACTGGTGAAATTATTATGGATCAAGAGACAATTGATAAAGCTAGATTGTCTGTAGAAAAAATGGTTGCTATCGGTAGATAACTTTTTGTGTCTCAAATAAAACTAAGTGAAAATTTTATCAAAAATACTGTCAAGCTTGCACTAAATGAAGATTTATATCCCTCTGGAGATATTACCTCAAGTCTTGTAAAAAATAACAAAACAATCAGAGCAAAATTAATAGCTAATGAAGATGCAATTATTGGAGGATTATTATTTGCAAAAAGCGCATTTTCTTTTATTGATAAAAAAATAAAATTTATTGTAAAAAAAAAAGATGGAACTTTTGTTAAGAAAAAATCACTCGTTGCAATAATTCAAGGTAATGTTCAAAACATATTAATTGCAGAAAGAGTGGCTTTAAATTTTTTATCACATATTTCAGGTATTGCGACAAAAACAAATAAGTTTGTAAAACTAGCAGGAAAAAAGTGTAAGATATGTTGCACAAGAAAAACTATTCCAAATTTAAGAGTTATTCAAAAATATGCTGTCAAATTAGGTGGTGGAACCAATCACAGATTTAATCTTAGTGATGAGTTTCTTATTAAAGATAATCATGTTGCAAGTTCAAATATAAAAAGATTAGTTTCCTCAGCTATTAAAAATAAAAAAGGAAGAAAGATTACAGTTGAAGTAGATAATCTCAATCAACTTAAACAAATTATTGGTTTAAAATTCGATAGAGTTTTATTTGATAATATGAGTAACAAAAACTTAAAACTTGGAGTTAAACTTGTAAAAAAAAATTATGAAACCGAAGCCTCTGGAAACATTAATCTTAAAACAATTAAATCTGTCGCGAAAACCGGGGTCAATAGAGTTTCAGTTGGAAGCATAACACACAGCGCTCCAGCAACAGACTTTAAGCTTGAATTTTAATTTATGAATTTTGTTAAGTCTGGCTTAAAATAATTTGGCCCTTTCATTACTTTGCCATGCTCATTATAAATTGGTTTTCCATTATCATCTAATTTACTCATATTTGAGTTTTGAACCTCTTCAAAACACTTATCTAGATTAATGCCAAATGCATGGCCTGCACCGTAAGTGACGTAAAGTATATCTGTTAGTGCATCTGCAACCTCTAATAAATCTTTATTATTCATTGCCTCTTTGAGTTCGTCCAATTCTTCTCTTATTAGGTTTAGTCTTAATTTGTTGATTTTATCTGTGCTAAATGAGGGTTTATCTTTAACTTCTTGTCCAAAAGTTTTCATGAAAAGTCCAACCTTACTAAAATTTGACATAATGCTCCTGTAAGTTTTTTTAAAATAATGTATAATCATAATAATTTATTAATTACTAATTAATCAATGAAATTAAGAAAAGAATTTGACAGTATAGGATCTATTAATGTTCCTAATGATAAATATTGGGGCGCATCAACCCAGAGGTCAAAAAAATATTTTGATATTGGTGAATTTCTAGTAAGACCAACACTAATCAAATCAATAGCTATTATAAAAAAAGCAGCTGCAATAGTACACGCAAAAGAAAAGCAAATTTCACCAAATATTTCAAAAGCAATTATAAAGGCATCAAATGAGGTAATTGCAGGAAAATTAGATAATCATTTTCCACTAAAAGTTTGGCAAACCGGTTCTGGTACTCAAACAAACATGAATGTAAATGAGGTAATTGCGAATAGAGCTATCGAAATTTTGGGAGGGAAAAAAGGTTCAAAAAAGCCCGTGCATCCTAACGATCATGTCAATAAATCTCAGTCTACTAATGATGTTTTTCCAACTGCTATGCATATTGCAATAGCTGTTGAAACCAAAAAAAAATTATTACCGGCATTAGAATTATTAAATAAAAATTTAAAAAAGAAAGCTTTTGAATTTAAGAAAATAATTAAAGTAGGAAGAACCCACTTACAAGACGCAACTCCTTTATCATTGGGACAAGAATTTTCTGGCTATCAGTCACAACTGCAAGACTGTATCTCGAGAATTAAAAATGCGTTAAATGAAATTTACTTTTTAGCGCAAGGTGGAACTGCTGTTGGAACAGGCATTAATAGTAAAAAAGGTTTTGATAAAAAAATAATCAATCAAATAAAGAAAATTACAAAAATTCCTTTTAAACCAACGAAAAATAAGTTTGCGGCACTAGCTGCTCACGATGAAATAGTAAATTTTTCAGGAACATTAAATACTACTGCTGTTTGTTTGATGAAAATTGCTAATGATATACGATTTTTAGGTTCTGGACCGAGAGCTGGATATGGTGAATTAATTTTGCCAGCAAATGAACCAGGTTCCTCAATAATGCCAGGAAAAGTAAATCCCACTCAATCAGAAGCAGTCACAATGGTTTGTGTCAAGGTTATTGGTAATCATAATGGTATTACAATGGCTGGATCACATGGCCACTTTGAATTAAATGTATTCAAACCTTTGATCGCTCATAATATTTTACAATCAATTGATCTATTATCAGATAGCTCAAAAAATTTTGCATTGTATTGCATTAAGGGAATTAAAGCTGATAAAGTTAAAATAAAGCATTACCTAGAAAATTCTTTAATGTTAGTTACCGCATTAGCACCAAAAATTGGATATGATAAAGCTGCTAACATCGCTAAATCTGCTTTAAAAAATGGGTCAACCTTAAAGTTCGAGGCTTTAAAATCTGGGTTAATTAATGAAAAAGAATACGATAAAATTGTTGATCCAAAAAAGATGATTTATCCCGCGTAGTTACTGAAGAA
>CACGAB010000013.1 GCA_902570915.1 uncultured Pelagibacteraceae bacterium | reverse complement strand
TGAGTTTTTGATAAATGCGGTAAAAAATATCAGTGAAAATACAAAGATAATTATTACAATTTTTTTCATAATTCATTGCCAATATTTTCTATTTCAATAAAAGATTTAAATTTTTCAAAAATATCACTATCAAAATTAAAGAAATTTTTTTTTTTAATAACAAACCTTAATTTTGCTGATCTGGATGCTACATTCTCATTTAATTCTTTTTTACTTGGAATAATAGACTTTCTCTCTGTCATATATAATAGTGGCTCTGATTGTGTAATTTTAGGCTGATACCTTGAAATACTTTTATTTTCTGAAAGACTTCTAAAAAAATATTTTACAATTTTATCTTCTAATGAATGAAAGGTAACAACTGCTAGCACACCATCTTTTTTTAAAATTTTTGTAGCATTAATCAGACCATTAATTAATTCACTAATTTCTCTATTAACAAAAATTCTAATTGCTTGGAAAACTTTTGTTGACTTATGAATTTTAGAATTATTTCTTTTTTTTACAGAATCAATAATATTAACTAAATCACCTGTGTTAATTTCATATTTTACTCGCTCTTTGATAATTTTATTTGCAATTTTTTTTGAATCTTTTTCATCACCAAAATATTTAAAAATTTTTTGTAAATCATTAAATGAAAGTTTATTAATTACCTCTTTTGCTGAAAAATCGTTAAGACCTAGTTTCATGTTGAGTTGGCCTTTAGAAGTGAAAGATAATCCTTTTTTATGATCTTTCATTTGGTTTAGGGAGTAGCCTAAATCAAAAAATACTCCTTTTATATTTTCATTTTTAAGTTTAAGATTTGTTAGTTGACTAAATTTCATATTCTTGAAAAGAAATCTATCTGCAAAATTTTTCTTAATTTGATCTGCAATTTTCTTACTTTCAATATCCCTATCGATAGCAATTACTTTAGTATTTGAAAATTTTAATATTTCCTTTGTGTATCCTCCTTGGCCAAAAGTACAATCAATAAATGTGCCACCATATTGAGGGGAAATAATGCTAATAATTTCTTTTAGCAGTACCGGATAATGTTTAGATTTATCCGATACTATGGTGGCTTCCATTTATTTTCTTGAAGACCATTAATTTTTTTGTCTTCTTAAAAATGCGGGAATTTCAAGATCATCATCATTATCTTCGTCCAAAGAACTCGATAGATCATTAGTATCTGAATTATTATCGCTAGAGCTAAATAAATCTGGCTCATTTGTATCTACTCCAAATTCTCTCAAGTCATTAGAATTAACTTTAGTTTCCTCAAAAGTCTCTGGGGTTTCTTTTGAAAGGGACATTTCATCCTTTTCAGAATTATTGTTTTCAGCTTCATTAATTTCTTGATTTTTTAAAAGCTCCTCATGATATTGATTATTCATATCATTTACTGATTGATTGCTAGTTTGATTTTGTAAATCGTTGGTCACTATCTCATTCTCAAGTTTTAAAGCATTTGCACCATGAGAAACTGGATTTGAATTATTTCCATTAAATACAAAAGATTGTGTCAAACCATTAGCTGCAAAATCAGAATACCCTGGATTTCTATTTTGTATTCTGTGCACCATATTAATCACGGATTTAGTCTCAGGTTGTTGGCCATCTAAAGAGGTTGCAACAATTGAAACTCTCATTTTTCCGTCAAGTTCTGGATCTGTAATAGCTCCTATTATCAGCTCAGCCTCTGGGTCAACCTCGGTTCTTACTTTATTGACTGCTTCATCGACTTCAAAAAGCTTAAGATCTTTACCTCCAGTAATATTTACTAATAAGCCTTTTGCACCTTTCAAAGTATAATCATCAATTAAAGGATTACTAATTGCCATTTCTGCAGCTTTCATGGCTCTACCTTCGCCCTCAGCTTCACCTGTTCCCATCATAGCTTTACCCATCGAAGCCATTACAGACTCAACATCGGCAAAATCAAGATTTATTAATCCTGGTCTAACCATTAAATCTGTAATACTTTGAACTCCGTGCATTAAAACATTATTCGATAAATTAAATGACTCCTCGAATGTGGTCTGCTCATTAGCAATTTTAAATAAATTTTGATTTGGAATTACTATAATAGTATCCACATGTCTTCGAAGTTCCTCTAATCCTTGTTGAGCTCGTCTCATTCTTGAAGGTCCCTCATATAAAAAAGGTAGTGTTACTACTCCCACTGTTAAAATGTTAAGTTCTTTTGCTGCCCTTGCAATAACGTGTGCTGCACCAGTTCCCGTGCCACCTCCCATACCAGCGGCGATGAAAACCATATTTGCACCCTGTAAAATATTTACTATATCATTAAGAGACTCATCCGCAGCAGCCTGACCGATATCAAGTTTTGCACCAGCTCCTAGGCCCTTGGTCAAATTTAAACCTATTTGGACTTTTGATTTTGCTTTACTATGTTTTAAATCTTGTGCATCAGTATTAACAGCAATGAACTCAACACCTTGCATTCCATTATCAATCATTTCATTAATTGCATTTCCACCTGCACCACCAATACCCATTACTAAAAGCCTTGGTTGTAACTCTTTTATCTCTGGTACTTTAAAGTTAATCGTCATTTAATCCCCCTCTTTTTTTTATTTGTTAAATTGACTCTCCCATTTAAGACTTGAACGATTTGAATTTGCTTTTTTTCTAGCGCTTGCCCTAAATTTTTCAAAAATTGTTGGTTCCCAAATTTGGAAGGTTTTTCCCTGACCAACAAAAATCATACTATTTTTTATTTTTGCGTGTTTTAATAATTTTGGAGTTAGTGAAATTCTACCTTCACTATCGAATTGTAAATTTGTACTTTCAGACAAAATTGATGTAGCAAAAAAATCTCGTTTTTCCTCGAACGGATTTAATGAGTCTATTGTATTGGAAATTTTTTCTATTCTATCTTGAGGCCATGCTTCTATAGATTGGTTATTGAAAGATGGATAACAAATCACACCATTGTAACCTAAATTAGATAAATATGATCTAAAACTTGCAGGCACCGACACCCTTCCTTTTTTGTCTAATTTGTTTTCGTAAGTTGATAAAAACATAAACCATAAAATCCTTTATTCCCTTTAATATGGGAATACATGGGATATTATGGGTTTTTTATAGAAGTGTCAATACTTTGGTTATTGCGGATAAAATAAAAAGTTTAAAAAGAAGAGTCAAAACATGAACATTTATATCTATTGAATTATTTTAAAATTAAGCCAGATGAACTATAAGCCGGGTTCTGTCATTTAAATTTATCATTTGTCTAGGCTCAAAATCACTTTTAAGCTCAAGCAACTAACCCTGATGACTAGCCAAGGATGGCTTTTAGTTTTTCAACAACGTCATCTCTACTTAGTTTTGCTCCCAGTGGGGTTTTCCAGCGTTCATTGTTACCAATAGAACCGGTGTGCTCTTACCACACCTTTTCACCCTTGCCATGTTATGGCGGTTTATTTTCTGTGGCACTATCCCTAGGGTCGCCCCTGCCAGGAATTACCTGGCACTGTATCCTTGTAGAGTCCGGACTTTCCTCTTTAATAAATTAAAGCGATAAATCGTTCATCTGGCAATAACAATCTATAATTTAATTGTAAAATTTCAAGCTTAATATCTATTTAGATAGTAGGTTTTTACTTATTATAAAACATTCCTTATCTATCTTTCCATCCACTAAATCTTGTCTAAATCTTCTTTGAAAAGCCTTAATTAAAAGTTTTTTATTTTTATAAAATTGAAATCTGTTTAATTTGTGATATCCAATTTTATAAAGATTTTGAACAAATTTAGTTTTATCTACTTTTGATAAATTTTTAATTCCTCTAAATTTTTTAATCTCTTTTTGATTTAAATTATGCCACCAGGTCAATTTTTTTTTTGCCAATCTTTTCCATGGAAATTTTTCACCTGGATCTTTTTTCCGATTAGGGGATATATCTGAATGACCAAGAACACATTCTTTTTTTATTTGATAATTTTTAATTAAATATTTCAACAATGCTTCAAGAGAAGAAATTTGTTTTCTAGAAAAATTTCTATAACCAAATTGATGTCCTGGATTGGTAATTTCAATTCCAATTGAATTTTTATTTAATGATCTATAATTTTTCCAGCTTGACAATCCAGCATGCCAAGCTTCATAAAGATCAGGAACTAAAGTTATTATCTCACCATTTTTCTTAATCAAATAATGAGAGCTTACCTTAAACTTTGGGTCCTGTAATCTCTTGATAGCAGAAAATTCATTCTTCATACCTGTATAATGGAGCACAACAAACTTTATTTTTTTCTTTAATCTTTTTGGTAAGCCAAAATTTGGAGAATAATCATAAGTCTGATTCATTATTTAAATAATATTAGTATAATTTTGGGCCATTTATAAACATTTTATGGACATTTTTTTCGATTAAATGTTAATTTACAATCATTATCAATAATATAAAATGTATTAAAATGATAAAAAAATTATCTGTAATTATTGTTTCAATTTTTTTACTAGCATTTAATGCTAATGCTGGATCAGATGGTGAGTTAAAATTAGATAAAAAACCAAAAAAAGTAAAAGATTGTTTTGAAAATTTAAATAGAGCAACTTTTGCTTTCAATCAAAAATTAGATAAAGCTATAATAAAACCACTTGCCGAAAGTTATAGAGACTTACCAGATCCTATTCAAAAAGGTACAAACAACTTTGTAACAAATTTATCAAGTTTAGTTACAATACCTAACAATGTTTTACAGGGTGATATAAAATTAGCAATAATAAATACTGCTAGGCTTGCAGTAAATACTACTGTTGGTATTTTTGGCACAATTGATGTCGCAAATAAAATGGGTTTTCCAAAGTATGAAAAAGAAGATTATGGTCAAACTTTAGGTGCTTGGGGAGTTGGACCTGGGTGTTATGTAGTCCTTCCAATATTGGGTCCTTCAACAATTAGAGATACAGCAGGTTCTTTCATGAATGTGCTTGGAGGAGATCCGTACTACAATGCATCAGTACATGGTAATAATGAATATCTAAATGAAACTTTTTACATGGCAACAAAAGCAGTTGAGGGTATCGACTTTAGATCAAATAATATTGAGTCGTTTGATAATCTTGAGATAAATTCTATAGATTTCTACGCCTCAGTAAAAAGTTTGTATTTACAAAATAGAGAAAATAAAATTAACAATATTAGAAAAGGTAATATTGAAATTTTCTATAAAAATGAAGAGGATTGGGAAGAAATAGAGAATAATTAATACCAAATATTATCAACATAATATATGAGAAAATTTTTAATAATTTTATTATTCTTCAATATTAATTTTTTTAACGTTTTTGCAATTGAAGCTGACATATTTGTTCAATCTACTGTAAATAGAGCCTCACAAATATTAGCTAAAAACATTTCACAAGAGGAAAAAATTAATGAACTAAAAATTATAGCTAAAGAAACAGTAGATATAAGAGGGGTAGGGTTTTATTCACTTGGAGCAGCAAGAAAAAATTTGAATGAAGATCAAAAGAAAGAATACTTAGGTTTATTTGAGAGTTATTTTTTGAAAAGTTTTTCTAGTAGATTGTCAGAGTATACAAATCCGGAGATTGACGTTTTATCAAAGGAAGTCTTGAGTGAAAACTATACGATTGTAAATAGCATTTTAAAGGGAACATCTGATCGACCAGAGGTGAAAATTGACTGGAGAGTCTATACAAAAAATCCAGAAAAACCCTTAATAAGAGATCTAATTATAGAAGGTTTGAGTTTAGCAAGAACACAAAAGGAGGAATTTTCATCTATACTAAACTCTAACGACAACAATATTAACGCATTATTCAAAACTTTAGAGGATTTCTCAAATAAATAATTTCAAGACTATGGGTATTCTACAAAGTTTTTCTATTAATTATTAGCTTAACAAATTTGGTGGGCCCGCCAGGACTCGAACCTGGGACCAATACATTATGAGTGTACTGCTCTAACCAACTGAGCTACAGGCCCTTGAAATTAATTAGGTATTACACCAATTTTAAAATTCATACAAGTTAACTTTACAAACAATAGATTGTATTTTTCTAAAATTTAAGACACAAACTTTGCATTTGTTGGTAAATCCGTTGGTAAAAATTTTTTATAAACTTTTAAAGGTTTTTTCAGAAATTCCATTTATTCTTAATTTCTTATATTTTAAAATTTCTTTCGCAACCTTTAAGAAAGAGGTATTTTTTAATTCTTCAGCTTTTTTGAAGTCATAACCATAAATCCAGATATCTTTTAATTTATTTAATTTTTTGAATATGTTAAAATCAGTATAACCATTTGCTAAACGACTTATTACACCACCTTCTTGATTATTCTTAGTAAAGTAATTGTAATATCTTAATTTTTCAAAAGTTTTGATTTTTTCGAAATTTGGAAAATCATCTACCTGTAAAATTCTATGCATAAAATATAAATCATCATAACTTCCCGCATATCCTTTATGATTAATAAATTCGTCTGTAGGTTTATCATCCTTAACTTCTTTAGGAATAACAATTTCAAAGTCCTTTAATTTTTTGGGATAAAGATTTTTTGGAAAACCAAGACTTGGTGGAGATATTAAGTAACTATCAGCATTTAAAGTAAATCTTTCTAGTTTCGGCAACTTATATAAGTTTTTGAAAAAAGACGTAGCTGTTTTCCAATCAATGATACAGGTATCCAAATGTAAATGTTTTAGTTTCTTTAGTTTTGATAGTGGTGTCCAATCTTTAATATACTTCATATTGGCTAACACTAATTGTTCAATATCTTTAAGTTTTTCGATTTCTTTCAAACTTTTTGAGTCTCTTAGATCTATTTTATCAATCTGAGCGTATTTAAGCTTTTTATCAACCACATTTCTTAAATATGGACTTTCCTTATTTATTTTGTTCGCTATTAATTTTCCTTTTTCATTTTTGTTTAAATAACAACCTTTAATACCTTCAACCACGATTTTGACATATGCATTTTCATAACCATCAGAATCTTTAGTGTCATAACAATGTAAATATACTGGGTAAGAACCCTTGTTCATTGGCAAAATGATCTTAGTTAAAGAAAAATCAATATCATTTTTAAATTTATAACCATCGAATAGTTCTGATACTCCTGCTGATATTAAATCAGTTGATATTTCCAACTTCTTGTCACTAATTTCTCTCTTTTTTGATTTTTTTCCAAATGTTGGTAAATCTAATTCTTGGGGCTCAATATCTTTAATTATGCCAATAATGAAATCTTCGAATTGCTTTTTTCTAATTTCAAAACCTTCTTTAAAATTTTCTTTGAATAAAATTTTTGACTGTTTTTAAAATTTGAATAGCTTTTGGTAATCGACTAGATATATATTCTCCGGAAAGTTTTACATTCTCTTTTATTTTTAAATTAGTCTCCCATCTTTTATAATGTTCACTTTCATCTTTATTTGCTAGATAATCCTCAAAAATATATTTAGTTGGATAACAATTTTCATCTAATTGATTGTTAAATAATTCAGTATAAGAATAATTAATTGGCTCCTGATGAGGTTTTAACTCTTTATGTATAACCGATGAACTAAAACTAGATGACTCAGGTTTATTTATAAGACCATATGAAAATTTAACACTAAATATTGGTGAAGAGTTTTGAAAAATTCCATCTTTTTTAAAATGATCTAATTTAATAATTTCATTTAAATCCCCATCTTCATCTAACGTATCATTGTTAACACCTAATAAAGATCGTAATGGTCCACCAAAATCACCTACAGCTATTAAACCTGATTTAGTATTTAGATCAAATAATTTAATTCTATTTTCTTTTAATTTACCAAAAAATTGATCATTAAAATCTTCTTTATCCCACCACCAGGATAAATAACTTTGCCTATCTTTAGGATGTTGAGCATATTCAGCAACTTGTGCATCAGCGAATATTTTTCTTATTCTATTTTTAGCATCTACACCAATGTAAACAGAATAGCCGCCATCTGCTGAAGTTCCAAAAGATATAGAGTTATATTTTGATGCATCTTTTTTTTTGAACTCGTTAACCAGCTCTTTTACAGGGCCACCTGTTCCCCATCCAGTTTCAAAATCATTTGTTAATCGCTCACATAAATCTCCAACTGTAACCGTTGCAGCATCAACAGCATTCATTTCTAATAAATAAACATCTGTTATAGGAAATGGATCTCTAGTTTTTTTCATATTTAATTTACTCTAATTCAGTTAACCATTTAGGCCAAGACCTTGAATTTAAGTCTCTATCAAGATTAAATTCATTGATTATCTTTCTTAAAATTTCAGATTTTGAGCATCCATCTTTATAAAGTTCTTTTGCTCTTTTGATTTTAGCATTTTTAAGTTTTTGAACCTCTGAACTAAATTGAATTAAATTAGACTGATCTCCACCTGAATTTCCTAGAGCTCTTTTATTTCCTTGCATAGATTTAGCTCTTTTTTCTTCAAGAATTTTTGTGAGTTTTTTTCTTTTCTTAAGAGCTTCCTCAGCTAAAGATTTACTATTATAGATTTGTAATCCTCTGAATTCCATTGGGATATTGCTATTTTTAGTTTGGGGTGTAGAAAATAAAATTTTATATTTTCCATTTAGATTATTTTTATCAACAGGTCTGATTTTATTATGGTTGCTCATCCTCATCCCCTCTAGCTTTTTTTAACATTTTTATTTCATATTCAATCATTTGAAATTTATGTCGATCACATAAATAACTAAAATACTTCAAGGTATTATATGGAAGAAAATAAAGTTTTAAAATTAGGTTAAGAATAAACTTATCTTTGTAAAATTCTTTTTTTGCCTGCATTTGAAGTTCTTTATGAGTTAATAGCCACCCCAGGTAATTTTTCCATTCGTATCTATTTTCTAATCTTTCTTTTATTATTTCATCAAGATTATTTTTCATTAGCCATCCTTCCTGCGGACACAAAATAATTACAAGTTTCACATGTTCCATTAGGTTCAGGTGGTTTATTGTCATGAAGTATATCTAAATATTTTGTAAGAACTTTCATAAAGTTTTTAAGGTCATATTTTACTTCAGTAAATTTAAATGAAAAATCTATAGAAATATTATCTGTATTTTTTAGCTCCTCAGGATAGATAAATACAAGACCTAATAAACTTGTTTTATTTATAGTAATTTTCTTTATCTTTTTTAAAGTTTCCTCAACACTTTTTTTAATTGAATCTGGTTTTTTAGCCCTACTATGTTGAGCTAAAAATTTTTCATCGGTTTCTAAATTTGAATATAATAGACTATAACCATGAAGTTGAGGCTCGTACTCATTGATCTTTTTTTCTAGATCCTTGCTAAAATCTTTTCCATTTTTTTCTTTAAACTTGGATGTTTTATAGTCAATAATACCCGAGGTTCCATCCTTGAATTTAATAATAGCATCTCCTTTTCCTTTAATTCTAAAAGGTCTATTTTTATCATCTTTTAAAACTCTAGAAAAAAATGAAATATTAAAGGGATCAATTGTTTCACCTTCTTTAATACTTTTATCAAGTTTTTTTACATCTCCCAAAAAATATTCTTTTTCCATACTGTCCAATGTTTGTGTCACTCCAGCAGAAATCATTTTGGGATAAAGATTAAAGTTTTTACCTATGTAAGCACAATGATCGCACACATATGACAATTCACTAGGGCTAATGGTATAAATTTTCATTAGTTTAATCTCCCCTCATATTCATAGGAATATTTTTCATCTTCTAAGCATTTATTGTTTACTAAAATCTTAACTACTTGAGCTCTTGATAGTGTAACTCCTGGATGTAATGATAGTGCTAGTTCTTCAATTTTTTTGTAGCAATCATGATCAATAGCTACAGATTTATACTTTGTTTTATCTGTCATTTTTATCTTTCCGAACTAATAGTTCGAAAAAGATAAAATAATATAACCTGACTTTATTCATATTTCACCCATATTGAACCCTAGTTCATTTGTTAATTTACAGGTAAAATTTTATGATCGGGTCTGATGTCACCCCTAACTTCTCAAGAGAACACTTGCGCTCAGATATAAAATCCCAGTTCTCCCGCTAGGTAGTGAAAGTATCTAACCAGTCTGAGGGCTGCAAATACACATTTTATAAAGTCAGTAAATTTTATGTGTATATGTAGCCCTCGATAGAATCAAAAATTCACCTAATATTAATGTAATGATTCTTACAAACCTTTTCAATGGTTAAATTATTTTTTCAGGGCTCTGCTCTATCCTATACTTTCCTATTTTTTTCAGGGCTCTGCTCTATCCTATACTTTCCTATTTTTTTCAGGGCTCTGCTCTATCATAAATTTTTTCTGATTTTCAGGGCTCTGCTCTATATAATATTTAAATGAATAAAGGTGAAAAAAATGAAATTCTTTTTAAGCTTTATCTTTGTTATTTAAAAAAAAATAATATTTGTGATTCACCTTTTGGGAAAATCAAAAAATTAGGTTTCGATAATATTGAGTACAATCAAATTAATGAAAAGATAAATTTTTCTGATTTAGAAGATGAGAACTTATTGATAGAAGTTTCTGAAAATCTTGGGATAGAAAAATCTTCACCAAGAAATAAGGCTGATATTTATATTAATAATATAGCTTACTCGGTAAAATATATGAGTGCCGCACCTCCTTCAATTATAAATCACACAACCAGAAAGGGTTTTTTGAGAATTGCTAAAAAACTAAATTTAGATATTTCTGATTTAGATAAGATTATAAATAAGTATTGGAAGCTGAGAATTTCAAATCAAATTACAGAGGACTGTGGAAACAATAATGCAATATCACCATTTAAAGATCATAAAGAAACTTTAAGGCCTTATATAGAATATTTTTGTTTTACCGGAACTGGCTCTGCTGAATCAAAGCATCCTGCTGAAAGCTTAGTAAAATTTGAAAAATTTAATGATATTAATACTTGGAAAGTTTATTCTAAATCAGAGACTATAGATGAAATTTGGAATGGTTTATATTTTTGTATGAGGGATATAGAAAAAGGTGGTGTTAAAGATTTTGAAAACCATCCTGAAAAAACTTTATTAGAGCCTTGGACTAAATATAGTACTAATAAATATAGGGGTGCACTTTCTGTTAGATATAAATCTTAAAAAAGTTATTTAGAATAATTTTCTAAATGAAACTTAATTTCTTTGGCAATTTCTTTCACAACATTTACAGCCACTGAGTTTCCTAATTGTTTCATTGCTTGATTTTCTGAGACTGGCATTTTGAAAGATTTCGGGAAACCCATCATTTGACGTCCTTGCATCGAATTAATACGAACTACTTTTTTATCTACAATATAACCATCCCAATTTCTTCTATCATTTACTGGTGATCTTCCTCCTCCAACTCTTAAAGTAAAACCAACTTTTCTCTCTTTTTTTCCTGATAAATCTGTTGAAACAAACCCTCCAAAAATATCTGAAACAGTTTTCTTTAGTGGCACTTCTCTTGGAAATGTAAAACTTAACTCTTTAAACATGTTTTTTAAAGCTGGCTTATAAAATCCAACCATATAAATTCTTGGTCTATGCTGTGGCAATCCAAAATCTGAAGCCTTAATTATTTTATAATCAAAGGTATAATTCAAGTTTTGTAAGCTTTTATAAATCACTTTAAAAGTTTTACCACTATCATGATTTTTTAAATGTCTCACGTTTTCTAAAAAAAATACTGATGGTTTTTTAATCCTTAATATTTCCTCAATTGAAAAAAAAAGGTTCCCATCTTTATTGTCCTTAAAACCTTTTTTTTGACCAGCCTGAGAAAATGGCTGACAAGGAAAACCTGCGCACAAAATATCAAAGTCAGGAATTTTTTTGAAATCTACTTTCCATATGTCTCCAACAAATAAATTAGGATTATCTAAATATTTATCTTTAAAATTTGCAGCATAAGTTTTCTTTGCAAATTCATCTATTTCAGATGTAAATACGCATTCCATCCCAATAGATTTAAGTGCTAGGTGGAAACCGCCAATTCCTGCAAAAAGATCTATAAATTTTATTTTATTTTTCATTTTATGGCTTAACTTTTTTATAGTTTTTTTTTCTACTATAATCGAGTCATCTTGACTCATGATTATTGTTTTTTAACATTAAGTTAGTTGGTAAATAGTTGGTAAATACTTAATATAAAAAAAATCCTCTAATGGAGGTTGATTTAAAACGCTAATTTGAGGTTTTTTTTTAAACAATAAATTATGAGTGTACTGCTCTAACCAACTGAGCTACAGGCCCATATAAGATTATAAGGTTCTACATCTTTTTAAAATTTTTGCTATCTAAAAATTTACCAAAAGTTACATTTTTTTTATCCCTTAAAGATATTAGCGGGTTTTTAACAGGCCATTTTATATTCAAATCTCTATCGTTCCATAAAATTCCAATTTCATATTTTTTATTTCTGTAATTTGAATTTCTATAATGAAGAATAGTATTATTAGTAAGACTACAGAATCCATGAGCAAATCCCTCTGGTATATATAAAGAAACATTATCCTTTGATGAAATATTCATAGTAAAATATTTACCAAAAGTTTTAGAATTTTTTCTACAATCTAAAACAACATCAAATATTCTACCTGATATAACACTAATTATTTTTACTTGGGGTTTTTTGTATTGAAGATGGAGACCTCTAATTACATCTTTTTTTGATAATGAGAAATAATCAAAAATAAACTTTTTTTTATATTTTTTCTGTTCGAATAATTCTCTAAGAAATCCTCTATTGTCGTAATATGTTGGACGTTTAATAATTAATAGTCCATCAAATTTTGTTTTGATAACTTTCACAAATTAATAAATCTTTTAAATGTATTGCAAATATAATTTAATTCACCTCTTTTCATACCTTGATGACATCCGATTAATATCCCATTTTTCATAACATTATCAGCCTCTAAATCGCACTTGGAATGTTTTTTATACAATCTGTTTTTCATTACAGGCTGCCTTAATATATTTCCAGTGAATATTGTTCTTGTCTGAATATTATTTTTCTCAAAGAAAATTTGCATGTCTCTTCTATTAAAAAATTTATTTTTCTTAATAACTAGCGGAAAAGCCAGCCATGGAGTTCTTACTCCTCTGTATTGCTCAGGCAAATCAAAGTATTCTGAGAAATTTGAAAAAAATTTTTTTAAAAAATTAAAATTCTTATTCCTTAAACTAATATTGTTTTTTAATTTTTTGATTTGTTCTAAAGCAAAAGCTGCAGAAATTTCAGAGGGTAAAAAATTATAACCCAAATCTGAAAATATATATTTTGCATCATAATCTATCCCTGTGACTTTTATATTAAATCTCTTTTCTATTTTTTCAGACTCATTAAATGTTGCTGAAGATCTACCCCAACCTCTTAATAATTTGGCTCTTTGATACAAATTAAAATCATTAAAACAAACTATTCCTCCTGTGCCCGCACCACTGATAATATGTGATGCATAAAAACTATTTGTTACAACATTAGAGTATTTGCCCGTATTTTTGTTATTAATTTTATATCCAATAGTGTCTGCCGAGTCCTCAATAATTTTTAAATCATACTTTTTGGCAATATTAGAAATTTTTTTCCAATTTGCGATGTTTCCTAAAAGATTTGGAATCATTATTGCAACAGTTTTTTTATTTATGCATTTTTCTATTTGTGATGGGTCAGCTTGAAATTTGTTTTTTTCAACTCCAATAAAATGTGGAATTAATCCTAGTTGATATATTGGAGCTATAGTGGTTGAAAATGTTAAATTAGGTGTGATAATTTCAGATCCTTTTTTGAAATTAAAAGAGGACAAACCAAGTAAATTAGCAGAGGAACCAGAATTGACCATTAGACCATATTTTTTTCCAAACATTTTGCTAACAGTTTTCTCAAGTTTTTTTACATTTTTTCCGTCTACTAAAGAAAGACCCTCATTTCTTAAAACTCTTGTTACTGCGTTAATCTCTTTAGAGTCATAGACTGCTTTTCCATAATAAATTTTTTTCATTACGCTAAAATAATCAATTTTTTATATAATCTATAATGTCTCTTATATAACTATTTTCAGGTTTCCAACCTTTTAATTTGTCATAGGGATAAATTTTATCTTTGATTTGACGATTAGATAGCCATTTTATTTTTAATTTTTTTTGATTTTTTTTATTAAAAGCCCTCACTAAATCTAAAATTTTTATATAAGCCTTATTTGTAAGCAAGTATTTAGTTGGTAAAACATTCTTTTCTAGAATGATTTCCATTGCACTAATTATATCTGCAACATTAAGCAGATTAATACTAAGATTTTTTGAGACTATAGCAGTGGTTTTATTTTTAAGGTAATTCATCTTAAGAGTATAGATGATTTTTTTTCTATAATCATGCTTGCCGAATGTATCTGAAACCATCAATTCATAAAATTTAACCTTTCTAAGTTTTTTTTTGTAATAACCCATAATTGTAGTAAAACTTTTTTTGTAAGCAGCATATAAATTTTCTATATTATCTTTTTTAGCGTTACTGTCTTCCCAAACTGTTGAAAAATTAATAAATTTTTTAGCTCCTACATTTTTTAAATTTTCCAAAATTATATTTCCAAATAATACGTTTGAGGAACAAAATTTTTTTATATCCGAGTATTCATGATTTTTAACATAATGTGTTGCACAGTGTATAACAGTGTCAACCCTAATTTTCTTAAGCTTAATGTTTAGTGAATCATAGTTTTTAAATCTAATTACTTTTACATTTTTTTTTTTTAAAAATTCTTTTTTCGGTTTTTTTCTTACAATAATATAGAACTTATATTTCTCTGAAAATTTATTTATGATATTTAAACCAATGAAACCAGAGGAGCCTGTTAATAAAATTTTAAGCACTTAATTTAATAATTTTTTTAAATAATTTGAATAACTACAATTTCCATAGAATTTTATCTGATTTTTAACTTGACTTTTTTTAATCCATTTATTGTTTAAAGCAATTTCCTCTAAACATGCGATTTTTACCCCTTGTCTATTCTCAATAGCATGAACAAATAAAAGTGTCTTAAAATAATCCTCTATGGATCCCGTATCAAGCCATGCTCCACCCCGACCAATGTAATCTGCTGATAATTTATTTTTTTTTTTATAAATATTTAAAAGATCAGTTATTTCTATTTCCCCTCTTTTTGAAGGCTTTAATGTCTTTGAGTATTTAACAACATTATTATCAAAAAAATAGAGACCTGTAACTGCAAGGTTTGAAATATTTTTTTTTGGTTTTTCAACAATTTTTAAAATTTTATTTTTTTTATTTACTTTAGCTACACCAAACAACTCGGGATTCGATACCTTGTGTAGAAGAACTTTTGCTCCTGACTTTAATTTTGTACAATTATTCAAATTTTTAGATAACCCTTGACCGTAAAAAAAATTATCTCCTAAAATCATTGCAACATTTTTTTTTCCAATAAATTTTTCTCCCAAAATAAATGCATCTGGCAACCCTTTTGGTTTGATTTGTTCTTGATAAGTAATTCTTATTCCAAGATTCTTTCCATCATGTAATAATTTTTTATATTGATCAATCTGTCCTTTATTTACAATAATTAAAATATCTCTAATTTTTGATAACATTAATATTGAAAGAGGGTAAAAAATAAGTGGTTTATCATAAATTGGTAAAAGCTGTTTGTTGACAGCTTTTGTGAGTGGGCTCATTCTTGTACCGGTTCCTCCTGCAAGTATTATTCCTTTACTAATCATATTTTCCTAATCTTCGTACGATATCTTTTTTTGCTAAGGATTTGTAGTAAGTTTTGTTATTTTTATACCATTCAAAAGTATATTTTATTCCAGTTTTGAAATTTATTTTTGGACGAAATTTTAATTTATTTCTAATTTTTTTACTATCAAGCGCATATCTAACATCATGACCTGGTCTATCTTTTACAAAAGAAATTTTTACTTTATTACCAAGTTTAATAAGTTTTTTTGAGACGTTTAAAATATTTTTACAAACCTCAAGATTTGAAAGATTTTTATTTGAACCTATGTTATAAAACTCTCCAATTTTCCCTTTTTTAAAAACTGTATATAAAGCTTCACAATGATCTTTAACATATAGCCACTCTCTAGAGTTTGTACCCTTTCCATAGATTGGTAAACTTTTGTTATTTAAAATATTATAAATCAATTTAGGGATTAATTTTTCTGGATGTTGATTTGGCCCATAGTTGTTTGAGCAGTTGGTTACAATTGCGGGGATTTTATAAGTTCGCATATATGATGAAACCAAATGATCAGAGGCAGCCTTGCTTGCGGCATATGGCGAGCTTGGATTGTAAGGATAATTCTCAGATGTTCTGCCTTTCAGAACATCTCCAAAAACTTCATCTGTTGATATATGAATTAACTTTGAATTATATTTTTTTGAAAATAGCTTAAAATTTTCTAGTAAATTGTATACACCTACTATATTACTTTGAATAAAATTTTTTGGATTATCTATTGATCTATCAACATGAGATTCAGCAGCAAGATTAAAGATACATTTTGGTTTATATTTAAAAAAAATATCTTTTATTCTTTTTTTATTTCCAATATCACATTTAATAAATCTATAATTTTTTAGAGAATTGAAATTTTTAACATTGTAAAAATTTGAGGAGTAAGTCACTTTATCAATATTGATTACAAAATATTTTTTTTGTAGCAAAAGCTCAATTAGATTGCTTCCAATGAATCCCAAACCACCTGTAACAATTATTTTTTTTGACATTATTATTTTATTTCAATTAAATAAGATATTGAGAATAATCTTTTTTTTCAATGAAATCTTTTTTATTTACTTTGTTTTTTATTTCATTATGGTCCATCGCATTAATTCCTGGATAGGGTAAATTTAGCGGAAAATTATACTTTAGTTTGAACCGAGCCCAATCTTCAGCTAAAGTAATTTGCCTTCTAATCAATTTCTTTTTTTTTTCTATTTCCGTAAGATAATCAAAATTAATATTTTTATGATGAAAACAAAAAGCCCCCTTTGATAAAATACATTTAAAATTAAGAGCTTTAGCACGAAAGCCAAAATCAGTATCTCCAAAATAATCTTTGAAATTATTACAATCAAAATATCCAATTTTTTCTAATAATTTTCTATTTACCAAAAAACTATCTCCAACAAGATAATTTTCTTCAATAAAATTATTTTTTTCTTTTGAGAATATTTCTTTTGAAATTTCATTTGGATGCATATTAATTTTGTCGCTAAGATCAATATTATGTGTGGGTAGATTATTATCTACAAAGTTCGATACACCTCTAACATAACCAACATTTTCTTCGATATTTGAAATATTGATTAATTCCTCTATAAAATAGGGATTAATATACATATCATTTGATACAAAAATAGTTTTTTCACTAGTGGAGTTTGACAGGACACAATTTACACTTTGAGTGTAACCCAGATTTTTTGTGAAATGAAAGACTTTGATATCCTTAAACTCTTTTTTTTGATTGAAAAAATAATCTTTAATTTTGCCTTTATCTGGGGAAAAATCATCAATCAATATTACTTCATATACACCATCTACCGAGTTTTTAATTGCTTTAATACAGTTTTCTGTAGCCATTAAATTACCGAATGCTGATACTCCAATTGTGATTTTTTCTTTGCTGAAATATTTTTTCATTTTTTCCTTTGGTGGGCCGTGTTGGTTACGCTCCAACTACCCCTGCAATGTCAATGCAGTACTCTACTATTGAGCTAACGGCCCAGAATTAACTTTCCAAGAAACTCTTTAGCTGTTTTGATCTACTAGGGTGTTTTAATTTTCTTAAAGCTTTAGCTTCAATTTGTCTAATACGCTCTCTTGTTACAGAAAATTGCAAACCTACTTCTTCTAAAGTATGATCAGTGTTCATTCCAACTCCAAATCTCATTCTTAGGACTCTTTCTTCTCTTGGTGTAAGTGTTGATAATATTTTTGTAGTTGCCTCTCCCAGATTTGACTTAATTGCTTGTTCTAATGGTGCAAGTGCTTTTGTATCTTCTATAAAATCTCCCAAACTGCTATCTTCTTCGTCACCAACTGGTTTTTCAAGTGATACTGGTTCCTTAGAAATTTTGAGTACCTTTCTCACTTTATCTAGAGGCATCCTTAATTTTTTTGCTAACTCTTCAGGTGTTGCTTCTCTTCCAAATTCACTAAGTATTAATCTTTGTGTTCTAACTATCTTATTTATAGTTTCAATCATATGAACAGGAATTCTGATTGTTCTAGCTTGGTCAGCAATCGATCTTGTGATTGCTTGTCTTATCCACCAAGTAGCATAAGTAGAAAATTTATAACCCCTTCTATATTCAAATTTATCAACGGCTTTCATCAGTCCAATATTACCCTCTTGAATAAGATCTAAAAACTGCAGACCTCTGTTTGTATATTTTTTTGCAATTGAAATTACTAGTCTTAAGTTTGCTTCAACCATTTCTTTTTTAGCAATTCTAGATTCTTTCTCTCCTTTTTGAATTCTACTAACTAATTTTTTATAGTCAGTCACAGACATTCCTAATTTATGGCTAATTTCTACTAATCTATCTCTAATATTTTTAAATTCGTTTTTATTTTTAGAGAAAAATTGTTTCCACAAAGTATTAGTGTCCAAAAACTTTTTTAAATTTGGGTTAATCTCATTCCCTATATAAAATTTAATAAATTCATTTCTAGAAATTTTATGGTCTAAGGCTAATCTTAATAGATTACCTTCTAAAGAAACTATTTTCTTATTCTCTACATAATGTTTTTGCACTAATTCCTCCAGTACAGATGGAGATAGTTGAAGAGATTTGATATTTTCTAATATATCATTTACAATTTTGTCATGTCCTTTTTCTTTAGCAGGTGAGAAAGTCTTAGAATTTAATACACAATCCAATTTTTCTTTTTGATACTTAATTAGTTTGTTATATTCTTTAGTTAAAAGGCTAACAGTTTTGAGAACTTTTGGCTTAATTTCACTTTCCATTGCAGCAAGAGTAGGATTAAAATCATCTTCTTCCTCGTTGGACCCTTCCTCTTTTTCTATTTCTCCAGAATTCTTTTGTTTCGCACTAGGACCTGTAGTCTCGTCCTCCATATAATTTGTATCTATATCAATAATTTCTCTGACTAAAATTTCGTCTTTTTGGAGCTTTTCATTCCACTCAAAAAATTGTTGGGCTGTTAAAGGACTTTGTGATAATGCAATTAACATTACGTCTTTGCCAGCCTCAATTCTTTTAGCTATGGCAATCTCACCTTCTCTTGACAATAGTTCAACACCCCCCATTTCTCTTAAGTACATTCTTATTGGGTCATCACTTTTCTCAATTGTTTTTCCCTCTTCTTTTGAGGAATTATCTTTTTTTCTTAAAACTTTAAAATCTGATTTTTTTTCAACTAAAGTTACCTTTTCATCAAGAATATGAATAAATGCTTGGGCGAGATTTTCATCTGACAAATTCCTCTTTCCTAGAGATTTGCTTAATTCTTCGTAAGTGATAAATCCTCTATGGGTGCCACGACCCATTAATCTTGCAAATGATTTTGTAATAATTCTTTCCACAGCAATAATTTGAATAGTCTTATATAATGTTAAATTTATAAAAATCCATTAATAAAATATGTAAATTAATTGATATTTTGCTTCTTTTTAAGCTCTTTTAGCTCATTAAATGTTGTCTCACTAAGATCTTTAGAAAACTTCGATTCTAACTCCTGAATTCTAAGTTCTAGATTATAGCTATTCAAATCTCTATTAATATCATCTAATAATCCAATTATCTCATGCTCATTTTTATTTTTTTGACCAAGGATATATTTAATCGGAGCAAATTTATAAATTTTTTCAATTAACTGTTCATCAATTTCTAAATCTTTGAGATCTAGGCTATCAGTTGATTTGAGTTTTGATATAATTTTTGAGAAGATTTGCTTATTAACTTCAGTGAATAAACTTACATTTTCTATTAGATGAAGGTGGTGTCTCATTAATTCTAAATTATTTATTAAAAGATAAATTAATGAAAACTCTTTAAGCTCTATAGCAGACAAAGATTTACTTTCGTTAAAATATTTTTTTGTCGACTCAAGAGATTTAACTTTTTTAACAAAATTAAGTTTTTTATTTAAATTTGTGTGTGGTGCTAAATCTGAAATTTTATCTAAAAAGTATTCTAATACATATTTTTTTATATATTCATCCTTTATGGTATTAGCTATTGATCGAAGTTTTTTATCAAAAATAGCCATAGATGATGGATTATTTTGAGTTTGTTTTTTATAATGGTTAAAAAGAAATTGGTGTATAGGTAATTTACTTTTTTTTACAAAATCTAAAAAATAATCCTTTCCATTCTTGTTCACAAAGGTATCTGGGTCTTCTTTATCTGGTAAAAATAAAAATGAAATTTGTTTCTCTGGTTTTAAATAAGTAATTGAATTTTCAGCAGCTCGTAAAGCCGCTTTATATCCACTTTCATCCCCATCAAAACAAATAATTATATCATCGAAAAATTGATTTAATGTTAAGATTTGTCTATCAGTAAGCGAGGTTCCTAAATTAGCTACCGAATTTTCAATGCCGTTTTTTGAAAGTCCAACAACGTCCATATATCCTTCAACAAGAAAAATATGATCTAGTTTATTGGATAATTTTCTAGCATGATCTAAATTATATAAATTTGAACCTTTCTTAAAAAAAAATGTTTCAGGAGAATTGATATATTTAGCAAGGTAATCACTTTTTTCAATAATTCTTCCTCCAAGTGCAATTGGTTGACCAGAAATATTATTTATTGGAAAAATTAAACGACCC
>CACGAB010000012.1 GCA_902570915.1 uncultured Pelagibacteraceae bacterium | reverse complement strand
GAGCCAATATCAGCATTAGATGGTGGAGTAGATGGATTGCATAAAATTAAAAAAGTTATTTACAATTCGTCTAAGCTTATAAAGAATGGTGGCACATTAATTCTTGAGATAGCTTTTGATCAAACAGATAGAGTTAAAAAAATTTTAAAAAAAAATGGATATTTTGTTAAAGATGTTGTTAAAGATTTAGCTCAAAATAACAGATGCATTATAAGCATAAAAAAATGAGATTATGGTAACTTTCAGGAACAATAATACTAGAAGAAACAATTTTAGAAGAAACGATAGAAATTTTAAAGTTGGTAGTGACAGGAATAAATATAATAATTTTTCTAATAACGATTCTTTTCAGAGAAAGTTGTTAGGAAGAAATAATCAAAATGCCTCCAAGTTAGTGGAAAAATATAACAATTTAGCGAGAGAGGCACTATCGACTGGAGATAAAATTTTATCAGAAAACTATTTTCAACATGCAGATCATTTCACTAGAGTGCTTAGTGATAGAGAAATTCAAAAAAAATCGTTAGATAACAAACCAACAAAAGATGTTGATCAAAATTTATCAAAAAATGACGATAAGCATACAGAAAATTTTTCTCAAGATAAAAACGAAATTAATAATAAAATTGCCACAAAAGTAGTTTAATTTATTCCAATAATCTTTTCTGATTTTAAAACATCTAATTTAATCTTAGCCGTTTCAAAAAGTTTTCTTTCTTTGCCTTTAAGTATTTTTCCCGAGGGTAATTTTAGAGTTTGAGAATTAATTTTTTTTCCATTAACTATTACTTCGTAATGGAGATGTGGACCTGTTGACTTACCTGTTGAGCCAACATAGCCGATTGTCTGTCCTTGTTTTACTCTTACCCCATTTCTTATTCCACTAGCGAATTTTGACATGTGTGCATAAACTGTTTGATAAGTAGAATTATGTTTAATCACTACACAATTTCCCCCACCGCCACACCACCCTGCTTTCTTTACAACACCGTTTCCAGATGCCATTATTGGAGTTCCCATAGGTGCAGCAAAGTCAGTCCCTCGATGCATTTTATTAAATCCATCTATTGGATGTTTTCTCATACCAAATGGAGATGATAATCTTGCTCCATTAATCGGAGTTTTCATGAGTGCTTTTTGACTACTTTTTCCACTTTTATCATAATGGCCTTTACTATTTTTGGTGTCAAAAAAATATAATGGTTTATCTTTTCCACTTAATTTCAAATTTGCATAAAGAATTTCTCCAGTCTCTATTATTTTTTTATTATCATCTTTGAAAACCTCATACATTAGTTGAAAGCTATCACGCTTTCTGATGTCTCTCTGGAAATCAACCTCAAAACCATATATACGGGCAAATTCTATTATTGTATTAATTGGCACATTTTTTTTATTAGCTGAATTATACAGACTATTTAGAATAACATTCTCTTTATATATAATTTCTTTATTAAGTTTTGTAAGGACAATTTCTTTATTGAAATCATTTTTTTCTTTATTTTTTGTTAGATATATCTTTTCTGCGTTGGAAATTTGAAAAATAAATTCCTTTAACTGATTGTTAGACTGATTAATAGTAAACTGTATTTTTTGATTTGTATTTAATTTATTAAGGTTAATTTTTTTTGATAATTTTTTTTTAACAATTAAAATTTCTTCCTCTTTTATTTTGTAATTCTTTAAAATTTTATCAAAAGTTTCTCCTTCATTGATTTTGTGGGCTATAGTTTTAAATTTTGGTTCAAGATTTTCAAAAATATTATTAACCGTTTTTTTAAAATAGACATTGTTGATTATGTTTTTGTAATTATTAAAGATCTTCTGCTTATTAAAATTATAATAAGTTGTCGACAATACTGTTGTAATTATCAATAATGCTAAAGCGACGATTTCTGTATTATGACTTAATCTTTTTTTTAATTTATTTAACATTTAACAATTTTTTGATTATGCAATTAATAGTTATATTATTTTTAAAATACCAAAAAAAAGCTTGTAAAATAAGGCTTTTTTTTTAACTTTTTATGGTTAAAAGCTTGATTTCCCTAAATTTTAGCCTATAAGCAATTCCTCTTCAAAAAAAACTACCAATTAACTTGTTTTTTTTGAATTTATTGAGCTTTTTTAGTCTCAATTAGCTGTTTTAAAAGTAAATATTTAAGAAGAGAAGTGTGGACGGTTAAGGTTACCAAAAATTTGTCGTACATACTTCAACATTATATAAGTTTTAATTCTTAGGACTTATATAGAAGCTAGTGTGCGCCGTTTTTAAACTTGAGAGTTTGATCATGGCTCAGAACGTACGCTGGCGGCACGCCTAACACATGCAAGTCGAACGAAGTAGCAATACTTAGTGGCAGACGGGTGAGTAACATGTAGGTATCTACCCTATGGCCTGGAATAACACGAGGAAACTTGTGCTAATACCGGATAAGTCTTTACAGAGAAAGCTTTATGCACCATTGGATGAGCCTGCACTTGATTAGTTTGTTGGTGGGGTAATGGCCTACCAAGACTTTGATCAATAGCTGATTTGAGAGGATGATCAGCCACATTGGGACTGAGACACGGCCCAAACTCCTACGGGAGGCAGCAGTGGGGAATCTTGCACAATGGAGGAAACTCTGATGCAGCGATGCCGCGTGAGTGAAGAAGGCCTTTGGGTTGTAAAGCTCTTTCGTCGGGGAAGAAAATGACTGTACCCGAATAAGAAGGTCCGGCTAACTTCGTGCCAGCAGCCGCGGTAATACGAAGGGACCTAGCGTAGTTCGGAATTACTGGGCTTAAAGAGTTCGTAGGTGGTTGAAAAAGTTGGTGGTGAAATCCCAGAGCTTAACTCTGGAACTGCCATCAAAACTTTTCAGCTAGAGTTTGATAGAGGAAAGCAGAATTTCTAGTGTAGAGGTGAAATTCGTAGATATTAGAAAGAATACCAATTGCGAAGGCAGCTTTCTGGATCATTACTGACACTGAGGAACGAAAGCATGGGTAGCGAAGAGGATTAGATACCCTCGTAGTCCATGCCGTAAACGATGTGTGTTAGACGTTGGAAATTTATTTTCAGTGTCGCAGCGAAAGCGATAAACACACCGCCTGGGGAGTACGACCGCAAGGTTAAAACTCAAATGAATTGACGGGGACCCGCACAAGTAGTGGAGCATGTGGTTTAATTCGAAGATACGCGCAGAACCTTACCAACACTTGACATGTTCGTCGCGACTTTAAGAGATTAAAGTTTTCGGTTCGGCCGGACGAAACACAGGTGCTGCATGGCTGTCGTCAGCTCGTGTCGTGAGATGTTGGGTTAAGTCCCGCAACGAGCGCAACCCTCACTTTTAGTTGCCATCATTAAGTTGGGCACTCTGAAAGAACTGCCAGTGATAAGCTGGAGGAAGGTGGGGATGACGTCAAGTCCTCATGGCCCTTACGTGTTGGGCTACACACGTGCTACAATGGTATTTACAAAAGGAAGCAAAACGGCGACGTTTAGCAAATCCTAAAAAAATACCTCAGTTCGGATTGCACTCTGCAACTCGAGTGCATGAAGCTGGAATTACTAGTAATCGTGGATCAGCGTGCCACGGTGAATGCGTTCCCGGGTCTTGTACACACCGCCCGTCACACCATGGGAGTTGGTTCTACCTTAAGGCAAGGTTTCATACCCTTGACCACGGTATAGTCAGCGACTGGGGTGAAGTCGTAACAAGGTAGCCGTAGGGGAACCTGCGGCTGGATTACCTCCTTTCTAAGGATGAGTGAAATATTATTTCATTCTAAATAATAAACAGGTTAATGTTGACCGTCCTCGTTTCTCTTCTTGAAATAGTGTTTCTCTTGCATGGGGGCCGGTAGCTCAGTTGGTTAGAGCACACCCTTGATAAGGGTGGGGTCGAAAGTTCGAGTCTTTCTCGGCCCACCAAATAAATATCCTGGGGGATTAGCTCAGCTGGGAGAGCGCCTGATTTGCATTCAGGAGGTCAGCGGTTCGATCCCGCTATCCTCCACCAGAAGCACTTAGTTATCTAATTTGTAAAAAAGAAAATAATTAATATCAATATCTATATCCGAACATTAGAAAAGTTATTAACTAATGTTCAAAAAAAATTTGATTCAACACAGAATTTTTTTCTGTGCATAAATCAAGCGTTTAAGGGCGTGTAGCGGATGCCTTGGCACTGAAAGACTATGAAGGACGTGATATACTGCGATAAGTTTCGGGGAGCTGTATGTAAGTTTTGATCCGAAAATTTCCGAATGGGGAAACCCACCACTTTATGTGGTACTTTAAATTGAATTCATAGATTTAAAGAGATAACCTGGAGAACTGAAACATCTAAGTAACCAGAGGAAAAGAAATCAATTGAGATTCCGTTAGTAGTGGCGAGCGAAAGCGGATCAGGCCAGCAATTTTATTAAAAAAATCTGAATAGTTTGGAAAAGCTAACCATAGAGGGTGATAGTCCCGTATGAGTAATGTTTAATTAAATTCAAGAGTAAAGCGGGACACGTGAAATCCTGCTCGAATATAGGGGGACCACCCTCTAAGCCTAAATACTCTTCAGTGACCGATAGTGAACTAGTACCGTGAGGGAAAGGTGAAAAGAACCCCTATTAGGGGAGTGAAATAGAACCTGAAACTGCATGCCTACAATCAGTCGAAGCTCTTTTTAGAGTGACGGCGTACCTTTTGTATAATGGGTCAGTGACTTAATTTATTAAGCAAGCTTAAGCCATCTAGGTGTAGGCGCAGCGAAAGCAAGTCTTAATAGGGCGATAAGTTTAATGGATTAGACCCGAAAACGAATGAGCTTACCATGAGCAGGTTGAAAGTAAGGTAACACTTACCGGAGGACCGAACCAGTTGACGTTGAAAAGTCTTTGGATGACTTGTGGTAAGGGGTGAAAGGCCAACCAAATTCGTAGATAGCTGGTTTTCCGCGAAAACTATTTAGGTAGTGCGTTGAATAAATAGATGTTTAGAGGTAGAGCACTAAATGGGCTAGGGGGAAGAGATTCTTACCAAACCTAATAAAACTCCGAATGCTAGACATTGTTCTTCAACAGACAGACTGTGGGTGCTAAGGTCCATGGTCGAGAGGGAAAGAGCCCAGACCACCAGATAAGGTCCCCAAATTATGATTAAGTGTGAAAGGATGTGGAAATTCCTTAACAGCCGGGAGGTTGGCTTAGAAGCAGCCATCCTTTAAAGATAGCGTAACAGCTCACCGGTCTAATAGAGTTTCTGCGCCGAAGATGTAACGGGGCTAAAATCATATACCGAATCTGTGGATTTGTAATTTCTTAGGAAATTACAACTGGTAGCGGAACGTTCTGTAAGTCTGTGAAGGGATACCCGTGAGGGATCCTGGAGATATCAGAAGTGCGAATGCTGACATAAGTAACGATAAAAGAAGTGAAAAACTTCTTCGCCGAAAATCCAAGGGTTTCTGCGCAAGGTTAATCCGCGCAGAGTTAGTCGGCACCTAAGGCGAGGGCGAAAGCCGTAGTCGATGGAAATAAGGTTAATATTCCTTAACCAGATGGTAGTGACAAATCTTGTAAGTTGTAAATTCTTAATGGATTGAATTTGCCGCGAAAAGGTTTCAAGAAATAGCTCCATCATTAGACCGTACCCTAAACCGACACAGGTGGATTAATAGAGTATATTTAGGCGCTTGAGAGAATGATGTTGAAGGAACTCGGCAAAATGCTTCCGTAACTTCGGAATAAGGAAGACCTTCATATAGGCAACTATAGGAAGGTGGCACAAGTCAGGGAGAAGCGACTGTTTATCAAAAACACAGGGCTCTGCTAACACGTAAGTGGATGTATAGGGTCTGACGCCTGCCCGGTGCTGGAAGGTTAATGCGATGGGTGCAAGCTCATTTCTGAAGCCCCAGTAAACGGCGGCCGTAACTATAACGGTCCTAAGGTAGCGAAATTCCTTGTCGGGTAAGTTCCGACCTGCATGAATGGCGTAACGATTTCTCCGCTGTCTCCAACATCAACTCAGTGAAATTGAATTCTCCGTGAAGATGCGGAGTTCGCGTAGTTAGACGGAAAGACCCCGTGCACCTTTACTGCAACTTTACATTGGTGTTAGGAAAAACATATTTAGTATAGGAGGGAGACATTGAAGCAAAAGCGTCAGCTTTTGTGGAGTCGTCAGTGAAATACCTCTTTTGTTTTTCTTGATATCTAACTGATAGCCGTTATCCGGCATCAAGACATTGTATGGTGGGTAGTTTGACTGGGGCGGTCGCCTCCCAAATAGTAACGGAGGCGTGCGAAGGTAAGCTCAGAACGGTCAGAAATCGTTCGTAGAGTGCAATGGCATAAGCTTGCCTGACTGTGAGACTGACAAGTCGAGCAGAGACGAAAGTCGGTCATAGTGATCCGGTGGTTCTGAGTGGAAGGGCCATCGCTCAACGGATAAAAGGTACGCCGGGGATAACAGGCTGATACTGCCCAAGAGCTCATATCGACGGCAGTGTTTGGCACCTCGATGTCGGCTCATCACATCCTGGGGCTGGAGCAGGTCCCAAGGGTTTGGCTGTTCGCCAATTAAAGTGGTACGTGAGCTGGGTTCAGAACGTCGTGAGACAGTTCGGTCCCTATCTGCTATGCGTGTAGAAGAATTGAGAGGAGTTGACCCTAGTACGAGAGGACCGGGTTGAACATACCACTGGTGGACCGGTTGTAGCGCCAGCTGCAGTGCCGGGTAGCTAAGTATGGACGAGATAACTGCTGAAAGCATCTAAGCGGGAAACTCACCTCAAAACTAGTTCTTCCTATAGAGCCGTGGTAGACCACCACGTTGATAGGCTGGATGTGGAAGCGCAGTAATGCGTGCAGCTGACCAGTACTAATAGCTCAATTGGCTTGATTTATGCACTGAAAAAAATTTTAAGATAAAATTGACTTGATAAATATATTTATTATTTGATCTTTTTAAGACTAGCTTTTAACAAATATAACTTTTTACCATCACTTGTATTAATGTATGCAGTAGGGTACGGACTTTGTAGCATTCTAATCTTGTTATATAAATAGTTTGCGTTCTTACACTTTAATTCACTTAGAGTAATCTCACTTTCCCAAGGTTTTCGTCGTGGATAAATTTTCTTAACATTTGTTTTTTTTTCTTTATATTTTTGTTTGAACATTTGTAATGATAACATTGTTCCTATTCGAATGATTTCATCAAAAATTTCATTAAGTTCTCCATCCAAAGATAATTTTTTTTGAAATAAAATATTTCCTCTGTCAAACTTCTCATTCATTCTGAATAGAGTGACAGCAGATGTTTTTATATTTCTTATAATTTGGTTTTGAATGGGGCTACCACCAGCAAAAGCAGGCAACTTAGAAGGGTGCAGCATGATACATTTGTAATCATCAATAATGTTTTTTGGAACCTTTTTGCTCCAACCATAATATAAAATAAAATTTGGATTATATTTTTTAATTCTTTTATAGCTAATTTCTTTCCTAAAAATTAATACCTTTTCTCTTTTTGCTAAATTTTTATAAATTTTTAACGCCCAATTTCTGTATCCAATGGCGATTATTTTCATTTTTTAAATTTTCTTATTAATTCAAAAGCCTCAGCATAAATCGAACCACTTTGCAGTCCTCTATATTTGGCTAGTGACTCTACACCAAATAAAGATCTTGGATGAGGTTTTTTTTGGGTTTCTGTTTTGTAAAACTTAATAGCTTTCCACTTTTTCATTATATTTTTAATACTTAATTTTACAAAATAATTTGGTTGAAATTTATTTGAATAATTCCACTCTGTGCTAGATAAAATCTCAAACGAATAAATTTCATCGACAATATTTCTGATTATCGTTGGTCTTGTTGCAACCAAAACTGATTTGAATATTGTTTGATGATCTAAATTTAAATCTTTGTTCGAATGTGTAAAAATTATCTTTGGTTTAAAAAATTTGATTTCTTTTTCTAAAATTTTATTTATTTGAGTTTGAGGAACTTTGTTAAGTTGTCCACATTTGTGGTTATAAAAAGTTACTTTATTAATTGAAAATAAACTTAAAGCTCTTAGGGCACTTTTTTTTCTTGTTAAAATATCTTTTTCAATTTTGTATTGGTCATTTTTTTTGTCCTCATATCTACAACTTGAACCCTCTGCTAAAAAAATAACTTTAAACTCATATTTATTTTTATACTTATCAAAATATCCACCACAACCTAAAACCTCGTCATCTGGGTGACAAGCTATAACTAATATTTTTTTTTTCATCCTAATTCCAAGGGTGATATTTATTTTTTTTGTAAGTGCCTAATTTCATTTTTTTAAAAATTTTTTTTCCAAAATTTACAATTTTCTTCTTTTTTAATATCGACAAATTTCCTTTGTGTTTTCGGTAAGTAAATAAGCATTTTTTAACTCTTTTACCATAATTTTGTTTAATAATTAATTTTAATATTAATTCATAATTCTCTAATCCTGAGTTTTTAGTTTTTTCATTATAATAACCAAATTTTTTTATAGTTTTTCTGTGATAGACTGTTCCAGTTGCTAAAAAATCACCTCGTTGAATTATTTCTTTTTTATTAAAATCTGGTAGATAAACCTTTAATTTTTTTTTGAGACTAGTCGTATAATAATTGCTATAAATAAAAGATGCTTTTGAACTGTTTGCCTCATTCAACATGATATTAACAAAATTTTTACTTAAATAGTCATCAGAGTCTACTCTTACCACATATTCTGCTTTTGATTTCCTAAATCCTTTATTTGCGGCAATTTCTATTCCTTTATTATTTGTTTGAAAAAATTTAATCTTTTTATTTTTTATATTATTAACAAAATCTATACTTCCATCTGTACTACCGTCATCAACCACTATAACTTCGTATAAATATTTTGTATTTTGATTTAAACAAGAAATCAAACATTTCCTTAAATAATTAATATAATTTTTATTAATTATTACAATTGATAAGTCTAACATCAGATATTTTTAAAAATCACTTATTTTTAAATAATCTCCAATTTTCACATTTCTCTTAATTTTTTTTCCAATTATTTTCTTTGATTGATTTGGCGTTAGAGCTTGTTTTGGACAAGGTCTTTGATATTCAAAATCTTCTCTGGAAATTTTTTGACCTTTTTTTAATTTTTTAATAACTCTTGCTGATCTTCTCTGTAAAATTACTGTTTGTAGTTCATTTTTTTCAACTCTCTTAATGCCGTTTCCAATACTTTTTTCTAGATTTCTTGAGCTATCTACCATCAATCGCCAGCTTTTAGGATCCATCGAGAACGGGTGATCTGGACCTTGTCTTTTCGTATTGTCCGTAAAATGTTTTTCTATGACTTTTGCCCCCAACATTATTGATCCAAGCACTGTTTCATGACCTGGGGTGTGGTCACTTAATCCTAGTAAAATATTTGGAAATTTTTTTTTGTAAGTGTTTAATACATTTAAGTTAATGTATTTAAAATTTTCATTTGATCCAGTATAGTTTGTATTACATTGCATTAGACAAAAGTTAGCTTTCACTTTTTTTAACAAACTAACAGCATGTGAAACCTCTTTAATTGTTGATGCTCCAGTGGCAATGAAAAAAGGTTTTTTTTTGGAAGCTACTTTTAGCAACATATCATCCCAAGCCAAATCTCCTGATCCAATTTTAAATGCTGGCATATATTTATTTAAATAATTAACCGTATCTAAATCATAAGGTGTAGACATAAATGTAATGTTAATTTTTTTGCAATATTTGATTAATGTTTCTGTCCACTTTCTTGGAACTTCAGCATCCTTATAAACTTGGAAGATGCTTTTTTTCCATTTTTTTTGATGGCTAAGTTTACCACCCAGACTTCTAAAACCATGATCACTAACATACTTTGAAACATTGTGATGTTGGAATTTGACTGCATCTGCGCCACTATCTTTAGCAAGTTTAATCAATTTAATTGCTCTTTTTAAATTTCCATCATGGTTTGCTGCAATATCGGCAACAAAATATGTAGGCGATTTATTTGTTATAATTTTTTTGCCTAGTTTAATCTTCATTTTGTTTTTTGTTGTCTTATTTCAAAAATTGTTTTCGATAATTTGGATTTATTTATATTAATTAACATAATTTAATTATTTTTAAACTTTAGGATATTCATTATTATTAATGTTTATAAAAAAAATATTATTATATACTTTAATTTTTTTTGCAATTAATATCGTAATTTATTCTTGAGTAGACATAGTGGTATACATAGTTGTCAGATCAGACTAAGAAGTTCAGTAAATCCTTTATCTGAGTAGTATTCAAAGCAGAATTAGCTTAGCTTATGTAAAAAAAAGTTTTTTTAAGTTTATGTTTTATAGATATTTTTATCTTTTGATCCAAATAAAATAAATTTAATAAGATGCAAGAACATACTAAAAAATCTAATTAATCCGTACATTAGAAAAAAAGGGACACTTTTAATGTATCCTTTTTTTAAAGCTTTAAAATTTTTAATTATTGGATAATTTATAATTTGATGAAATAGCATTAAGTGAATCCTTTCAGGATGTCTAAAAATAAATTGCGCATCTCCTTTCCCGTACCAAACCATCTTTTTAAAGAACTCTTTAAAAGAGACTCTATTTTTATGATAGATGAAAGCACTACCTACTCCCAAACGATTTCCACTTTTTGTCAATCTATAACATAAATCTGTGTCGTCTGATGGACCTGTAAAAAAAGGATCAAAATTTATTTTTTTTACAATTCTAGTCTTATAAACACATGGTGTTCCAATTATATTGGTTTCGCGTGGAATATTGTGGCTAGTTATAAAGTTTATATCAAAGCAATCACTCCAATAATTTTTTTCTAAATTATGTTTTTCTATAGATGCTTCTATTCCTGCATATTTTCTTAAATTCATCTCATCAATTAGTGTTCGTAGGCTGTTTTTCTTTATTCTATGATCTGCGTCTAGAATACAAACATACTCAGTTTTTACATTTTCTATTGCAACTTTTCGTTGAAAAGCTAATCCATTTCTATCCACAACTATTAGATTTACACCAAGTTTTTTTACTATTTCTTGAGTTTTATCCTCTGAGCTAGCATCGACTACTATAATTTCACTTGGATCCTCTTGCAAAATTGATTCTATGCATTCTTTAATATTTTTTTCCTCGTTTAAAGTACAAACGGTTACAGTAATATTTTTCATAGACGATTTATTTTTTTTATAAAATCTAAATTATCTACTATCCATCTTATAGTATGATTTAATCCATTGTCGAATTTAGTTTTTGGATACCAATTAAAGTCTTTTTTTGCTTTATCATTATTAGATATAAAAACTTTTTGATCTCCTTTTCTTTCTTTGTAATATTTTACATTAATTTTTATATTTAGTTTTTTTTCTAATATCGAAACTAAATTATTTATTGAGATCCTGTTCTTGTATCCTCCTCCAATATTATAAACTTTGCCATTCGCTTTGCTTGAATTAGCGGCTTTTAAATATGCATCAATTAAATCATCCGCAAATAAAGCATCCCTTACTTGATTACCATCACCATAAATTTTAATATTTTTATTTAATAAAGATGCAATAATAAACCAAGCTATCCATCCTTGATCTTCAATACCAAGTTGCATTCTACCGTAAATACAAGATTGTCTAAAAACTACAGTATTTATATTGAAATTTTTAAAATAATCTTGGCAATAAAAATCACCAACACCTTTTGAACAACCATAAGGTGTTACAAAATCCACTGGGTAATTTTCGTCAATTCCTTTTTTAAATTTTTTTAAATAATATCCAGATTTATTATCTAGACCTGTTTTTAATTTATCTAATTTACCATAAACTTTATTTGTTGATGAAAAAATAAGCTTAGCACTACTTCTGGCTTTTCTGATTGCTTCTAATACATTAAAACAACCTAACGCATTGGAATTAAAATCTAACCTTGGGTTTGAAAGAGATGTAGTTACCGCGACCTGACCAGCAAGTAAGTAAATATGACTAAAATTTTTAGTTTTAAAATAATTAAATAATTTATTGAAGTTATTTATATCAATATTTTTGAATTCATACTTACTATCAAATTTTATTTTTTTTTTTAATTCCAGAGTCCCTTTTCTTGAAAGATTATCTATTACACAGACTTCTTTATTTTTATTTATTAATTTCTCAACTAAATTTGAGCCAATAAAACCTGCTCCACCAATGATTAAAGCTTTCATTTTTAATTTTATAAATTTTTTAAGCGATCTATCATGATTATCCGCAATATCAATAATAAAGTAAAAAGATTTTTTCCCACATTAATTATTGCACAAGTATAAATAATTTAGTACTTTTTTGCACAAGTTTTAATCTCATTTTTTAAATTTCCTAATTTAATTTGAAATTTTTTTTCAAATTTTTTTGTATTCATCATCATAAATCTTGATCTTTTCGCATTTAAAATTTTATACGATTTTGAAACTATGTATGCATTATTGTTATAAATATTGGCTTTTTTTGCAAAAAACACTGCAAAATCTTTTTTATTCATCCCATTTTTTGAGCCTATGTTAAATATACCATTTAAAGAAATAAGATTTTTTTTAACTATCGTAGCTATAATTTGTGCAAGATTCCCAACATACATTGGGTTAAAATAAACATCCTCAAACAAATGAAAATCTTGGTCTGGCCTAAGAAACATTTTATAAATCCAATCTGTAAAGGAGAGCTTATTATTTTTAGATTTATTTACAGATTTACCAAAAAAATTTACTCTAAATATTAAACTATTATTTTTTTTACAAATTTTTTCCGACAAAATTTTTTGCTTTGTATAATGATTACATATTTTAAGTTTTGAATTTTCAGAATGATATATATTTTTATATCCATACATTTGATCTGTGGAGAAATGCATTATTTTATAGGATAATTTATATTTTTTTTTTATTAAAAATAAGTTCCTAATCAATTCTATATTTAATTTATTTGTTTTTTTTTTATTCTTTTCGATAAAATCGATATCAGTATATGCGGCACAGTTTATTATAAGATCAAATTTTTTAATTATAAGGAAATTTTTAATTTTTTTAAAATTTGTTAAGTCTATCTTCCTTTTCCTTAATCCATTATGATGAAGGATTAAATTTTTATTATTTTTTAATTTATTTAAAATGTTTGATCCCAATAAACCAGATGACCCAATTATAAAAATTTTCATAGTCTAGAAATAGATTTAGTGTATAACCTATTAGTGAGAATTATTCTAGGAACAGCGTCATTTAATAAAAATTATGGAATATTTAAAAAGAAAAATGAAAAAATCAATGTAAGTAAACTGAATAAACTATATTATTTTTGCAAATCACATAAAATTACATATATCGATACTTCCCCTAATTATAAAGGTGTAGAAGAAATAATTGGAAAATCTCAACTTAGAAAGATGAAAATAATTAATAAAATTGAGATAGATAAAAATTTTAATCAAAAAAATTTTCGTCAAAAAATAAATCAAAGTTTATATAAACTTAACTGTAAAAAGTTTTATGGACTTTTAATCCACAACCCACAAAACATTAACAAAAAAAACATAAAATTAGTTATTAGTTTTTTAAAAAGGCTTAAAAATCAAAATATTGTAAAAAAAATTGGTGTTTCGATTTATGATGACAATGACATAAATAAATTTTGGAAAACTTGGAAGCCTGATATAATACAATTACCAATAAATATATTAAATAGAAATTTATCTAAAAATAATTGGATAAAAAATTTTCGTAAGTACAAAATTGAGTTACACGCTAGATCAATTTTTCTCCAAGGTATTCTGGTCTCAAATCTCATTCCTAAAAAATTTAAAAAATTTTCAAAAATATTTAAGGAATGGAATAAAATTACAAATAATAAATCTAAAACTAAAATATTGTATAGTCTTAGTTATGTTAAAGATTATGTTGGAGTGAAGAATCTAGTAATAGGTTTTCAAAACTTAAAACAATTGAGTATTATTATGTTTTTAATAAATAAAAAATTTGATAATTTTAATTTCTTAAAAAAAATTAATAGTAAATCAAATATACTTAAGGACCCAAGAAATTGGAAATATTTATGATTTGCATAATACAAGCAAGAACTGGATCCACTCGTTTTAGAAATAAAATTTTAAATAAGATAAATAGTCTTACTTTACTTGAAATTTTAATTAAAAGATTGAAACGATCAAAGAAAATAAGAAAAATAGTTGTGGCCACAACAACATTGAAAGCAGATAATATTATATCTTCAATATGCAAAAAAAATAAAGTAGATTTTTTTAAAGGATCTGAAAAAAATGTATTAAGTAGATACTATAACTGTTGGAAGATTTTTGGAAAAAAAAATGAAGATATTATCAGGATAACTTCTGATTGCCCTTTAAGTGATCCCAAAATAATAGATTCTATAGCAAATTTACATATAAAAAAAAAATCAGATTATACTAGTAATACAATTTTACCATCATTTCCTGATGGTATGGATGTCGAAATATTCAAATCAAATTTATTAAAAGAGATAAATATTTCAAACTTGAGTTTAGAGGAGAAAGAACATGTAACATTGTACATTAAGAATAATAAAAGATTTAAAAAAATAAATTTTCTCAGTAAGATAGATAACTCACATTTAAGATTGACTGTTGACTACAAAGAAGATTTTGAATTAATTAAAAATATAATTCACTTTAGTAAAAAAAATATATATATTGAATATAAAGATATTCTAAAATTATCTAAGAAAAAACCACAAATATTTAAAATGAATAATTTTTTGACAAGAGACGAAGCTTTAATTAAAGGGAAAGGTCAAAAGTTATGGATTGAGGCAAAAAAGGTTATTCCAGGTGGGTCTATGTTGTTCTCAAAGAGACAAGAAACCTTTCTTCCAGATCTTTGGCCAACTTATTTTTCAAAATCAAAAGGATGTTACTTGTGGGACCTTGATGATAAAAAATATTTAGATTTCTCTTTAATGGGAGTAGGAACGAATATTCTAGGATATGCAAATTCTAAAATTGATTCAAAAGTTAAAAGTGTTGTTAAAAAAGGAAATTTGACAACATTGAATTGCCCTGAAGAAGTTGAATTGTCAAAAAAGCTTATAAAAATGCACCCGTGGTCTTCAATGTCAAAATTTACAAGATCAGGGGGTGAAGCCAATGCTGTTTCAATAAGAATTGCAAGAACTTTCTCAAAGAAAAACAAGATATTAGCCTGTGGTTATCATGGTTGGCATGATTGGTATTTATCATCCAAGAAAAAGAATCTGAACTTTAATAACCATTTGCCAAGTTTTATAAAAGATGGAGGTATCCCAGATGAATTAAAAAACTCAGTATTTATATTTAGGTATAATGATTTTGAGGGTTTCAAGAGACTTTACTTCAAGAACAAAAAAGAAATTGGAATTGTTAAAATGGAGGTATCAAGAAACGAACTTCCTAAAGATAATTTTTTAAAAAAAATTAGGAAATTTTGTGATAAACATTCACTCGTGTTGATTTTTGATGAATGTACATCTGGCTTTAGAGAAACATATGGTGGATTACATTTAAAATATAATGTAAATCCAGATATCGCGATATTTGGAAAAGCATTAGGTAATGGTTATGCAGTTAATGCAATTATAGGAAAAAGAAATATAATGGCCTCCGCAGACGATACTTTTATAAGTAGTACCTTTTGGACAGAAAGGATTGGTTCGACAGCAGCTCTAGCTACATTGAAAGAGATGAAAAGAATTCATTCCTGGAAAATTATTTGTAAAAAAGGAATTATGATAAAAAAAAACTGGAAAAAGATATTCAAAAAATATAATTTTAGAGTTCAAATTTATGGTCTTGATTCAATGCCAACTTTTAAGTTTATTGATATTGATAGAGATAATTTATATAGAACATTTATCACGAAAGAAATGTTACAGAAAAATATTTTAGCTACTAATTCGGTATATCTCTCAATTTCTCATTCAGATATCTTAATAAAAAAATACCTTGATAATTTTGAGAAGATAATCGCTAAACTAAGTTTTTTTGCAAAAAATAATGAGCAAGATCTCGTAAGAAAAATGGCAATTCCTCAGGTAAATAGATAGTTATGAAATATTTTGATTTTAATAATAAAAATATTTTGATTACCGGTGGAACAGGTAGCTTTGGTGCCAGTTTTATTAATTATCTAATTACAAATTTTAAAAAAGTTAAAAAAATAGTCGTTTTTAGTAGAGACGAATTAAAACAATTTGAGATGAAAAAGAGAATTGATAAAAAGATGATTGACAAGTTTCGTTTTTTTATTGGTGATGTTAGAGATCAAAAGCGTTTGGTAAGAGCCTTTGATAAGATTGATATTGTGATTCATGCAGCAGCACTTAAACAGGTAGATACTGGCGAGTATGATCCTCTTGAATTTGTAAATACTAATATTTTAGGCGCACAAAATATCATAGAAGCTTCATTAAGTACAAACGTTAAAAAGGTTGTTGCGCTTTCAACTGATAAAGCTGCTGCGCCAGTTAATTTGTATGGTGCAACAAAACTTTGCTCTGACAAACTTTTTTCATCTGCTAATAATTTAGTGGGCAACAAAGATTTAAAGTTTTCAATAGTTAGATATGGAAACGTTTTGGGGAGTAGAGGTTCTATACTTTATGTGTTTCTAGATCAAAAAAAAAATGGAAAAAAAATTAGTTTAACAAATAAAAATATGACAAGGTTTAATATATTGATGGAGGATAGTATTAAAATGGTAAGCTGGTGTCTTCAAAATATGAAAGGCGGAGAAATTTTTGTACCTAAATTAAATAGTTACAGAGTTATAGATTTTGCAAAAGTTTTCTCAAAAGAAAAAGATATTAAGATTATTGGTATTAGAGCTGGAGAAAAAATTCATGAAGAAATGATAACTTCAAGTGATAGTTATAATACTTATAACTTAGGCAATTATTATGCAATTTGTAATCCCCTGGTAAATAAATCATTTAATTATTATAAAAATTTAAAAAAATTTAAGGCAGGAGAGTCTTATAACAGTGGAAAGAATGTAAATTTTCTAAAAACGGATCAAATTAGAAAGATGATTAAAAATTATATAAAATTAAATAAATTAGACACTTATTTATAATTCTAAAAGTAATTTCTTAATTTTTTAAATTAATGACTAAATCAATTTTTTTTATTTTGTTGATAGAACTTAACTAAGCTTTTATATGAATTAAATTTCTTAAATAATTAAATGGTTAAAAAAAAAAATGTTATTATTTGGTGTTTTCACGATCCCTGGGGTCTTACAGTTATAAATCGCTTAAAAAAAACTAATTATAATATTTACCACTCAAATTTTTTAGATGAAAAAAGTTTAGGATATATTTTAAGATATAATCAAGAAGACCTAGTAAGAGAATTCACCAAAAAGAAACAGAAATACAAGAAGAGCATTGAGAAAAAATATAAAAAATTTTTCAATGAATATAAAAATGCATATTTATCAAGAAATTCTTATCCCAAAATAAGCTTACAAAAATTAAGAAAAGTTTATTTAAGTCAAGCTTCATTTATTGAGAGATTTTTATTAAATTTTAAAACTAATGCTATTCTTATGAATACAGAACTAAGTATAGGAGTAGATTTTTTATTTTATAGAATTTGCAAAGTTTTAAATATCAAAACAATTTTGTTATATAGTCATACTTTTTTTCAAAATTATCTTATTAACACAACATCTCTTGAAGATTTTGGTCGATTTGAAAAATCAATCAAAATTCATAATACAAAAAAAATTAAATCAAATTTACCAGACGAAATTATTAAATATAAAATGCAAAGATATATTAAACCAATTTCTATGCAATTTTCTTTAGCAGTGCTAATGCCAAAATTTAATCTAGCATTTAGGAGATCAACCATTAAAGAATTTTTTAGTGATTTAATAGTTGTAAAAAAAAAACTCTCTCTTTATAAGTTTTTAAAAAAAAGAAAATCATTAAAATTTATTTCGGATAATTTACCAATCAATTACGTATTTTTCCCTTTACAAGAACAACCTGAGGCGTCCTCTATATCATATGGGCAATTTCTTGATCAAGCAAAGATCTGTGAGATAATATCAAAATCATTGCCAAAGGATTTCAAGCTTATTATCAAAGATCATCAAACTCAAGAATGCACTATGCATAGGAATCAATATTTTTATAAAAGGATTAAATTATTGAAAAACGTTGTCGAAACAAATGTAAATGACAACACAGAAAAACTTGTAAAACACGCAAAGATACTAGTTACTATCACTGGGACATCAGGATTTGAGGCATTAAAACATAACGTGCCTTGTATAATATTTGGAGATTCCTGGTTTAAAAATTTTAAGAGTGTTTACAAATGGAACAAAGGTACTAATATTACAAAAATTCTTAATACACCAGTACATAGAAGAAATTTGATTAAAGATCTTAAAGTATTTACAAAAAAATTAAATAGAGGTTATCCTTTTAAAATAAATACTATATGGGATCCAAAAAATAAAGTTACAAACAATCCGGACACTTTAAGTAGCGAAACTGCTTCAAGTATAAAAAGCATGTTAGATAAAATATTATAAAAATCTCAGAAATTTATGATTTTAAATGTTTTAAACAAGAATGAAATTTTTAAACACAGAGGTGATCTCTTTTTAATGATATCATCATCATTAGCTTCGTCACTGTTCAATTTTTTTACAGCTGTATCATTAATCACCTTAGTTAATGTCTTTATTGAAGAGGAGACCACTTTCGAAAATATAGGTATATTAGAAGATATATTTAGTTTTTTTAATATTGATAGTTTAAGCGTCCAAATTGTTGTAATATCTTTAATAATATTTTTTGCTTTAAATGGTTCTTTAAAAATTTTATCTGATTATTTTATTGCTAATCTAAGACTGAAATTTCACCTTATTATCCAAAAAAAAATTTTTAAAAAAATAAATAATAATGGTTGGCATTTTTTTAACAATTTAACTGTGGGAAAATTTCAAAATATAATTTTTAATGAAATGGATAGAGTAAGCAGTGGAATATTTGGAATTCTTCATGCAGTTTCAAGCACTTGTCTTCTTCTATTTTTAATTTTTATACCTATGTGGATTTCTTATAAAGTAACGATAATTTCAATCGCATTTGGAATTTGTGTTTATTTTGTGATAAAAATTTTTGAAGTATTGCAGTACAAAAATGGTCTATCATTAACTTTAAAAAATAATAAATTTTCATCAATATTTGTTAATTCTTATACCTCTTTTAAATCTCTTTTAGTTAATAAAAAAGAAATAGAGATCTCAGATAATCTAAATGATTTAAAAGAGGAGGCACTAAAATTAGGAATTTATTCAAAAATAATTAATTCTACTCTGCACGAGACATTTAACTTCCTAGGTTTAATTAATTTACTATTTATTTTCTTCCTCTCAAAATATTTTTCTTTAACACTTCCAGAGATTACAGGAATTTTATATGCTTTTTTGAGAATAATTCCTTTGATTGGTAATATTGCACAAATGTTTAATTCTTATAAAAATTCTCAAGCAAGTTTTGAAAATATTAATTACTATATTTTAGATAAAAATAAATTATCATTAGATAAACAAATTAATGATGTAGGAAGAAAATTAATAAAAGATATTAATGAAGTGAATTTTAAAAATGTAAGCTACAAGTTCCCGAACGGTAATTACGGGATAAAAAAAATTGATTTTAATTTGAGTATAAACGACAAAATTGGAATTAGGGGGCCATCTGGCTCTGGTAAGTCTACGATAATTAATTTGTTCCTTGGTCTTTTTGATCCTACAGAGGGCTCAGTCTTTGTCAATAAAAGCAATTTGAAAGAAATAAATTTAGATAAGTATCTTTCTAAAATATCCTATGTGGATAACAAGAATTTTTTAATACCATCTACTTTGAGAGAAAATTTAGTATGGTTAAGTTGTAAAGAAAATCTTGGAGATAAAGAAATAGAAGAAGCGTTAAAAATTACAAATTCAACTAATTTTGTTAAGAAATTGCCAAACGGTTTAGATACCTTATTGAGTGAGGGTGGTAACATATTTTCTGAGGGACAAAAACAAAGAATATGTTTATCAGGAGCTTTACTTAAAAAACCAAAAATTTTTATCATTGATGAAGGTTTCTCTCACTTGGACAAAGAAAATGTAGAAAAAATTTGCAATAACTTCTTAAATATTCAAAACGTTATGATGATTGTTGTTTCGCATGATAGGAATGTTTTGGAAAAGTTTGATCAAGTTATGGAGATAGAGGATGGGGTATTACTTAATAAATTAATTAATTAGCTTTTTTATTTTAAATTAGATAAAAAATTATAAAAATGAGTAGGAACTATGACAATAGCGTTGTAATTAAACCTTGGGGTAAAGAATATAATATATTTAGAATTAAAAGAAAATTTGCGGTAACTTATTTAAAAATTAATAAAGGTAATTCGACATCTCTACATTGTCATCCTAAAAAAAAAACTGGATTTCTCATTTTATCGGGTGGGGCATATGTTCAATTGGGTATTTATAAAAAGAATACTTTTTACTATAAGCCAATGTCTATTCTTGTATTAAGACCTGGTTTATTCCATAGGATAACTGCTCCAAAAAATAAGAATCTTTTTGCATTAGAAATAGAAACTCCATATATTAAATCAGACTTAATAAGATTTAAAGATGAGTATGGTAGAAGAAATAAAGGATATGAAAGTTTGAAATATTCTGAAAAGTTAGAAAATAAAAATATAATATTCAGTTTACCCAAAGCTAATAAGCCAAATATTTATAAACTTAATAATATTAAAATTGTTTTATCTTATTTAAAAAATTTTAATGATTACAAAAATTACGATGATAAAAGTGTTTCTATTATATGTGACGGTCAATTAACTGAAAAAAATGGAAGAACAGTAATATCGACAGGAGAAATAGTGAGATCATATACACTAAAAAAATTAGGTAATTTTTATAAAATAAAAAACAAAGCATTAATTATCAAAGCAACAAAGTTAAAAAGATATTGAAATATAAATATTACTACTTAATAATAACCTAATGAAGGCACTAATTATAACAAGTCAAATGGTTCAAGATCATGAATTTATATATCCTTTTTATAGACTCAAAGAAGAGGGATTGCAGGTTGATGTTTATAACCAAACTAATCAAATAGTAAAAGGTTTTTTTGGTACGAAAATCCCACCACAAAAAAATGATAATATTATATCTTTAGACAAAATTGATTTAGATAGTTATGAGTTACTAGTACTACCAGGAGGAGTAAAATCAATGGAACTTTTGAGAATGGATAATCTTGCAATTAACACGGTTAAAGAGTTTAATAAAAAAAATAAATTAATAGCAGCAATTTGTAGTGGAACAATGATGTTAATATCAGCTAATATTATAAAAAACAAAAAAATTACAGGGTACTATGCATGGAAGCAAGATATAATAAACGCTGGTGCTGAATTTATTGACAAACCAAGTGTTGAAGATGGCAATATCATTACATCACCTCACTACAAATATAATGGAGAGTGGATGAAATTGGTTATTTCAAAACTAAAAATATGATTATCTAGTATTAATTATCTTTAGGGTATTTATTCTATAGAAACTTTCTTTTTTAAAAATTTTTTTATTTTTAAAATTTTTTTGAATTTCTAAAATTGCATCTTCAATTTTTTTTTTTGGTAAAAAACCTTCTCTGATAATTCGATCGGAGTTTTGTCTATATGATCTTGGATCATTACTAGGTTTAATTAAAATTTTTGAACTTGATTTAAGAGTTTTTTTAATTTTTTTAGCCATATTAATTATGCTTAAGTTTTCAAATCCTAAATTAAATATTATTTTATTTAAAGGTCTATTATTTTTTACAGCTCTTTTTAAAGCAAATTTATACGCATCCACCATATCGTACATTGTTAAATTAGGACGAATTTGTTTACCACCAAAAACTGTAATTAAATTTTTCTGTAAAGCACCAAAAGTTAAAGCATTAATAGCAACATCAAGTCTCATAGCTGGCGAGTAACCACAAACGGTAGCAGGTCTCAAAATTGTTATATCGATATTTCTTTTATAACTTAAAAGAACTCTTTCACCAATCATTTTAGATTTATTATATTCTGATATTGGTTCTAAAGTAAGATCCTCAACAACTTTTTTTTCTTTTTTAATTCCATAAACGCTACCTGATGATGCAAAAATAATTTTTTTTACTTTTTGACTCACAGCTAAATTAATTAATTTATAAGTGGCCAAAACGTTCACATCCCAAGTTAATTTAGCATCTAATTCAGCAGCAGGATCATTTGCAATGGATGCTAAATGTATAATACAATCAATCTTATGTAGATCTTTACTTGAAATTTTTCTAATATCTTTCTTTAAAATCTTTAGTTTTTTATTTTTTTTTAAATAATTTCCAAACCAAAATGTGTCTAAAACAGTTATGTTGTAACCTTCATTTAGTAACTCATTCGTCAAATTGGTGCCTATATATCCACCTCCACCAGTAATTAAAATATTTTTCATTTTATTATTTTTTAAAAAATTCATTTACTTTTTTAATTACAAAATTTACTTCTGATTCTTTCATAAAAGGATTTATAGGCAAACTTAATATTTCTTTACTAAATTTTTCTGTATTAGGTAATTTGATATTTCCAAATTGTTTTTTATAAGTAATTTGTTGGTGTATGGGTATTGGATAATGAATTGCTGTATCAATTTTATTTTTCTTTAAAAAAGATTTTAATTTATCTCTAAATTTAGTTCTAACTATATATTGGTGAAAGGTAGGATTTGATATTTTAGGATTAAATATTGGAACTTTCAATTTATTACTAAGATTTTGTGAGTATTTTTTTGCAATATTTAATTGTTTTTTGTTCCATGAAGATATTTTTTTTAACATTATATTTCCAAATCCTGCTTGAAGATTATCTAATCTACAATTTGTTCCCCATACAAGAGACTCATCTCTATTTTTCAGACCATGATTTCTTAATAAAAGTATTTTTTTATAAAGATTAGTATTGTTTGTTATTATCAAACCCCCATCACCCAAAACATGAAAGCTTTTTCTTGGATGCAAGCTAAAAACTCCTACATCTCCAATTGTACCAATATAATTATTTTTATATTTTGTTCCAAAAGCATGAGCCGCATCTTCGATTAATTGAATTTTTTCTTTTTTGCATATTCTTTTTAATTTATCTAAATCAGAGGGAATACCAGACAAATGTACTGGCATGATTGCTTTTGTTTTCTTATTTATTTTTCTTTTTAATTTTTTTACATCAATGTTTAGATCTTCTCCAACATCAACAAGTTTTGGTACTAGGCCAGCATATGCAATCGCCCCACATGTTGCAATAAATGAATTAGAAACAGTAATAATTTCATCACCTTTTTTATAACCAAATGCTTTTAAAACCATCACCGCACCCTCAGTCCAATTTCCAACACCCAAAACATGTTTTACTTTAAGAAATTTTTGAATATTTTTCTCAAAATTTTTAAGCTCGTCTCCAAGCACATATTGACCTTCAGATCCAATTTTATTAAATTTTCTAAATAACTCTTTTTTTAAAATCTTAAATTCTTTTGGAAAATTTGTGAATTTAACCTTCATATTTATAAAATTCTTCAATTTTATTTATAATAAAATTTAATTGTTTTTTTGTTATAAATTCATGAACAGGTATTGAGATAATTTTTTTTGAGAGTTTTTCTGCGTTTTTAAACTGACCTTTAAAATATTTTAAATTTTTGGCTGCATCATGTAAATGCAAAGGTTTTGGATAGTGAATTTTGCTATCAATTTTATTTTTTCTTAAAAATTTATTAAGCAAATTTCTTTTCTCACAAAAAAATTGATATAAATGATACACAGATTTATAATTCACTTGATCTTTTATAAGTTTAATTTGTTTAATTAATTTAAGTTTTTTATTTAAATAATTAGCATTTTTGATTCTAGCATTAGTAATAGAATTTATTTTTTTTATCATCTCAAGAGCTACTGCCGCCTGAATAGTATCCAATCTTGAATTATAGCCATATAATTTACAATTATCTCTATCTACTAGTCCATGATTTCTCATTAGTCTTAGCTTTTCATAAATTTTTTTATTGTTAGTGGCTATTATTCCTCCATCTCCCCAAATATTTAAATTTTTTAATGGATGCATACTGAAACAACCAGTTATTCCAAAGTTTCCCGCATATTTTTTATCATCATCATGTGCCAGAATTGCGTGACAAGCATCTTCTACAACATGAAGTTTATATTTTTTTGCAATAGATATAATTTTTTTCATATTACAAATTCTACCCGACCAATGAACTGGGACTATTGCCTTAGTTTTTTTTGTTATTTTTTCTTCGATTTTATTCTCGTTAATATTTAAATCATCCTTAACATCTATAAATATTGGTTTTGCTCCAGTTGTAGCGATAGCCCCAGCTGTTGCATAAAAAGAATAGGTTGGCGTGATTACCTCATCACCTTCTTGAACTCCTAATGCTTTTAATGATAAAAAAATAGCATCAGTGCCCGATCCAACCCCAACCGCATATTTTACTTTTTGATATTTGCAAAATTCTTTTTCAAATACATCTACGTATTTTCCGAGAGTAAAATCATTAAATTTTACAGTTTTATTTATTAATTTAAAAATTTTTTTTGTATTACTAAACTGTTCAGAAAGATAATTGTGTTTTATCTTCATTTTCTTATCAGAAATATATTGTTTAATTAAGAAATTTTTTGTCATCTAGAAATTTTAAATTTTTCATCTTTTTTATTAAATTTTTTTTTATATTTATCATACCATTTGATAACTTCATCTATCCCCTGATAAATTGACATATTATTTTTCCAATTAAGCTTTTTTCTTGTGTCATTATCAAAAATTTTATAATCCTTATCTTTTCCAGGTCTATCGTTTACGTTAATAATATATTTATTTGGATCTAATTTTTTTTTTTTATAGATGATTTGAACAATTTTTTTTATTGAAAAATACTGTTTTGAGGAAAAGTTGTAAATCTCACCAACTTTCGCCTTATTAATTAATTTATAAATTCCTTCACAAAAATCGTCAGAATAAATAAAAGATCTCATAGATTTTCCACCTCCATGTAAATGAAATTTGTCTTTGTTACTTGCTTTATGTATAGCTAGTGGAATTAGTCGATATAATTTTTGATATGGACCATAAAAATTTGCAAACCTTGAAACAATTACAGGAAAAGAAAACTGCTTAAACAATAAGAGTAAGTAATTTTCTATAGTTGAGTGTGATAATGCATAGGGGGTTGATGGATTATATCTTTTAAATTTAGAGCTTTTTATTTTTGTGGATCCAAAAACTTCAGGTGTTGAAATTTTAATGTATTTTTTTAAGAATTTTTGTTTACCAAGAAAGTTGTACAATTTTATCTTTGACATAACATTTGTATTAAAAGTTAATAATGGATATTGCCAACTTTCAGGAACCATACCTTGACCCAAGAAATCAATAATTATGTTGGGTTTATACCTAAAAATTAACTTTTTAAGCTTAAAAAATTCTTTATCAATATTTATTTTTTTAAATACAAAATTTTTAATTATTTTCTTTGGTATTTGATGCATACAATTAAACTTTTCCTCAGACTTTGAAGATAAAGAACATCCAATAACAAAAAAATTTTTATATAATAAATACCGGATTAAATGACTTCCTGAAAAGCTATTGCTCCCGAGAATAAGTATTTTTTTTTTCATAATAAAAATATGGATATATAAAGATTTTTTATATATTAATATATTAAAGCTTTCTAATCTAAAGATGAACAATTCAGAATTTATAATTAATTTTTTACAAAAAAAAGGTTTAAAAACTGCATTTGGAATAACTGGTGGTGGTGCAATGTTTTTAAACGAAGCTTTTAGAAAAGAAAAAAATCTAAACTTTGTTTTCATGCATCATGAGCAGGCAGCTGCTATGGCTGCAGAAGCTTATTATAGAACAAGTCATAAACCAGCTATACTTTCAGTAACCTCTGGACCTGGAGGAACAAATGCAATTACAGGGGTGATCGGTGCATGGATTGACTCAATTCCAATGATAGTAATTTCTGGCCAAGTAGAATCTAAGGATATGATTTCAAATTCAAAAACAAGACAAATAGGAATTCAAGAGGCTAACATTAGAGAAATTATTAAATCTATTACGAAATACAGCAAAACATTAACAAGAAATTCTAATATAGAATTTGAATTAACAAAAGCATACAAAATTGCTTTGGAGGGAAGACCTGGACCTGTGTGGATTGATATTCCTTTAGATGTACAATCAAAAAAATTTATTAAAAAAAAAATAATTAAAAAAAAAATTGAGGAAAAAAAATTTAATAAAATTAACGATGATAAAGTTTTCAAAGCTTTAGAAATGATTAGAAATTCAAAAAGGCCATTAATCTTAATTGGTAATGGTATCCATATAAGCGGAGCTGAAAAAAAATTTGTAAATTTCTTAAAAAAAACTAACATGCCATTTTTATCCACATGGAATGCAAGTGATATTGTACCTTCTAGCCACAGTCTTTATTTTGGAAGACCTGGTTTATTTGGAAATAGAATAGCAAATTTTGCAATTCAGTCCTGTGACTTATTATTTGTTATTGGTTCAAGACTATCTGTACCAATAAGCGGTTATCAAATAAAAAATTTTTCTCCTCTATCAAAGAAAATTTTTGTAGACATAGACAGAAATGAAATAAACAAAAGAAAACTGAAAATAAGTTTACAGTTTAATAATGATATTGCTAGTTTTTTAAAAAATATTAACAAAAAAATTTCTAAAAAGTTTAGTAAAAAAAAAATGTGGATAGATAAATTAACAAAAATCAAAAATATTTTAAATGAAGACAATAAATATAAAAAAAATAAAAAATATGTAAATTCGTTTCGTTTTATAAATTCTCTATCAAATATTTTTGTAGAGAAAGGAAATATAGTAACAGATATGGGCACAAGCTTTACCTGTACTATGCAATCTTTTAAAACAAATAGTAATCAAAGACTTTTTACTTCTTCAGGAATAGCAGCAATGGGTTTTGGCTTACCAGGTATTATAGGAGCCTATTTTGCTGATAAAAAAAAAAAACCGATTTGTATTTCTGGAGACGGAGGACTGATGTTTAATTTACAAGAATTACAAACTATAATTAATTATAAGATACCTCTTAAATTATTTATAATTAATAATGGCGGTTATTTAACAATGAAGTTAATGCAGCAAAAAAATTTTAAAAAATTTGTTGGAGCAGATAAAAAAAGTGGAATTACATTACCAAACTTTTTAAAAGTAGCAAAATCTTTTGGTTTCAAAACTTTAAAACTTAGTAATGAAAATAATTTAAATAAAAATTTAAAAAATATTTTAAATTCAAAAAAAGCTGTTGTTTGTGAGATATTAACACCCCCAATGCAAGAATTAGTGCCAAGAGTTCAAACACAAATGAATAATGATGGTACATTTCAGCCAGCTTTGCTTGACAATATGTACCCCTTTCTTGGTTTACAAAAAGTAAATGAAATCAGGAAATATCTGCTAGACTCTTAAATATGAAAACAGCTTTAATTACAGGGGCTACATCAGGTTTGGGATTAATGTTAAGTAGGCATTATGACACTTTAGGATA
>CACGAB010000011.1 GCA_902570915.1 uncultured Pelagibacteraceae bacterium | reverse complement strand
GCCTTAATAAAATTGAAAAAGAAATATTAAATAAAAAGTTTGAATTTAATAAAGAATTTGAGGACATTCATATGAACATAGAAAAAAGACTCACACAATTAATAGGTGACGATGCAGGCTACATTCATACGGCCAGATCAAGAAATGATCAAGTTATTACAGATTTAAAGATATGGATGAAATCAGCAACTCAAAATATAGACTTAAATTTAAAGAGATTGATTAAAACCAACCTTAAGATTGCAGAAAAAAATATAAAAACTATTATGCCAGGTTTCACTCACCTAAAAAACGCCCAAGCTTTATCTTTGGGTCACTACTTAATGTCCTATGTTGAAATGTTTACTAGAGATAGAAAAAGATTTCTAAATAATTTGGAAAGTCTTAATGAAAATCCTCTTGGTGTATGTGCATTAACAGGAACCTCTTTCGATATAGATAGAAAACTTACAACAAAAAAATTAGGTTTTAAAAGCCCTACTAACAATTCTGTAGATACAATATCAGACAGAGATTTTGTTATAGACTTTTTATATAGTTGTTCTGTATGTGCAATGCATATATCCAGAATAGCTGAGGAATTAATAATTTGGAACTCTGATGCTTTTAATTTAATAAATTTATCAGACAAAATTGTAACAGGATCTTCCATTATGCCTCAAAAAAAAAATCCAGATATGCTAGAATTTTTGAGAGGAAAGACGGGTGGAATGTACGGAAATTTATTTTCAATGTTAACTGTGCTTAAAGGTTTGCCGTTATCTTATTATAAAGATCTTCAGGAAGATAAAGAGATAATTTTTAAAACTAACGATACTTTAAATAACTGTTTGAAAATTCTTGATGAAATTTTAAATAATTTCAGTCCTAATAAAAAAAGAATGTTGGAACTGGCCAGCACTGGTTATATTACTGCGACCGATTTAGCTGACTATATTGTTAAAAATCATTCTAGATCTTTCCGGGAAGCTTATCAAAAAACAGCTGCTATAATAAATATCGCTGAGAAAAGAAAAAAAAGACTAGATGAGTTAACTTTATATGATTTAAAAAAAATTGAACCAAATTTGACAAAAGATGTTCTAAAAGTATTCGATTTAAATAATTCTGTAAATTCAAAGAAATCATATGGAGGAACTGCTTTTGATAATATTAAAAAAATGATAATAAAATACAAGAAACAATTATGACGAAAAAATTTTATCTTTTAATAATAATTTGCCTACTAATAATGTCTTGTGGAAAAAGGGGAGATCCTACTTATAAAGAACCAACTTCCAAAATGCCTTATTATGTTACAAAATATTCATGAGATATGTAAATAAAAATTTTTTTGTTGACGGTATTAAGGCATCTTATTTAGCCAAGAAATTTGGGACTCCACTTTATTGTTATTCATTGAAAAGGCTTAAGAATAACATTAGGAATTTAAAAATTAATTTTAAAGAAATTGACCCAATTATATGCTTTTCTGTAAAATCTAATCCCAACATAAATCTGTTAAGCGAAATTGGCAAACAAGGTTTGGGTGCTGATGTTGTTTCAATTGGCGAACTAATGAAAGCCCTTAAGGCTGGCATAAAACCAAAAAATATTGTTTTTTCAGGAGTTGGTAAAACTAAATCTGAAATTGAATATGCAATTAAAAAAAAAATTTTACTTATAAATGCAGAGTCTAAAAATGAAATTTTACAAATAGAAAAAATTGCTAGGAGGCACAAAACTAAAGTTAATGTAGGCATAAGATTAAATCCAAATACTGACGCAAAAACTCTGAGCCAAATATCAACAGGAAAAAAAGAAAATAAATTTGGGGTTTCCGACAAAGTATTCCTAACACTTGTTAAATATGTGAAAAAATCAAAAAATTTAAATTTGAGATGCTTAAGTGTCCATATAGGAAGTCAAATCTTAGACTCTAAGCCGTATGAAAAAATGCTGAGGATACTTGATAAAATTATAAAAAAAACCAAGTTCAATTTTGAATATATTGATTTAGGTGGTGGAATGGGAATTAGTTACAATAATGAGAAGAAAACTTTAAATCTAGATAAATATTCTAATAGTATAAAAAAATTTTTAAAAAACTATAAATCTAAAATTATACTAGAACCGGGTAGATCTATAATTGGTAATACAGGGGTTTTAATATCAAGAGTAATTTACAATAAAGAAGGATACAAAAAAAATTTTATAATATTAGACGCAGCCATGAATGATCTTATGCGGCCAGCCTTATATAATGCAAAACATCAGATTAAACCAGTTGTAAAAAATAATGGCTATGCAAATAAAGTTTATGAGTTTGTTGGTCCAATTTGTGAGAGCACTGATAAATTTGGGTCATACAGAAAATTTCAAAAATTAAAAGAGAATGATTTAATAATAATTTGTGATGTTGGAGCTTATGGGATATCCCTAAGCTCAAATTATAATTTAAGACCCAAGCCAGCGGAAATATTAATTAAAAAATCAAAAGCTAGTGTGATCTCAAAAAGACAAAAACTTATTGAAATAATATAAAGTTATCTGAATATGATAAGAAACTTTTTATTTTCATTTTTATTTTTTTCAGGAATTGTCTTCATATCAATAATTTTTCTACCCTCACTTTTGTTACCACAAAAAATTACCTTATTTGGAGGAAAACTTATGGGTTATTGGTCTCAATATTGTCTGAAAATCATTCTATCAACTAAGATAGTTATTAAAGGAAAAGATAATATGATAAATGATAAAAAATTTTTTATCGCTTGTTCACATCAATCAATGTTTGAAACTTTTTTCCTTCAAACGATTTTTAATTATCCAGTTTTTATTTTGAAAAAGGAACTTACTAAAATTCCTATTTTTGGATGGTATTTAAAAAAGATTGGCTCTATTTCAATAAAACGAGATAAGATTACGAGAGATAATCTTAATTTTTTTGAAGATATTTCAGTTACGATTCAGAATTCTGAGAGACCAATAGTTATTTTTCCACAGGGGACAAGAGTATTGCCAGAAGATCGACCACCCTTTAAAAAAGGAGCATCACGAATTTATGAAAAATTAAACATTTTCTGTCAACCAATTGCAATCAATTCAGGTTATGTGTGGCCTAAAAAAGGTATTAAAAAAACCAATAAAGTAATTACTATATCTATACTTGAGCCAATTAAACCTGGATTACAAAAAGAGGAATTTTCACAATTGCTTGAAAAAAAAATTTATGATGAATTAGACTTAGTTTGTTAGCCTTTCATTGGCATTACTATAAAAATACTATCAAAATCACTTGGATCTTTTATTAAGACGGGTGAACCGGTATCATTAAAATATAATTCAATTCTCTCACCCTCTATCTGTGAGGCCACATCTATTAAATACCTTGAGTTAAAACTAATTTCTAGATCATGATCAAATTTTGTCACTAATGTTTCGTTACCATCACCACTATTAGTATTGTTAACTGATAAATTCAGTGTATCTTTTGATAAATTGAACTTTACACCATCTTTTTTATCAAGAGACACAGATGCAACCCTATCTACAGAATTTAAGAATAATTTTAAATCAATTTCTAATTTTTTTTGATTATTTTTAGGTATTACTTGTATATAGTTTGGAAACTTACCATCGATGAGCTTTGAAATAAGAATACTATTGCTTAATTCAAATTTAATTTTTGATCTCATATTTGAAATTTTTACATCACCATCGTAATTATCTAAAATATTACATAACTGAAAAATAGTTTTTTTAGGTAAAATAATAGGCTCAAAATCAACATTTTTTTCCAATCTTATTTTTGAAATAGACATTCTATGACTATCAGTTGCAACTGCGGTTAAATATTTCTTTTCATCAACCTCAGTTTGATGAAGATATATTCCACTTAAATAATGTCGTGTTTCATCATTTGAAACTGAAAACTTACATTTATTTAGCAACTTAAGAAGCTGTTTCGATTTTATTGAAAATTCGTTATGATTAAAATTTTCATCTGTTGCAGGAAATTCAGAATGACTTATGCAATTTAGATTAAAAATAGATTTATCCGATTCTAAGTGAAGTTTACTTTTATCATTTAAAGTTAAATTTATTTTTTTTCCAGATGAAATTTTTCTTACTATATCGTACATAATTGATGATGTAGTGGTGGTTTTGCCTTCCTGAACTATCTCAATATTATTAATATAATGTATAAAAATTAGATCTAAGTCAGTTGCAGTTAAAATTAGTTTTGAGTTATGTGCGCTTATAAGAATATTTGATAAAATTGGTAATGTACTTCTTTTTTCTATAACTCCCTGGCAATAATTTAATGCTTGTTGTAAATCCTGTTGGTTTACACTAAATTTCATTTTCTTTATTATTGTATAATATTTGGTTTTTTAACTTATCTATATTTTCGGCCATCTCTTTGTCGTTCTCTTTCAGTTTCTCAATAGTTTTTACAGAATGAATTATTGTAGTGTGATCTCTATTTGAAAATTCTCGACCTATCTCTGGTAAAGATTTTGGTGTTAATATTTTTGTAAGATATATTGCTGTTTGTCTTGGTCTTACCAAATATCTTGATCTTCTTGAAGACAACATTTCATTTTTACTTATTTTAAAGAATTTACACACCAAAGTTTGTATTGAATCAATTGTAACTTTATTTTCATTTATATTTAGCAGATCTTTTAAAACAACCTTTGTCTCGGCTAAATTGGGTACTTTGTGATAAATTCTTGAAAAAGAGACTAAACGGTTAATAGCTCCAACCAACTCTCTTATACTATTAGAAATTTCAAGACTAATAAAATCTCTAATTTCCTTTGGAACGTTTATCTTATCTGGATAAAGTTTATTTAACTCATCAATTTTTCTTTCAATTATATTTTTTCTTAAATCAAGATCAGGTTTTTGAATATCCACAACTAGCCCACCAGAAAATCTAGATTTTATTCTCTCTTGAATTCTAGAAAGTTTGTTTGGAGATCTATCTGCAGATACTATAATTTGACTACCTTTTTCTAATAAAGCATTAAAAGTATGAAAAAACTCCTCTTGCATGGCCTCTTTTCCATTCATAAACTGAATATCATCTATCAGTAATATATCTGTATTCCGAAAGTATTCCTTAAATTTCACCATATCATTTGCTTTTATGGATTTAATAAATTGGTACATAAATCTTTCAGCTGGTATAAACATTACTTTCTTTTTCTTTTTTAATTCAAAACCTATAGCATTCAGAAGATGTGTTTTGCCCATCCCAACACCACCATAGATATACAGCGGATTATACTGTGAAATATTTTCAGTAACTTTTAATGAAGCTTCGTAGGCAAGTTTATTGCTACTACCAGTTATGAAATTTTCAAATCTTTTGTTATAGTCAACACGATTATATTGAAGAAGAGAGTCCTTTAAAAAAGATATATTTTCACTTTTTCTCGGTAGTATATTGTTGAAATCATCTTTTTCAGAATTTTTATTTATTTCCATAATTCTGAATTCAATTCTTGTTAAATCTTTCTTAAATCTTTTTACGATTTGTAAAATTTGATCTAAATATCTTGAAGTTATCCAATCTCTTATAAATCTAGTCGGTACCGATATTAATATATAGCTGCTAAATTCCTCAATAAAGTTAATTTTTTTTAACCAACTTTCATAAACCTCAGACCCTAATTTCTTTCTCATCTCATTTTGAACTAGTTCCCAATCTAACTTGTTTAATTTTGATTTGTTTAAATCTCGATTTTTGTAGGTATTTTCCATATTTGTGAAGAGACATCAGTAAGTGCTATAATAAAAATTATTTCAACAAAATATTTTATAAATTCAAAAAAAAATAAAATCTACGATTGTGCAGTGTCAAAAATTTAAAAAAAAAATTTAAATCTAGGATTGTGTGAAATTTTTTTTTGTAAAAAAATTTCTTTTGTTTTTTTTAAAAAAATTAATTAATAAAATTTGAGATTGAATTAAAATAGTTCGCAATATTTACTAAATCTAAATATTGTGTAGTATGCAGTTCTAATTATAGATTTTGTAGATCCTGAGGTTGTATATTTTAACAACCTGTAATTTAGATCACATAGTTGATATTTTTTTTGTTATTCTTGAAATATTTCTAGAAGCGTTTTGTTTTTTAATTATACCAGTTTTAGATATCTTCATTAATTCTGAATTCAACTTGGGTAAGAATTTCAAAGCTTCTGTTTTATTTTTTTTTTCTATTAAAAGACTCATCTTCTTTATCGCGTTTTTATATCTACTTTTTCTGATTTTATTTACAGAAGTTTGTTTTGATATTCTTCTAATTCTTTTAATTGCAGATTTTGTATTAGCCATTTGCGCAGGGGTATAACTTGAGAAATAGTATCGGTCAATCAAATAATTCGTTTATTTTTGGCAGATGTTACAAAAGAATGTTGATCTGTTTGAAATATTCTTTTTTTGAATAATACCTTCACAATCTTTTCTTTTACATCTAGACCCCTCTCTTTGATAAACTTTGAATTTTTTTTGAAATGATCCTTTATTTCCTGAAATATGCTTAAAGTCTTTTATTGAAGACCCTCCTCTTTTAATAGCATTTAAAAGAACCAATTTAGTGTTAGTAAAGATTTTTTTGCACTCAATTTTATCCATAAATTTTCCCTCTTTATTAGGATTTATCTTGCTTAGATAAAGAATTTCACTAGCATATATATTTCCAATTCCTGATACAAAATTTTGATCTAAAAGAAAATTTTTAATATTTTTTTTTTTATTCCTTAAATTATTACGGATGTAATTTATATCAAATTTGGGATTAAAAGGTTCGGGACCTAATTTTTCAAATCTTTTTTCTAGAGAGTATTGGTCTTTAATAATTTCAAAAAAACCAAATCTTCTAGGGTCATTATATACCAATTTAAATTTATCAAAAAAAATCTCAATATGATTATGTTTACTAGGTAATTTTGGAGAATTGTAAAAACTTGTATTGGTTAAAAAATTTTTTTTATCATGTTTTAAAAGATGAATTGTGCCACTCATACCAAGATGAATTAACAATTTATTTCCCGTAGATAAAAAAAGAATTAAATACTTCGAGAATCTATCAACATCTGAAATTATTTGGTTTTCTAAAAATTTTTCAAAATTTTGAGGTACTTTAATCCTTAAATTTCTATTCCTTACTATTACTTTTTTTATACTTTTTTGTATTATTTTTTTATTCAATGATTGTCTTACGATTTCTACTTCTGGTAATTCTGGCATTTCATACTATATTATTTGTATATTTAAATTTTATGCAACAAGATCTTCAAAATAAAAAAGGACTAGTACAAAATGTCTTTAACCAAGTTTACGATCAATACGATCTAATGAACGACTTAATGTCATTTGGTGTTCATAGAATATGGAAAAAAAACCTGTTAAATATGATGAACCCTTCTATCAACCAAAAGTTAATAGATGTTGCTTGTGGAACAGGGGATATAGCAAAAATTTACTTAAAAAGTGTTGGTAAAAATGCTGATGTAACTTGTGTTGATCCAAATAAAGGAATGATAAATATTGCTAAAAAAAAATTACCTAAATATAAAAATTTAAAATGGTATATATCCTCAGCTGAAAGTTTGCCTGTTTCAAATAACTCTTTTGATTTTTATACAATTAGCTTTGGATTAAGAAATACAAAAAATATAAAAAAATCTCTAAACGAAGCATACAGAGTTTTAAAACCAGGCGGTCGATTTTTATGTCTTGAATTTTCAAAAATTCAAAACACTAATTTAGATAATCTTTATAAGAAATATTCTAAATTAATTCCAGAAATTGGAAAAATCGTTGTTGGAAAAAAAGAACCTTACCAGTATTTAATTAAAAGTATTGAAAATTTTGTTAATCAATATGAGCTCATGGACTTAATGCAAGAGAGCAAATTTGATAAGTGTGATTATACAAATTTGTCTGGTGGTATAGTTTCAATTCATAGTGGTTGGAAGATATAATGATCAAAAAATTAATAACATTATTTAAACTTGGAAGAAAAGTCGCAAAATCAGATATTTTGGATATAACCTCAAAATTTCAAAAGCCGCCTTTGTCTATAAGAATTTTATTTAAAATTTTATCTTTCTCTTTTTCATCTAAAAGTAATGAACGAGTAAACAATAATGAAGGAAAAGGATTATCTAAATCTTTAGAGTCAATGGGTACAACTTTTATAAAACTAGGTCAATTCTTAGCAACAAGACCAGACATTATTGGCGAAACTTTATCGAAGGAACTTGAAAATCTTCAAGATAGATTGCCTCCTTTTTCCCAAGATCAAGCAAAAAGAATTATTAATGATGATTTAGGAATTGATACTTACAACTCAATTATTGATTTAAGCGAACCTGTTGCAGCTGCATCTATAGCTCAAGTCCATAAAGCTAAGATAGACGATAATGGAATAATAAAAGATGTTGCAATAAAAATTTTGCGCCCTGATATTAAAAAAATTTTCAATGACGAAATTGATGCTATTATGTTATTTGCATTCTTAGTTGAGTCTTTAATAAAAAAAACAAAAAGATTGAAACTTGTAGAAGTAGTTTTTTTACTGAAAGAGATTACTAATCTTGAAATGGACTTAAGATTTGAAGCTGCTGCTGCAAATGAATATGCAGAAAACACAAAAAATGATATCGGCTTTAATGTTCCAAAAATTTACTGGAATTACACTAGTGAAAATGTAATGACACTAGACTGGGTAGAGGGTATCTCAATTAGAGAAACTGATGAGTTAAAAAAAAGGGACGTAAATACAAAGAAATTAGCAGAAGATATTATCCAAAATTTTCTTAGACATGCTGTTAGAGATGGTTTTTTTCATGCTGATATGCATCAAGGAAATATTTTGATAAATAATGATGGCCACATTGTTCCTATTGATTTTGGAATTATGGGCAGGCTCGATAAAATGAGTAAAAGATTTTTAGCTGAAATACTTTTTGGTTTTATTCAAAGAGACTACAAAAAAGTTGCTGAAGTCCATTTAATTGCAGGTTTAGTGCCAAAAGATGTACCAATAAACGATCTTGCTCAAGCTTTAAGGTCTATTGGTGAGCCTATTTTTGGTCAAGCAGTTAAAGATATATCTGGTGGAAAATTATTAAAACAACTTTTTGATGTCACAGAAAAATTTAATATGCAAACACAACCACAATTGTTAATGCTACAAAAAACAATGGTGGTAGTCGAAGGTGTAGCAAGAAAATTAAATCCTGAAACAAACATTTGGACTACATCTAAACCTATTCTTGAAAACTGGTTGAAAGAGACAAAAAACCCTATGACTACAATTAATGAAACAATTAATAGCACTTCAGAAGTAATAAAAAGATTACCAGAATTTCCAGAAATAATGGATAAAGCTAATCAGGCTCTTACTTTTTTAGCTAGTGGACAAATTCCTCAAAATTCAAATTCTTATAATTCATTAAGTGATAAAAGATCTGAAATGGTAGCTTTCAGAAATCAATCTATAATAGGTTTTTTATTACTTGTAATTTTAGGCCTTCTAGTATTTTAATGCACAAAATGAAAAATTTAGCTGATAAAAAAATTTTATTTATAATTTGTGGAGGAGTTGCTGCATATAAAAGCTTAGAATTAATTAGATTATTTAGGAAAAACAAGGCTTCTATAAGAACAATTTTAACAAGTAGTGCTAAAAAATTTGTAACACCCTTATCGATCACTTCATTATCACAAGGGAAAGTTTACGAAGACCTTTTCAATATAGAAAATGAGTTAGAAATGGACCATATTGCTTTATCGAGATGGGCTGATGTAATAATTGTTGCTCCTGCAACTGCAAATACTATTTCAAAACTTGCCTCTGGAAACGCTGAAGATTTAGCTTCAACTGTTATTTTAGCATCAAACAAACAAGTTTACTTGGCTCCTGCTATGAATGTAAGAATGTGGGAGCATCAATCGACTAAGGATAATCTAAAAACTCTAAAAAATTATGGTTATAAAGTTATAGGTCCTACTACCGGTGATATGGCATGTGGAGAGTATGGTGAAGGCAAAATGTCTGAACCAATCGAAATATTTAATGAAATTCAAAATTTTGTTGAAAATAGAAAAGAAAATAAAAAGATTAAAGCTTTAGTTACCGCAGGCCCAACAAATGAATACATTGATCCTGTAAGATTTATTTCGAATAAATCAAGTGGTAAGCAAGGTTATGAAATTGCAAAATCTCTGCATAAAAGAGGATTTGACACAACTTTAATATCAGGTCCGACCAATCTAGATATAGATCAAGAAATTAAACTTATAAAAGTTGAAACAGCGGATGAAATGTTTAAAGCTACTCAAAAAAATTTACCAACGGATATTGCAGTATTTTCAGCTGCAGTTTCTGATTTTAAGATTGATGTAAAAAGTAAAGATAAAATAAAAAAAAAAGAAAGACTAAACATCAAATTAGAGAGAAATGTTGATATCTTGAATTATATTTCAAATCATAATTCAATGAGACCAAAGCTAGTTATTGGTTTTGCAGCTGAAACAAAAAATTTAGAATCGAACGCCATGAAAAAACTTAAAAATAAAAACTGTGATTGGATCGTTGCAAATGATGTGTCTAAAGAAAATATTGGTTTTAATAGTGATTATAACGAGGTTACTATTCATTATAATGATCTTAAAAAAAATAAAGAGACACTTTCACATAAAAAGAAATCTGAAATCTCAGAGGAGATTGTTGATAGAATTGTCACTCACATGAATTAATGGTCAGAGTATTAATTAAAAAACTTGATCCTAAAGTTACTCTTCCATCTTATAAGACTAAAGGAGCTTCGGGCATGGACCTAATGGCTTTTGTAAAGGAAAAAATTGTAATTAAACCACAAACCTCAGCTTTAATTCCAACAGGATTATCTGTCGCTTTCTCTGAAGATTATGAAATACAAATAAGGCCGCGTTCTGGCTTAGCAGCTAAAAATAATATTAGTGTTTTAAATACCCCTGGAACTATAGATAGTGATTATAGAGGTGAGTTAAAAATTATCATATTTAACCATAGTAATCATGATTTTATTGTTAATAATGATGATAGAGTTGCACAAATGGTTTTAACTCCTGTTGCAAAGATGGAATTAGAGGAAGCAAATGAATTGCCCAAGACTTTAAGAGGAGAGGGTGGATTTGGCTCAACAGGTAAATGAGTCAAAATTTAGATAAAAGCCAGGTTGCGAGATACTCAAGACAAATTATCCTAAGGAATATTGGTGCTTTAGGTCAAAAAAAAATAATTAAATCTAAAGTTCTTATCATTGGAATAGGGGGTTTAGGTTGTTCAGTTGCAGAATTTCTTACTAGAGCAGGTGTAGGTAACCTTGGGATAATTGACTTCGATAATGTAGATATAACCAATATTCATCGACAAAGCCTTTATGATATAAACGATATCAAAAAGTCAAAAGTTATAGTGGCAAAAAAAAAATTACATAAAATTAATTCAAATACAAAAGTTAATTGTTACAAAGTTAAACTTAATAAAGGTAATATTAAAAATATAATAAGTAAATATGATTATATTATAGATGGATCAGATAACTTTAAAACTAAATTCTTAGTAAATGATTATTGTAAAAAAACAAAAAAATTTCTCGTTGTTGGAGCTATAAGTAAATTTGATGGACATATCTTTACTTTTAATTTTAAAAATAAAAATACGCCATGCATAAGATCCTTTTTTCAAGAAAAAGAAATCTCAGATGATATTTTAAATTGTGAATATGAAGGTGTTTTAGGAACAGTTGCTGGTATAATTGGAACAATTCAAGCTAATGAGATATTAAAAAAAATTTTAAACATTGGTAAAAATTTAAATGGATATATTCTAATACTTGATTTACTAAATCTAAATTTTAGAAAAGTTAAATTAAAAAAATTAAAAATATCTAAATAATGTTACAAAAAATAATATTATTACTTATTTTAACATTTTTTTATTTATCCAATTCTTTTGCGAATGAAATTTTTCTATCTTTAAAAAAAAGTAAGGTCAATGTCAGATATGGACCTAGCTTAGAGTCACCTATAAAATATATTTATAAGAAAATTAATCTTCCAATAAAACAAATTGATAAAAATGAAAATTTTCGAAGAATTATTGATGTAAAAAATAATAGCGGCTGGATACATGTTTCACAATTAAAACAGGGAAATTCAATTATACCGCTTAAGGATAAAATTTTATTTCAAAAACCATCTAATTTTTCAAAACCTTTAGCAAAAATTAAAAAAGGTAGAATATTAATTGTTAAAAGATGTAATGAAAATTGGTGTCAAATTAAAACGTCCAAATTTAAAGGATGGATTAAAAACACCGATATTTGGGGAAAAATTAAATAACTTTAAAATATTCAGTTATTTTTGTTGCACACACACGTCTTTGATTACTGGTGTATTTGCACAATCACCACATTTAGTTTTTTGCACAATACAACCATCATCAAGAACTTCAACATCAACCACTTTATCACATTTGGAACAAGTTGAAGAGATTGTAAGCCCACATTTTTTACAATTATAATTTTCAATTTGCATATGTGCAAAAATAATATGCTGAAAAATGCTTTCAAGAAAAATCTATGAGAATAATTATCATTAGCACGTTTTTTTTTGAAAATGATAATTATTATCAAGAATTATCTAAAAAATTATGATTTTTTTAAAATTTTTAATTTTTCGACTTGCTTGCCCACCATTTATCTAAAATAAAATACCAAACGGAGTTAGCTATTGGTTCAACAATCGCATCAGTTAATGCGATCATAAAAGAAACGTCAGCGACTAACATTAAAACAGTTATAGCTATCGCAAAGTGTCCAATTGTATAGATTATTGTTCTAAGGATAGAGCCTTTATTATTTTGGTAAATATTACCTGCTGCTTTAAATATTCCGCTAGTTATTTCCATTTTGTTCCTTAAAAGGGCTTTCTAGAACACAAGCTACTAAGTGAATTCTAGCCTGTTCCCCACCATTAAAGAAATTATGATATTTTGTGTTGTTGGTTATCCAAACTTTACCATCAGCAGGGAGATGTTTTGCAACATTCTCGATTACCATCGAACAACCCTTGTTAGTAATAATTGGTACATGCAGCCTACACTCTGGGTCTTTATGCCAGCTGAGTGTTGACCTTGGCTCTTTTAACAAAAGTCTTACTCTACCCAGTTTAAATCTTTTACTCAACGTGTCATAAACTTCTTTAAAATAAGTATTCTCAAATTCAGGGATTAATTGAGTATATTTAGACTCATCTATATCAACATCTCTACAAACTTCTTTTCCAGTTTCATCTGCTATAGTCCAATATTTACCTCGAATATTATTTCCTTCAATAGAGCTTTTGTCATTTGGAATTTGGTTTAATGATATTGCACCAAAGTGTGTTACTCCAGGAGAGTTAAATTTTTTAGCTTTTAAAATTTTATCTAAATCTTCCCTTAATCTTGTGATATCAAAATTAAGGTCCGGGACCTCATAAAAATCATCGAAAGTTACTGATGGCATAAAATAATCATTTAGTTTTTATTAATTTAATTTCAAGTCAAATCTGTCCGAATTCATTACTTTAGCCCACGCTGCGATAAAATCATTAATAAATTTATCACCTGAGTCCTCACATGCATAAACTTCTGCTAATGCTCTTAATTGAGAATTTGACCCAAAAATCAAATCAACTCTTGTCGCTTTCCATTTAATTTTTTGAGTTTTTCTGTCTTTCCCGACAAAAGTCTGCTCTGATTTATCTTCTTCTTTCCAAGTGGTATTCATATCTAGTAAGTTTATGAAATAATCATTTGTCAGATAACCAGGTCTTTTTGTAAAAACACCATGTTCTGAATTGTCATAATTAGTATCTAAAACTCTCATTCCACCAATTAGAGCTGTCATTTCAGGCGCTGTTAAACCCATCAACTGAGCTTTATCTACTAATTTTTCTTCTGCAGAAACATTTGAAGCTCCACCATTCAAGTAATTTCTAAAGCCATCTGCTTGTGGTTCTAGAAGGCCAAATGAATTAATATCGGTTTGGTCTTGTCTTGCATCTCCTCTTCCTGCTGAAAATGGAACTTTAACTTTATAACCAGCTTTTTTTGCGGCCATTTCGACTCCAACACCACCTGCTAGTACAATCAAGTCGGCCATTGAAACACTTTTTTTATTACTGTCAAATTTACTTTTGATTTTACTCAAGGCTTTAATCACATTTGATAACTTCTTAGGATTATTAACTTTCCAATTTTTTTGGGGCTCTAACATTATCCTTGCACCATTAGCACCACCTCTTTTGTCTGATCCTCTAAAAGTTGACGCTGACGCCCAAGCGGTTGATACTAAATCTGAAATCGATATTTTTGATTTAGAAATTTTGTTTTTCAAATCTTTAATATCTTTTGACTTGAGTTTATATTTTGGTTTATCTATTGGGTCTTGCCAAATTAACTGTTCTTTTGGAACTTCACTTCCAAGATAACAAACTCTAGGACCCATATCTCTGTGAGTTAATTTAAACCAAGCTCTTGCAAAAGCATCATGAAACTCTTTTGGATTTTGATGAAAATGTTTTGTAATAGGGCCATAACTTGGATCAACTTTCATTGAGATATCAGTTGTTTGCATCATGGGTGGGTGTAGCACACCTTTCTTATGTGCATCAGGAACCATTTTAATTTCTTGACCATTTTTCTTAGGCGTCCATTGGTGAGCACCAGCAGGGCTTTTTGTAAGCTCCCATTCATGTCCATATAAACAATCTAAATAGCCCATGTCCCATCTAATGGGATTTTGAGTCCAGGCACCCTCGATACCACTGCTTATTGTATCAACACCTTTTCCAGATTTGTAACCACTATTCCATCCAGTAGACTGGTCTTGAAGTTTTGAAGCCTCAGGATCAGGACCCTTAAATGATTCAGATGCTGCACCATGCGATTTTCCAAACGTATGTCCTCCAGCAACTAATGCAGCTGTCTCATAATCATTCATAGCCATTCTGCCAAATGTCTCTCTAATATCATGTGCTGCAAGTTTTGGATCTGGATTAGCATCAGGACCTTGGGGGTTAACATAAATTAATCCCATATGTGAAGCACCTAGTGGCTGTTCTAAATCTCTTTTACCACTATATCTCTCAACACCTAACATTTCTTTTTCCGAGCCCCAATAGATATCATCTTCTGGCTCCCAAATGTCTGTTCTACCAGCTCCAAAACCAAAAGTTTTGAAACCCATTGAGTCTAACGCAACATTACCAACAAGTATAAATAAATCAGCCCATGAAATTTTTCTTCCGTACTTCTTTTTAATCGGCCATAAAAGCAATCTAGCTTTATCCAAATTCACATTATCTGGCCAAGAATTAAGAGGAGCAAATCTTTGATTACCTGTTCCAGCTCCGCCTCTACCGTCACCAGTTCTGTAAGTTCCTGCAGCGTGCCAAGCAAGCCTAATAAAGAGTGGTCCATAATGACCGTAATCAGCTGGCCACCACTCTTGTGAGTCAGTCATTAATTTTTTTAAATCTTTTTTAAGTGCTTTATAATTAAGTTTTTTAAACTCTTTAGCGTAACTAAATTTTTTATCCATAGGGTTAGATAAATTTGAGTGCTGACTAAGAATTTTAAGATTTAGGCTATTAGGCCAAAAATCTCTCACCGTTTGTCCCCGTCCTGCAGAAAACTTTGCAGGTGTTCCTGCTCCCGTAAAAGGACATTTGCTCATTTGATTTGCTTTAAAAGATTTGTCTTTAAAATTTTCAGTACTCATTGTTTTCCTTTAGATTAATTCAGTGTAATTGTAGTTTATAATGATTCTAAAAAGCTGTCAATTGGTATAAAATGACGCTAAGGTAAAAGCAAATAATTAGTCTTCTAGCTTAACAAGAACTTCGACAGATTTAATTTTTTTACCGTTTATTTTTTTTAAGATGTTTATTGGGCCTACATCAGAATTTTCTAAATCAATCAACTTTTCATCTTTTAAATCATAAAAATGATGGTGATCGGCAACATTTGTATCAAAATAAGTTTGGTTTGAATTAATTGGGATCTGTTTAAGGTATCCTTTTTTTTCAAAAGCATGAACAGTATTATAAATTGTTGCTAATGAAATTTTGTTATTTTTTTGCTTCTTAATTTTCTGATCTAGCTCATTAATCGTGAAATGAAATGTCTTTTCTGTATCAAATAAAACCTCACATATTTGAAGTCTTTGTTTAGTTGGTCGTAATCCAGAATTTCTTAATTTATCGATATATTTCACTATTTAATCGTATTGTTATTTAAAATTATTCTAAACTAAGATTAAATTTATATTATATAATGGTAAAATCAAGTAAATAAGGATACTCAATTCTATGAAAAAAAACTCATACTCGTATGATGAACTTATAAATTGTGGAGAAGGAAAATTATTTGGCCCAGGTAATGCTAAATTACCACTTCCACCAATGCTGATGTTTGATAGAATTACAGAAATTAATGATGACAAAGGAGCATTTAAAAAAGGTTCTTTAAAAGCTGAATTAGATATTAAAAAAAATCTTTGGTTTTTCGATTGTCACTTTAAAGAAGATCCTGTTATGCCTGGCTGTCTTGGTCTTGATGCTATGTGGCAGTTGGTAGGTTTTTTTTTAGGTTGGATTGGAAATCCAGGAAAAGGAAGGGCTTTGGGTGTAGGCACAGTGAAATTTACAGGAGAAGTTTTGCAAAATATTAAATTAGTAAAATATGAAATTGATATGAAAAAAATTATGTCTCCTGGAGGTACTACAGTAGGTCTTGCTAATGGTATAGTTTTAGCTGATGATAAAAAAATTTATTCAGCAGACAATTTAAAAGTAGGATTATTTAAATAATGAAAAGAGTCGTAATTACAGGTTTAGGAATTGTTTCGTGTTTAGGAAACAACCAAGATGAGGTATACAATTCTCTTTTAAACTCAAAGTCTGGAATTTCTTTTAGTCCAGAATATAAAGAACATAATCTTAAAAGTCATATTCATGGTAAACCAAATATAAAACTTGAGGATTTTATTGATAGAAAAACAATAAGGTTTATGGGATCAGGCTCAGCATATAATTATGTTGCAATGAAAGAAGCTATCGAGGACTCTGGGCTTGAGGAGAAAGAGGTGAGCAATTTTAAAACTGGAATAGTAATGGGCTCAGGTGGCCCATCGATTGAAAATGTGATTTTGGCTGCAGATAAAACTAGAGCTAAAACTCCTAAACTTATGGGACCATTTATAGTTCCAAGAACAATGGCAAGCACTGCTTCGGCAACTTTGGCCGTACCTTTTAAAATAAAAGGGACTAATTATACAATGAGCTCAGCATGTGCAACTAGTGGGCATTGTATAGGAAACTCTATGGAGTTAATTCAAATGGGGAAACAAGATATTGTCTTCGCTGGTGGAAGTGAGGAAATTCATTGGGCCATGACAGCTATGTTTGATGCAATGACTGCTTTGTCCTCAAAATATAATGATACACCTGAAACTGCTTCAAGAGCTTATGATAAAACAAGAGATGGTTTTGTTATTGCTGGTGGGGGTGGAGTATTGGTGCTTGAAGAATATGAGCATGCTAAAGCAAGAGGTGCCAAAATATATGCTGAACTCACTGGATATGGAGCAACTTCAGATGGTTATGATATGGTAGCTCCATCTGGCGAGGGAGCTGTAAGATGTATGAAGATGGCAATGGCAACAGCAAAAAATAAAATTGATTATATTAATACCCATGGAACATCTACTCCTGTTGGAGACATAACAGAATTAAACGCTGTAAAAGAAACTTTTGGTGAACAAATTCCTAAAATTAGCTCAACAAAATCTTTATCAGGTCATCCTTTAGGAGCAGCGTCGGTACACGAGGCGATATATTGTCTAATTATGATGAAAAATAATTTTATTGCTGGTTCAGCTAATATCAAAGAAATGGACGAGGAAGCTAAAAAATTTCCAATTGTTGCAAAATCAGAGAAAAATGTTTCTTTAAATGCGGTTATGTCAAACAGTTTTGGCTTTGGTGGAACCAATGCTGCACTAGTTTTTGAAAAGGTTTAATCATGAGCTTGATGAAAGGTAAAAAAGGATTAATCATGGGAGTTGCTAATGAAAGATCTATTGCTTGGGGTATCTCTCAAAAACTTTCAGAGGCTGGCGCTGAATTAGCTTTTACGTATTTAGGTGATGCTCTTAAGAAAAGAGTAGTCCCTCTAGCAGAAAAATTAAATTCAAAATCAACTTTTAGCTGTGATGTTGAAAAAAAAGAAGAGGTAGTAAAATTATTTGAGGATATCAAATCTCAATGGGGAGAAATTGATTTTGTAGTTCATGCAGTTGCATTTTCAGATAAATCAGAATTATCAGGCGAATATTTAAATACAACTAGAGAAAACTTTTTAAGAAGTATGTTAATTTCATGTTTTTCATTTACTGAAGTAGCAAAAGAAGCATCGAAAGTGATGAAACAAGGTGGAAGTCTTCTAACATTAACTTACGAGTCTACTAAAGCTATTCCAAATTATAACGTAATGGGTGTGTGTAAATCAGCACTTGAGGCTAGTGTAAAATACTTAGCTAGAGATTTGGGCGTTAAAGGCATGAGAGTTAATGCGATAAGTGCTGGCCCTATTAAAACCTTAGCAGCTTCTGCCATTGGGGATGCAAAATTTTTATATAAATGGAATGAAGATCACTCATTCCTAAAAAGAAATGTTGATATTCATGATGTTGGAAACTCAGCATTATATCTTCTAAGCGATCTTGCAAATGGTGTTACTGGTGAAATTCACTATGTAGATGCGGGATACAACAAAGTTGGAATGCCTGATCCAAAAAATATAACTTAATTTTAATATAAGTTTTGTCTTGATTTAACAGCTCTTAGCTCTATTAAGTTTTCGTGTCCAACACCATCTTTATCAATTCTGCTAAATACAGATTTAATATTCCACCCATTATCTAAAAACCAATCAAATCCAGTTTCCAAAATAATCATTGAGTTATATTTTTTTTCAATAGTAGTATTATATTTGGTTGTTTCTCCAACAAAGTTAGCTTGTATATCTGATCCATCTGTAAGATCCTTATTAAAATCTATCTTAAAATAAGGAATAAATAATGAGTCGGTAAGGTAAATTTCTTTCTCAACGGCAGATCCTAAAGAAATTGATGATGTTTCAAGTTCTCTTTTGTCAAATTTTAGCTTTGAACTACTGCTACCTGTCTCAGAATATCCATCAAAATTTACAAAACCGAGATCAAATTTGGAATAATTGTGAAATTTATAATTTTTACGGACATTCTTTAAATTATATTTAACCGAACCAAAAATTTGATTTGCTTTAAATTTACCTTTTACAACATTGGAAGGGTTTGAGGTATCAGTAATACGTGTTGTGGCATAAGTAGTTTTTCCAAACCCTAAAAAAGAATCGATATAATTTTTTTCAGATCCTTGCCAGGTATTATATAGGGAAAAATTATTTGATCTTGCTAAAAATCCAGTGCTATCTTTAGTGCCTATATTAGATTGATCATCTTCGCGCCTAAAAACAAGTCCAAATAAAGAACCTTTATTATAATTAACATCTGCACCTAATAAAAAACTCTCAGTTCTATTTATTATTCCTAAATCGCCACCTGAGCTAAGATTAAGTCTACCTTTATTAATTGATCCAGCTGTCCAAAACGCCCAATCTTTTGGCGTCATATTATAATTTTCTTTTAAATATTTTGTTAATGGTAGTTCACTAATTAAATCATCAATATTTTTTGCAGATAAATTCTTATATTTATCAATGTAATAATCAAAGAATTCTGGAGGTATTTGTTCTTTGTAATTATTTTGATTAGAAAGAGTCAATTTCATATCTTTAATTCGAGTTGATTTATTAATTCCAACTCTTCTAAACTGTTCCATTCTACGCATAACTTGATTGGTAGTATTGAACATAAATCTTTTAGCATGTTCTGTTTGTGCATTTGCCATTCCACTTACTTGTTTGTCATCGAACGCATTGAAACCGCTAACTTCTGTTGATCTAATTGTTAATGTAGTTTGACCACTTACGGTTGCACTTTCACCAGCTGTTCCACCATATTCAATTACATACGCTCCAGTTGTATCTTTTGTGCAATGTAAGTCATTCCATTTACCTTTTCTGCCTAATGGAGAACCGTACATATGAGCACAATTTTCATCCCCATCATTTGCAGATGGGTGATCGTTAGGTTCATCAGTTAACCAATTTGCATAAGAATAACCTGATGCAACTGTGCAATCCTCATGTGCAGGATCTGCCTTATTAACTCCTGGTGTTGTACTCTCAATTGCTACTTGACAAAAAAAAGTCTTTCCGTTTTCAGGTCCTGAAACCCATTCCCATGTACCTTCTCCTGCTAGAGCAGTACCTTGTCCTAAATCAAGACTTATAGCTGGATGGGTATTAGATGTATGTGTTGCATCATCAGATCCACCAATCCAAGTATTGGTACCAATTTTATTTTTAATAAAATTATTCTCAGCTTCACTTGTAATTGTTACGAGATAACCTGTAAGACCTAAGTAAGTTGAAGCTTCTGCAGCAGTTTTTGCGTCTTCCCAATTAATAGTTCCAGTTACAAGTTCATAGTAATGACCATTTCCTGAAAAATAATTAGTACCAGCTGGAGTTACAGCAACAGTAATAGTAGGAGATCCAGCAACGCCATCGCCTTTAAATGATAATGTTGCAAGTGCATTATTAATATCATCTTGTGTTCCTCTAAAACCTATTTCTGTAAGAGAATTACCTGTACACTGAGAAGGTACACTTGAATTATCACTTGGATAATTACAATAGCCCGCTGCCTGCATTAAATTAGTAACAGACGTTACCTTTATATTTCCATCCGATGCTACAGCTGAAACAAGAAGGGTTCCTGTGTAACCACTAATACTAGGTGTTGTTCCTGAGCTTGATAGTAAAACGAAATCAGTTGTATCAGTTGTTAAAGTTGAAGGCATAGTAACTGTGCCTGAATAAACTTTATTACTGTTAAAGAAAAATAATAAAATAATCAAACTTAAAACAGCAACTCTCATAAAATAATTTTAATTATTCTACTTATTTCTTGATTTACATTTTAAACCTAAGCTTGTTTAATAGAAAGTTTTACCTTTCCTCTATCAAATCCAATCACTTTTACTTTTACCTCATCACCTTCTTTGACAACATCAGTAACTTTAGCAACTCTTTTATCAGCAAGTTCAGAAATATGAACAAGCCCATCTTGTTTGCCTAAAAAGTTTACAAATGCTCCAAATTCCATAATTTTCATTACTTTACCTGAATAAATTTTATTCAATTCAGCTTTAGCAGTGATGTCTTTAATCATTTGCATAGCAATATTTCTAGCTTCTTCATCTGGTGCAGCAACTGTCACTACGCCCTCATCATTAACATCAACTTTCGCACCTGATTTTTCTACAATCTCTCTTATTGTAGCTCCACCTTTTCCAATTACGGCAGCAATGTCTTTTTTATCAACATTAATTTTTTCCATTTTTGGAGTGTGTTTTCCAACATCAGCTCTTGAGGCTGATAATGCTTTATTCATCTCTCCTAAGATATGAACTCTTCCATCTTTAGCTTGGCTTAATGCTTGCTCCATTATTTCAAATGTAATACCTGTAATTTTGATATCCATTTGAAGAGAAGTAATTCCATCTTTAGTTCCGGCAACTTTAAAGTCCATATCACCTAAATGATCTTCATCACCTAAGATATCTGATAAGACACTAAAATCATCACCTTCTTTGATCAAACCCATTGCTATACCTGCAACTGGTTCTTTTATAGGGACACCCGCATCCATTAGTGCTAATGATGTTCCACAAACAGTAGCCATTGAAGATGAGCCATTAGATTCTGTAATCTCAGAAACTACTCTAAAAGTATAAGGGAATGCCTCTTTTGATGGCAATGAAGAATGTATTGCTCTCCACGCTAATTTACCATGTCCTATTTCTCTTCTACCAGTTCCAATTCTTCCTGTTTCTCCAACTGAAAAAGGTGGAAAATTATAGTGAAGCATGAATCTTTCTCTTTGTAATCCATCTAAACTTTCAATTCTTTGCTCATCATCCGATGTACCTAAAGTAGCTGTCACAATTGCCTGTGTTTCGCCTCTGGTAAATAATGCAGAACCATGGGTTCGTGGTAGGACACCAACTTCACAAGATATAGGCCTTACATCAGATAATCCTCTACCATCAATTCTGTTTTTATTTTTTAAAATGTCTGTTCGAACTATTGATTTTTCTATTTTTTTAAGTTCAGAATTTACATCAAGATCTGTATAATTTTCATCCTCTTCATAAAGTTTTTTAGCTTTATCAGTAATTTCTGAAATTTGATTTGATCTATCTTGTTTATCTCTTGTCGCAAAAGCTTTTTTAAGATCTTCTGTGAAAGTTTCCTCAAGTTTTTTCTTAACTTCTGATAGGTCTTTCTTTTCAACGATCCATTCAGGTTTTCTACATTCTTTTGCAAGTTCTTCGATCATTTCAATCACAGGAACAAAACCTTCATGACCAAATTTAACTGCATTTAACATTTCTTCCTCTGTTAAACCGCTCGCTTCAGATTCAACCATAAGCACTGCATCCTTAGTACCCGCTACAACTAAGTCTAATTTTGATTTTTCAAGCTCAGCTTTTGATGGATTTAAAACATATTTTCCATCAATAAAACCAACCCTAGAAGCTCCAACAGGACCCATAAATGGCATTCCTGATATAGCCAAAGCTGCTGATGAAGCTGTAATTGATAAAATATCCGCTTCATTTTCTTTATCGTAAGAAATTACAGTTGGTAATAACTGAACTTCATTTTTAAATTCATCGGGAAATAACGGTCTGATTGGTCTATCAATTAATCTAGAGATTAATGTTTCACTCTCGGTTGGTCTTGCCTCTCTTTTGAAATACCCACCTGGAATTTTTCCTGCAGCATAGTATTTTTCCTGATAATTTACGGATAGTGGAAAATAATCAACATCAGGATTTACTTTTTTTGCTCCCACCACTGTTGCTAAAACAACTGTCTCTCCACATGTCGCGATTATTGCACCGTCTGCTTGTCTTGCTACTTTTCCTGTTTCTAAACTTATCTTCTTTCCTGCTACTTCAATTTCCTTCGTATATACTTTAAACATTTCATTTCCATTTCGTTTCGTTTCATTTCATTCCGTTCTATCTATTTTGATTTTTACTTTCTCAATTTCAATTTCGACAGTACATTTTTGTAAGAATCAACCTTTTTTCTTTTAAGGTAATCTAACAATTTTTTTCTCTTATTAACTGCTTTCAGTAAGCCAACTGAGGAATGTTTATCCTTTTTAAACTGCTTAATATGTTTAGATAAATTCTCAATTTTTTCGGTTAATAAAGCTATTTGAATCTCGGATGATCCCGTATCCTTATCATGAATAGCTAATTCTGTTGTTTTTTTACTCATATTTATTTTCCTACTCGTTTGCTTGTTTAATTAAATTTTCTATTTTTTCTGCGTATTCAAAAGAATCATCTTTTCTAAAAAGGATTTTTGGTAAAAATTTTGCTATTATTTTTTGTGATAATATTTTTCTTATTAAAAAAGAGTATTCTTTTAATTTTTTGATGGTCTTATCAGCATCTTTCCCACCTAAGGGTAGCACATAAGCTTTAGCAATTTTTAAATCTTGGCTCATTCTAACTTCTGTTACAGTTATGTTTTTAGTTTCCAAATCTGGAATTTTTGCTTCATTCCTAATAAAAATCATACTCAAAGACTGTTTTACCATTTCTCCAAATCTGAGCTGCCTTTGAGTTATTTGCTTTCCTATTCTATCGGCCATTATATTGATCTCTCGGTAGATGTAACATTAAAAGCTTCAATTGTATCGTTCTTTTGAAAGTCCATGTAGTCTTTTAAAGCGATACCACATTCTTGGCCATTATCTACTTGTTTTACTTGATTTTTTTCTCTAAATATCGTCGCTATTTTACCTGTATAGATAATTGCGCCATCTCTTATAATCCTAACACTAGAGTTAGCAAGAATTTCACCATCAGTCACTTTAGAACCTGCAACTTTGCCCGCACCGGAAACCTTAAAAATTTCAAGAATTTGGGCTGTGCCAGTAATATTTTCTTGCACATCAGGAGCTAGTAAACCTGACATACTTTTTTTAACAAAATCTAGAACTTCATAAATTATATTATATGAAGATATCTTAATATTTTCTTCTTCAGCTAGTTTTTTTGCTTCTTTACTTGGTTTTACATTAAAAGCTATTAAGACTGCTTTTGATGCTTTTGCTAGAGTTACATCGGTTTCTGTTACCATACCTATATCAGCCAAAATAATTTTAGGTTTCACCTCATCGTGTTTAATATGGTTTATTGCACTTTTAATGGCCTCTGAAGACCCATGAACATCTGATTTAATAATTAAATTCAAATCTTGAGTCGAATTATTTGAAAATGCAGACTCTTGAGTTGCGAATGATAATGGATTCTTTATATCTTTATTTTCCTCTGCTCTATTCTCACTAAGATTTTTTGCTTCTTTTTCATTGTTTAAAACAATAAAATCATCTCCTGATTTGGCAGCACCGTTAATTCCTAAAATTTCAACAGGTGTTGATGGTATTGCTTTCTCAATATTTTTACCTTTATCATTTATTATTGCTCTAATTTTACCCCATTTAATTCCACAGACGAAAAAATCCCCTTTTTTTAAAGTTCCGCTTGTTACAATAATGTTAGCTACTGGTCCTCTACCCGTATCGATCTTGGATTCCAAAACTACACCAGTTGCTTTAGACTCAAAATCAGTTTTTAAATCTAAGATTTCTGCTTGTAAAGTTATTGCTTCAAGAAGTTTATCCAAGTTTAATTTAGTTTTAGCTGATATCTCAACCATCAAAGTATCCCCTGATAGGTCCTCAGCAATCAATTCATGCTCCAGCAATTGATTTTTTATTTTTTGAGGATCGGCATCAGGTAAATCACATTTATTTATTGCAACGACTATTGGAACTTTTGCCGCTTTAGCATGCTTTATAGACTCAACAGTCTGAGGTTTTACACCATCATCTGCAGCAACAACTAAAACTACTATATCGGTCAATTTTGATCCTCTCGCTCGCATTTCTGTAAAAGCAGCATGACCAGGAGTATCAATAAAAGTTAAATCATTATTACCGTTTTTAATTTGATAGGCTCCAATATGCTGTGTTATCCCACCGAACTCTCCTGATACAACATTTGCACTTCTTAGAACATCTAATACAGATGTTTTACCATGATCAACATGACCCATTACGGTTATTATTGGTGCTCTACTTTTCAAGTTTTCAGGTCTAGAATCTTTTATTTTTTTAATAATCTCTTCAGCCTTTTCCTCCCGAATTGGGTTATGTCCAAATTCCTTAACGAGATATTCCGCAGTGTCCGCGGCTAAAGTTTGATTGATTGTTACAGTCACTCCCATACCAAATAAATGTTTAATCACATTACTAGATTGCTCTGCCATTTTATTTGCTAATTCTCTCACCGTTATAGCTTCAGGTATATTTATGTTTCTTTTGATTGGTTTTTGATTCTCACCATTGTCTTCTTTATTAATATTTTTTAATTCTTTTTGCCTAGCTCTTTTAACTGATGCTAGACTTCTTTCTCTTGTTTCTATTTCATCACTTAAGGCTCTTGAGACTGTCAATTTTACATCTCTTTTTTTTGAGCTTAATTTAGATTTTTTATCTTTATCATCCTCCCTTTTAAATTTTTTAGTAGCTCTTTGCTCTGCTAACTTACGTTTTTCAAAATCACTTATACCTAAAGTAGAATTACTTGTTTTAAAATTTGACTTGTAATTTGCGCCCTTTTTAAATGTTGATGATGAGGATTTGTAACCACCTCCCTTAAAAGTTTTGCTCTTACCTGAAAATTTAGGTGACTGCTTATTAATTATAACTGTTTTTTTTCCTTGATTATTGAGACTGTCAATGCTTTTAAAAGACTTCTTAGGACCACCAGAAATTGTTAGTTTTGTTTTTTTGCTCTCCATTATTCATCTCTCAATCTTTGTAAATTATATTTCTAGCTGACATTATTAATTCATCTGCCTCGGTTTTCGATAGCGCAAAATCCTCCAAGTATCCTTGGACTCTTACTCTTTCACCTTTTATTACATCAAAACCCCCTGTCAATTCATCGGATGCTAAGTCAGCAAAATCCTCAAGTTTTAAAATCTTTTGCTCACCTAAAGTCAATAACATTCCAGGTGTTAAACCTTTTAGGTTGACTAAATCATCAGAAATTCCCAAGTCTTTTATTCTTTGTGAAATATCTTCTTGATCTTTTTTATGAAATTCTTTTGCTCTTTCAATCAAAGCTTTAGCTGTATCTTCCTCGATACCTTCAATTTTTTTGAAATTATCCAAAGAGCTATCTTTGATATCATCAATAGTTGAAAAACCTTCCGCAACAAGTAGTTGTCCTAAAGTTTCATCTAACTCCAAATTCTTAACAAAATTTTCTGTTTTTTCTTTAAATTCTTGTTGTCTTCTCTCAGAGTCTTCTTGATCTGTCATTATATTGATTTCAAAATTTAACAATTTTGTTGCAAGTCTCACGTTTTGACCTCTTCGTCCTATGGCTTTACTCAAATTTTCCTCAGTTAAAATCACATCCAATTTTTTTCTTTCAATATCAACGTTTACTCTCTGGACCTCAGCAGGAGATAATGCATTTGAAACTAAAATTGCTGGATCCTCTGACCAATTAACTATATCAATTTTTTCACCTTGTAATTCATTGACCACCGCTTGCACTCTTGATCCTCTCATTCCAACACATGCACCAACTGGATCTAATGAGGTATCAATGGCTTTAACACAAATCTTTGCTCTACTTCCAGGATCTCGAGAGGATGATTTAATCTCAATTAATCCATCATAAATTTCTGGTACCTCTTGAACAAAAAGTCTTTCCATAAATTTCGGATGAGCTCTGGATAAAAATATTTGCTGACCTTTGTTTTCTCTCCTCACATCATAACAATAAGCCTTGATCCTATCTCCAGCTTTTATATTTTCTCGTGGAATAAGCTCATTTTTTTGAATTATTGCCTCAGTTCTACCTAAGTCTACAATAACATTTCCAAACTCAAGCCTTTTCACTATTCCGCTTAAAATAGTGTCTTTTTTATCCTTAAAATCATTGAACTGTCTTTCTCTTTCTGCCTCACGAACATTAAAACTGATTACTTGTTTGGCAGTTTGAGCAGCTATTCTTCCAAAATCAAATGCTGGAAGTGGTTGTAAAACTTCATCACCAATTTTTTTGTCTTTATTTTGCTCATTTAAAATTATTGCATCTTTCAGTTTAATTTCTGTATTAGAATTTTCGGGATTATCTGAGATTATTAACTTTCTAAAAATTTCAATATCTCCATTCTCTCTGTTAATAGCAACTTTTATTTCATTATCTTGGCCAAACTTTGACTTAGCTGCTTTAGCAATACCAGTTTCCATGGAATTGATAATCAATTCTTTGTCTATAGCTTTCTCTAAAGCAACTGCTTCAGCAATTCTTAATAGTTCTAGTTTATCAGCTCTTTTATTTAACATTTTAGTTACCTCCAAAAAAAAATGGGCCAAAGCCCATTTTAGAAATCGAGAATTTAAAGGAAATATAATAAAGTTTTTTAATTATTCAATAAAAACTATCTTGTAAAAACAGTAATTTTATCAGTATTTTCCCAAGAAAAAGCTCCATCACTTTCAGGAGTTCTTCCAAAATGACCATAGGCAGCTGTTTTTTCATAAATAGCCTTATTCAATCCCAACATCTCTCTAATCCCTCTAGGACTTAAATCAAAATTTTCTTTAATTCTTTCTGTAACAAACTTATTTTTATCCAAATCATCATCAAAAAGATTTACATATATTGATAAAGGTTTTGATACTCCGATTGCATACGCCAACTGGATTAAACATTTTTCAGAAATCCTTGAAGCTACAATATTTTTCGCAATATACCTTGCAGCATAAGCAGCTGATCTATCAACCTTAGTTGGATCCTTTCCTGAAAACGCTCCACCTCCGTGAGGAGCAGCGCCCCCATATGTATCTACAATAATTTTTCTTCCTGTCAGTCCACAATCCCCATCAGGACCTCCAATTACAAAATTTCCAGTTGGATTTACATAGAATTCATTATCATTAAAATCTTCCATAAATTCTTTTGGAATTGCCTTTAGCATATATGGCCTAAGTATTTCTCTAACCTCTTTTTGACTCACGTTGGCTGAATGCTGAGAAGATATAACCACGGACTTCACTTTTGCTGGTTTTCCATTTAAATATTGAAATGTGACCTGGCTTTTTGAGTCAGGTTCAATATTTTTTAATTTTCCAGATTTTCTATCCTCAGCCATTAGTCTTAAAATTTTATGTGAGTAATGAATTGGGGCTGGCATTAAAACGTCAGTTTCATCACACGCATATCCGAACATTATCCCTTGATCTCCAGCCCCTTCATCTTTATTTCCCTTGGAATCTACTCCCATTGCAATATCTGAAGATTGTGAGTGAAGATGAGACTCTATTTTTGTAGCTTCTTTCCAAGTGAAACCTTCTTGATCATAACCAATATCTTTAATGCAGTCCCTAACATTTTTTATAAGATCTTCTTTATTAATCTCTGGTCCTCTCACCTCTCCAGCTAAAACAACCTTATTAGTAGTTGTGAGCGTTTCACAAGCAACTCTTGCATAGGGGTCTTTGGATAAATAAGTATCCACTACCATATCAGATATTCTATCGGAAACTTTGTCTGGATGCCCCTCTGAAACCGACTCACTAGTAAAAAGGAAGTTTTTTATATTATTCATCTTTGATCCTATTAAATGAAAAAATTAATAAAATATACAACAAAATTAATAAGAAAAATATTTTGTTTCCATATAAAGAAAATATAGTTGGATTAAGCTCTCTTCTTTTTTCAAAATCAATAAAACCATCTTTGTTATAATCAATTTTTTTTTCGATCTGCCCCAGTGGATTAATTATTGCCGTCATACCATTATTTGATGACCTTAAGATATATTTTCCAGTTTCTATAGCTCTAAATATACTGTGAGAGAAGTGTTGCTTTGGCCCAACAGATTTACCAAACCATCCATCTTCTGATATATTTATTATAAAATCGTAATCATTATCTTTTGTCAGATTGCCACTATAAATTATCTCATAGCAAATTAATGGTAAAAATTTTAACTCGGGAAAGTTATTTTTTATATGGATAATCTTTCTTTCACCTCCCTTAGTAAAAGATCCGATGTTATTTGTGATTGTTTTTAAACCAATTTTATTAAGTAAATTTTCAAATGGGAGAAATTCACCAAAAGGAACTAAATTTATTTTATTATAGTTTTGAACTAAATTTAATTTATTATCAATAAGTGAGAGTGAATTAAAATATTTATAATTTTCTTTTATTAATGATCTACTAGAAATACCGAGACCTATTAAATGATTTTCATTAAAGTTTTCAGCAAATAAACTCTCATATAACTTTAATTCATCTAAATACGTATTTGGTATGATTCCTTCTGGCCACAAAAAAAAAGTTTTTTGGTAAGGTTCGGGTGAACTTAAATTTATTAACTCATTAATGATTTTTTCTGCTTGATTATCACTGTAAAATCTATCTAAACTTATATTTGATCCAATTATCCTTATCAAGTAAGGATTTTTTACAATTTTTTCATTTAAAAAACTTTGCTTATATAATTTTCCATAAAATAAAAATAATATTGGAATTAATAAAATCAAAATAAAAATAAAAACTTCAACTTTTGATTTTCTTAAAACATAAATTGCAGGTGCAGAAAAAAAACTAATTATTAAAAGATTTAGTGTGTACGTTCCGATAATGGATACAAAACTTATAAAAGTTAAACTCTCCGAAAAACTGTAAACAAATAAGTTCCAAGGAAAACCTGTAAGAATATTTCCCC
>CACGAB010000010.1 GCA_902570915.1 uncultured Pelagibacteraceae bacterium | reverse complement strand
GTGCTTTAACCGGCGAAACAGTGAATTTAGATATTATTAAGGATATAGTTAGTAAATTTAATTTAAAAGTTGAGGTAGGTGGCGGTATTAGAAATATCGAAAGTATTAAAAAATACATTGATGGCGGTGTTGAAAAAGTAATTTTAGGAAGTGCCGCTATCAAAGATAAAAATTTTTTAAAAGATGCATGTGAAAAATTTTTAAATAGAATTGCATTAGGTTTGGACGCCAAAAATGGTCATTTGTCAATATCTGGATGGAGAGAAAACTCTAATCAATTAACTTTAGATTATTTAAAAGAAGTTAATGACTATGGTGTTAGTAGATTAATTTTTACTGATATTAATAGGGATGGTATGAAGCAAAGTCCAAATTTTGACGAAACATCTAAAGTTGCGGAAATATCTAATTGCCCTGTAGTTATATCTGGAGGAGTTTCATCTATAGATGATATAAAAAAAGCAAAAAATTTAAATAATATTGAAGGTATAATTGTCGGTAAAGCCATCTATGATGGTGATATCAAATTGGATGAATTGGTAAAAGAAGATGCTTAAAAACAGAATAATTCCTTGTTTGGACGTTAAGAATGGGCGTGTTGTAAAGGGAATTAACTTTGTAGATTTAAAGGATGCAGGAGATCCTGTTGAGCAAGCAAAAATTTACTCTGATGGCGGAGCAGATGAAATATGTTTTTTAGATATTACTGCTTCAAACGAAAATAGAGATACAATTTATGATGTAGTTGAGAGAACATCAAAAAAATGTTTTGTCCCCCTAACTGTTGGTGGAGGAGTAAGAAGTATAGATGATATCAATAAATTATTAAATTGTGGTGCCGATAAAGTATCTATTAATACCGCAGCTGTTGAAAATCCAAAAGTAGTTCTTGAAAGTTCAAAAAAGTTTGGCTCACAATGCATTGTTGTAGCTATTGATGCAAAAAAAAATGAAGATAAGTGGGAAGTTTTTACACATGGGGGGAGATATAATAGTGGAATTGATGCGTTAGAGTATGCAAAAAAAATGGAAGATAGTGGGGCAGGAGAATTACTTGTAACATCAATGGATAGAGATGGAACACAAATAGGTTATGATGTCGATTTGATGAATAAAATTGCATCAAAAGTAAACATACCTTTAATTGCTTCAGGAGGTGTTGGTAATCTAGATCATTTGGTTGATGGAATTAAGTTAGGAAATGCAAGTGCAGTTTTAGCAGCCTCAATATTTCACTATGGAAAACATTCAGTGCGAGAGGCTAAGGAATATTTGGACTCAAAAGGAATTCCTGTTAGAATTTAGTATGCTAAGCACTCTAGAAAACTTATTTAAACTAGCTCGTGAAAGAAAAGAAAGACCAGTCGATGGATCTTATACCAACAGATTATTATCAGATAAATCGTTAAGCAAATCAAAAGTTTTAGAGGAAATAAATGAGTTGATTGAGGCAGTAGATAAGGACACTAATAAGATTCATGAAGCTGCTGATGTATTTTATCATTTGATAATTTATCTTGAGGCGCATAATATTAAGATTGAGGATATAGAAAAAGAGCTAGAAAAAAGAAGAAAATAAAATGAGTAAGATTAAAATTGTTTTAGTCTTTTTATTGTGTTTCGGTCTTTATAAAGGCTATGTTGCTTTTTCTGAATTTGAAATTGGAGTTTCCGATCGAGTTGCAGAGCTAGAATTGAATGAAGATATAGAAAAACAAGGAGAAGTCATAGCACTTTTGATGTATTTAGGCGATCCGTTAGAATTAAAAGAACATTTATTAGTTGAAAAAGAGTCCAAATGTTTAGAGATGAAACAGATAGCTGAGGAAACATCTTTTGCATATTATGAATGTGCTGTTGTTGACGCTAATTTAAAAGGTGGAAAAATTATCAGTATAAATGCAGAGTTAGAGATTTTATAATGACTTATGATAATAATAATATTTTTGCAAAAATTTTAAGAAATGAAATTCCTTGTAAAAAAATTTATGAAGATGAATTTGTCCTATCTTTTTATGATATAAATCCCCAAAAGAAGATACATGCACTTGTCATACCAAAAGGAAAATATAAAGACTTAGATGATTTTGCAAATAATGCCTCTAATGATGAAATTGTAGGTCTTATAAAAGGTATCAATATAGTTGCCAAAAAACTAAATATTTCTGTTGATACTGGAAAAGGTTACAGGGCACTTGCAAATATAAGTCAGCATGGTGGACAAGAGGTGCCGCATTTACATTTTCACCTATTTGGAGGTGAAAGCATAGGTAAAATGGTTCAATGAGTTTAAAAGTTAAAAGAAATTATCTTGAAATTTATTCAATAGATGACTTGATTGATGTAAAGATTATACCAAAAGAATTTAAGATAGAACTAACTGATCCACCAAACTTTCAACTAAATAAGTTTTTTTATAAAAATATAGGTAAAAATCATCGATGGACTGATAGATTATCGTGGAATGATAATCAGTGGATCAATTACACAACAAATAAGAATCTTAGAACCTATATTTTAAAAAACAAAAATGACCTTGCTGGTTATTTTGAGTTAATTTATCATTCGAGCGAGAATGAGGTTGAGATTGCTTATCTTGGTTTATTGGAGGAATATCATAATAAAAAACTAGGCTCGTATTTATTATCTATTGCTATAAAAGAATCTTTTTTACAAAAACCCAAAAGAGTATGGGTTCACACCTGTTCTTTAGATCATAAAAATGCCCTTAATAATTACCTTTCAAGGGGCATGAAGGTTTTTATGACTGAAACAGTGCAGATTTAATTATTAATAGCTTTTTAGTCCGATTGAGGCAAAACGAATGTTTTTTTCTTAATTTTCTGATTGAACGACATTGATGATAAAAAAACAATATTTAGATTTTGGTATAAATCTACTGTTTGCCAACCCATCAAATTCAAAGTTTTTTTGTCAAAAAATATATTTACTTCACTTTCATTTTTAAAAAATTTAAAGGCTACAAAATTTTCGTCAACATGGTAATTTTTTGATTTACTAATTATGTCTATTAGATATTTTTTATCTAATATTAATTCCAGTGGAGTTTCTTTTAACGGATAAATATAATAACTAGATATAGTTTTAATTACTAATGATTTTCCGTTAGATACTAAAATCTTTTTATTATTTAAATTATATTTGCAAAAAATTTTTTTTGGATACTGTAAAACGCATTTACCTTTTTCGATTTTATCATTAATATTTTGTTCAAAATTAAATGATATATTTTCGATTAAATTAAGTTTATTAAGTATACCACTCTTAATAGAAGCAGAACTTTGGTTAATAGAAAAGAAAAACAATAATAATATTAGATAGTATTTTCTCATTTTAGGACATCACGCTTCCCAACATGGTTTGCTTTACTTACAATTCCTTCGGCTTCCATCATATCTATAATTCTTGCTGCTCGATTATATCCAATTTGCAATTTTCTTTGCAATAATGAAGTTGAGGCTTTTCCTTCTGATTTAATTATTTCTACCGCATTGTTATATAACTCATCCTTATCTCCTTGATTGTTTGATTTTTCATTCATTTCTTTCTCATCTGCAAAATTCAGAATTTCATCAATGTAATCAGGTTCAGCCTGCGATCTTAAAAAATTATTTATTTTCTCAATTTCATTTTCAGATACATAGGGTGCATGAATTCTAACTATTTTATTGGCAGAAGACATGTAAAGCATGTCTCCTTTACCTAAAAGTTGCTCAGCACCTTGCTCACCCAATATAGTTCTGCTATCTATTTTTGATGTAACTTGAAATGAAATACGTGTAGGAAAATTAGCCTTAATAGTACCTGTAATCACATCTACACTCGGTCTTTGAGTTGCCATTATAATGTGTATACCTGCAGCCCTAGCCATTTGGGATAACTTTTGAATATAATTTTCTATCTCTTTTCCAGCAACCAGCATTAAGTCAGACATCTCATCTACTACAACGACAATGTAGGGCATCGGTAGTTTATGTTTTAAGTTATACCCATCAATATTTCTTACACCTTCTTTAGTCATTAGCCTGTACCTACTTTCCATTTCTTTTACAACCCAACCTAAAACTGACGCAGCTTTTTTTGCCTCGGTAATTACAGGGCACAGTAAATGTGGAACACCCTCATAAGTGGATAACTCCAACATTTTCGGATCAATTAAAATAAATTTACATTTGTCAGGGTGATGTCTGTAAAGCAATGAGAGAATAATCGTATTTATACAAACAGATTTTCCTGATCCTGTTGTACCAGCAATCAATAAATGAGGCATTGATGTCAAATCTCTAACAATTGGTTCACCAGATATGTTTTTTCCTAATGCAATTGGTAATTTTATCTCTTTTTTTTTAAAATCTTGATTGTTGATAATTTCACTCAAATATACATTTTCTCTCAGCGAATTTGGTAATTCGATACCGATTGTATTGCTACCTGGAATTGTAGATATCCTTGCAGACTCTGAGCTTGTATTTCTTGCTATGTCGTCAGAAAGATTTATGATTTTTGAAACTTTGATGCCAGCAGCTGGTTCAAATTGGTTTAGTGTTACTACTGGTCCGTGACTAATTTTTTTAATCTTACCATTTACACCAAAATCCAAAAGTATTTTTTCTAAAAATTTTGGATCAATATTATCATCTTTGTTTGATTTAGATCTTTCATTTTTTGTAAAATTTTTAAGCAATTCTAGTGATGGTAATTTAAATTTAGTTTTGTTATTAATTATATTATTCTCTGCTTTTATAAATGGTAAATCTTCTTGAATTAAATTTTTAATTTCATCTTGGGGTATATACTCTTTTATAATCTCATTTTGATTAGTATAATTTTTTTTTTTTTTATTAAATCTAGCAGTAAATATTTTTTTTATTAAATTAAATAATTTTACGATATTTAAATTTATACTTAACAAAAAAAAAACAGAAATAACCAAGATAAAAATATAATATGAAATTTTCTCATTTGAATTAATTAATTCACCTAAAAATGTGCTATTAAGGTACTGTCCAACGAAACCTCCATTACCATTTATATAAAGACTAAATGCATCTTTATAAAAATAACTAAAAAAAGTTGAACCAATTATCGAATAAATTATTATAAAAAATAAATTTTCAAAAAATATAAGAATTTTTTTCTCTCTGAAAATATTTATTCCGGAAAGAGCAAATGTAATTGGTATTAAAAAAGATATTAAGCCAACCGATTGGAAGAAAAGATCCGAGGTATAACTTCCGTGAAAACCTAAATAATTTTTGATTTGTAAATTTTTTGGAAATATAAAGTTTGGATCATCTGCAGAGTAAGATATTAGTGCTAAAAAAAGAAGAATGCCCAAAGTAGTTACAATAATACCCGATATCTCTATCACTCTCTTTGTTAGAAAAATTAGTATTGAATTGCCTAGTTTTTTTATTTCCATAGCAGATGAATCAAATATATATCTTTGTATCACCTAATTTTTGTTGTTAAAATTAAAATAATTATGAAAGTTTGTATTTTAGGAAATGGGTTAATAAGCTTAACACTAGCAAAAACTTTAGTTAACCAAGGAATATATGTGGATATTTTTTCATCAAACAATAACTTTAAGTATAAAAAAACCCAAACATTAGGCATTTCAAAATCAAATATTGATTTTTTTAACAAAAATATCCTTAATATAAAAAATTTATCATGGGATATTAATAAGATAGAAATTTACAGTGAAAATCTTAATAATGAAAAAATCTTAGATTTTAAAAATCATAATGAAAAACTTTTTTCAATAATTAAAAATCATGAGTTATATAATTTATTATTCGTAAGTTTAAAAAAAAATCATAAATGTAATTTCAAAAAAATCTTAAATTCAAAAAATTTACTTGAGAGGGACTATAAACTTATAATTAATACAGATATTTATAGTCCTTTTACTAAAAAATTTTTTCATAGAAAAATACAAAAAGATTACAAAAGCTTGGCATATACGTCAATTATTCGCCATAAAAAATTAGAGAATAATATTGCTTCTCAAATTTTTACAGCCAAGGGTCCCTTAGCCTTTCTCCCAATATCTAATACGGAAACTTCGATTGTTTATTCTTATAACGGTAGAGACGAATTCAACTTTAAAAAATTAGTTAATAGATTTAACAAATATTATAAAATTTTGTCTTACCAAAAAGTCTCCAGTTTTGAACTTAAATTAGTCAATTTAAGATCTTACTATTATAAAAATATTTTAGCATTTGGTGATTTACTTCATAAGATACACCCATTAGCTGGGCAAGGTTTTAATATGTCTTTAAGAGATATAAATGAGGTTTTGAAACTTATAAACTTAAAAAAAAAGAATGGTTTAGAGCTAGACAATTCAATTTGTAAAGATTTTGAGGACAGGATGAAGCACAAAAATTTTATTTTTTCAAATTGTGTAGATTTTATTTATGAATATTTTAATTTTGAAAGTAAAATTAAAAATAAAATCTTAAGTAAAACCGTAAAATATTTAGGAAAAAATTATTCGCTTAACAAATATTTTACTAAGATTGCTGATAGTGGCTTAATAATTTAAAACTATTGTATGGTCGTATTATTATATTGATCAAATGTATAAGTAGCTAAAATATCGGCAATTTTAGATTTTCTGCTATTTAAGTTTTTTGTTTCTAAGAGCACTTGCTTCTCTTCCAAGGTGAAAGGTGATGCCATAGCCAAAGCATTTATAGTTTCATCTAAACTTTGATTCTCTAATGCTTTCCAATTTATAATAAATCCTCTTTTTTCAAAAAGATTTTTCAAATCCTTAAATATTAGTTCTAAATCAGAAAATTTTATATCTTCTTGTTGATCCTCTAGGTCATCATAAAATTTATCAAAATTTATTTCAAATTCACGATATTTTTTTTTTGTCACAATTTCACTTATTAGATTGAATCTTATTAAACCTTTAAGTTCGATTAAATATCTATCATCATCAGTTTTTTGTAAATTCACAATTTTACCCATGCAACCAACACTGTACAATTCTGGTAGATCTTTACTTTCTTTCTCAAGTAGTTTTGGTTGAATCATGCCAATAAGTTTGTCCGATTTCATACTATCGTTGATCATGTCAAGGTATCTTGGCTCAAAAATATTAAGTGGTACTGTTGTTTTAGGAAAAACAATGAAATTACTAAGAGGAAAAACAGCAATTTTTTTCGGTAAATCTTTTTTTTTCATGTTTAATTATAGCACAATTAATATTGCTTGAATAAAAAAATATTGCTCAACATGTTGTCTCATGTGCGGGTATAGCCCCGCGGTAGAATATTAATTAAATATCTAAGATGTTTAATTTTTAGTAAAATCAAATAAACAATAACACATAAAATTGTAATTTAAGACTTCATTTAAATTGATATTGTTATCTAAAATTAAATTCTTAACTTCCTCATACTCAAATAAAATTGATTTATTAAAATAATTTTGTGTATTTAAATTAAATGATTTTAACTCATCCTTATAAAAATAATTTAATTTTTGTTTTTTGTATTTACTATCTGATTTAATAAATGTAATTTGAGGAAATTCATAATATAATTTAATATATTTTTTTACAGCCTTAGAAATATAATTATTTTTTGGGAAAAATTTAAAATTTGATTTAAAATACGAATATCTTAAATTGTGTTCTATTTTATATTCATCTTTAAATCTAATAAATTTTGTAAGATAATCAAATACAAACAAACAAAAACTTTTGATATTATGAAGGTTTCTTTTTTTAACAGTGTATTGATATTCAGAATTAGACATAGCTTGTTTTGGTGAATAACAATCACCCAGGTTATTATTTTCATGAAAATTATCTTCAAAAATAATATGTTTAAACTTATGGTGGTAAATTTCATAAAATCTTTTGGAAAAATCTTGATGATCATCAAAAAAAACAACTGTCTTATCTTTATTAATATTAAATTGATCAAAATTAATTAAAGAAAAATCTTCACGTAAATATTCACAATTTGAAACTCTATATTCAATTTTTTCTAAATTTGGCTCAAGACAAATAATTTTTGCTTCTGGACAAGCAGCTCTAATGATATACGTTCCACCTCCTTTATGAACGCCACTTTCAATTATAGTTGTTGGTTTAAAAGATTTTAAAAAAAAAAATAAACTAAACGCATGTGCAATCTTTATTCCACCGTCATTATTCTTAAAAGGCCTTTTTTTATAAATTTCCAAAAAAATTTTAAAGTTTTCTAAGGTAGGTTTTTTTATATATTCCATTATTACTTAATTAATAAGTCTTTTTAATTTTTTTTAAAGGATGAAGTTACTGTCTGCAATCTCTAATTTTTTTCCAAAGATTATTATGTTTTATTATTGAACTATGATGAAACAAAATATACTACAAGACATTATTTTAGAAAAAATCTTATTCAATATTTTCTAGTAAGTATTAACTTGTGAGTTTTTTAAATTTTTAGAAATTTTAAGAACGATGGTCTTATCTTATGATACAATTTGGTTGAAGTTTGATTAATTCTGATATTACTTGCAATTCTAAAAACTGATATTTATAATACTTTCAATATGCGGGCATAGCTCAGTGGTAGAGCGTCTCGTTGCCAACGAGAAGGTCGAGGGTTCGACCCCCTTTGCCCGCTCCAGTAAACTATGAATGATTTAATAGAAAAAAAATGTGTTCCTTGTGAGGGTGGAGTTAAAGCTTTTGACATTTCTGAAATTCATAAATATCAAAAAAAAGTCGATGGTTGGGAGATTATTCAAAACGATAAAAAAGTTTATCTTTTAGAAAAAAAATTTGAATTTAAAAATTTTTTAGAAAGTCAAAAATTTGTCAATGAGGTCGGAAAAGTTTCTGAGGAAGAGAATCATCATCCAGATATTATTTTTGGATGGGGTTACGCCAAGATTAATATCACTACTCACGCAATAGAGGGTTTATCTGAAAACGATTTTATATTAGCTGCTAAGATTGATAATATAACTAATGTCTAAAATGACGAGTTTTTGAAAAAACCAAAACAGTATTAGTCTCGTTTGCAAATTTTATAATTTCTTTATCTCTTATTGATCCAGCAGGCTGAACTATTGCACTAGCTCCTGCCTGAACTAATTTTTCTATTCCGTCAACAAATGGGAAAAAAGCATCTGATGCAGCTACTATTTCATTTTTGATTTTCGAAAACTTACTCATTTTATTTATTGCAATCTCACAACTGTCTAATCTACTAGGCTGTCCTGACCCAATGCCGATAGTGGATTTGTTACTAGCAAGAACGACAGCATTAGATTTGGTGTAACGACAAACATTAAATGCAAAAATTAAATTATCAAGCTGTGATTTATTAGGTTTTTTTTTTGAAACAATTCTGAAATCCTTCTTTGAAAAGATCTTTTTATCCTCTGATTGTATAAGTGTAAAATTACCAAAAGAATTAAATTTCCATACTTCATTGAAAGAAATTTTTGATGAGTCTATAAGCCTGAGATTTTTTTTCGATTTTAATATTTTTAGAGCATTTTTATCAAAACCGTTGGCCACAACTACTTCAAGAAAAATTTTATTTAACATTAATGCGAGTTTTTGAGTAATTTTATAGTTACATGAAACAATACCACCAAATGCACTTATTGGATCAGTTTTTAATGCTGATTTATAGCTATCTAAATTATTTTTTAAAGCTGAGACACCACAAGGATTTCCATGTTTGACAATAACTGTACCAGTATTTTTCGGTAGTGATTTTGAAACAGTGATTGCTGCAAGAATGTCATTGTAATTGTTATAACTCAAAGTTTTTCCATGTATTTGTTCTAATTTATTTTTAATATTTTGAGAGTAGAAAGCACCTATTTGTTGAGGATTTTCTCCATATCTAAGATGTTCCACTAAATTAGTGTAAAGAATTTTTCTTCTAGGGAAATTGATATTCTTAAATTTATTAAAATAGTTTGAAATTACAGCATCGTAATAGGCGGTCTCACCAAATGCTAACCTAGACATTTTTTCTCTAAATTTTAGAGAAGTACTACCTTTATTTTTTTTCAACTCATTTATAAGTTCTGAATAATTATCGGAAGAAGTTATAACAGTCACATCATTATAATTTTTGGCAGCAGCTCTGACCATAGTTGGTCCACCGACATCAATATTTTCTATTATTTTTGAATGGTCTTTTGTTTGTTCGATCGTTTTTTCAAATGGATAGAAATTCACTATTATTAAATCAATATTCTCAAAATTATTTTTTTTAATATCATTATAGTGAGACTTGTTATTTCTTTTGTTTAAAATTCCAGCATGTATTTTTGGGTGTAACGTTTTGACTCTTCCGTTAAGTATTTGTTTAAATCCTGTAAAATCTGAAACATCTAAACATTTGAATTTAAGTTTCTTAATTGCTCTAAAGGTTCCTCCAGAACTAATTATTTTGATATTATTTCTCTTCAATTCTTGTAATAAAGGTTTGAGATTAGACTTATCAGATAATGATATTAAAGCTGATCTAATTTTTCTCATTATATCCTTTTAATTTCCCATTTTATATTTTCTTCATTATTGTTTAATATTCCGGTTACAAAAATATTTTGGTTTTCAATATATGAATTTTTATTACCGAAGTATAATCCATTATCAATGTTAATTTCATAATTATCACAAATAAATTTCCAACCCTCATCTTCTAATTCTATTAGAATAGATTTATTATCTTGGGTTTTCATCAATTTGATATTTGGTTCTAAATGAAAACGAATATCAAACTTGAAATTATGATTATTTTTTTTTCTAATAATCTTGTCATTTCCAACAAATTTCATTTGCTCAGGAAAAAATTCAATATTTCTCTCATGAATTGATTTGAATCTTTTAAAATATCCATCGTGAGCAGCACTGATTTTCCAATAATTTTTTTCAAATACAGAATTTCTTTGGGTAATTTTTAAACCGGTTTTTAGAATTAACTTATTTTCTCTTTTTTTAAATTTGCAGGAGGAATTATCATTAATTGTTAATGTGCTGTGTGAAGCTGAAGATTTTGATATCTCATTAAGGTTTTGATTATTTTTTTTGTAATAACCACAATTTGTTATAAGTTTCTTTCCGTTTGAAATTATCTCAAATGAAAGAGCACCCGATTGATAGTCCTGAGTATACTTAGAGTTTGGTGAGGATCCCGCATCCATCGCTATACAAATTTTTTTATTCTTTAAAATTATATACCCACCACAATCTTTATTTTCATTTTTAAATTTATAACCAAGTCTTCTTAAGTAATGGTCAAAATCTCGAGTATTAGATCTATTATTACCGTTGAACAAAAGATCTACGTCTATATTTTGTCTAATAAAAGCATAACTTTGTCCAAAATAATAAATACATTCTTCTATGTGTTCTGGAACTTCAACCTGAGACTCTTTAAACCATTCTCTAATAATTATAAAATATTTCAAAAAAACTATTAACTGTTTTATATTCCGTGAGTTTGTGAAACCTTGGTTATCTATTGATGAATTAGTAATTTTTTTTAGAAAACCTAAACCAATATTAAGATAGTTTTTCTCAATTTTGTAACATAATCCTGTCAAAATTATTGCTGAGCAACCAATTATTTTGTTTTCTAAATGTTTTGAGTTTTTTATCTCATATAATAAATGATTTGTCTGTTTTTGTATCATGTGATCAAACATTGATTTATATTCTTTATCATTGTCGTCATAAGTAAGCAGGTGATTGGATAGGCAGGAAATAATACGTTTAGCTGTCATATCAAATTCCCAGCTTTCTTTTCTAAAGTGACCGTTATTGGTTATCCAATTAGCTATAACTTTTTTTACAGAATTTTTTGAGGATTTTAGATCAAGACTGAACAACCAAAAAAAATTATTTAATTTTTCAAAATCTTTTGCTTTAATTTGTGTATTCCAAATTGTCTCTAGTTCAAAATCTTCAATTTTGTATTTCTTATTTTGATATTTGATTATTGACGAAAGCAAGTGAGGGCTTGGTTTATATATAAAATCATAATTAAAAGTTTTAGAAATCTTTTTTTCGTATAAACTTGAATTTTGATAAATACCTCTGAATTTTTTTTTAATTATTTCTGTAAACTCATTTAAAGTTTCAAAAAATCCATCTAACAGCATTCTACACTTCTTTAAGTGTTTCTATGTTCTTTTTAAGGTTTCCGTTGTTTTCTCTAAATATTGTAGTTCCTGATACAAGAATATTTGCACCAGCGTTTATAACATCTTTTGAATTTGAAAAATTTATTCCACCATCCACTTCAATGTCGTACTTATAATTTTTATCATCTTTAAGTTTTTTTAATAATTTAATTTTATTAATAACATCAGGAATAAATTTCTGTCCTCCAAAACCCGGATATACACTCATAACTAAAATTAAATCTACACTCTTTAATTCATTTTCAATTGTGTCGATCTTTATATTTGGATTCAGAGAAACACCAACCTTTTTTTTAAAACTTTTAATATGTTTAATTGATTCTGCTAAATTATCAGTGGCTTCTGGGTGTATAGTAATTATATCAGCTCCCGCATCTGCAAAATCTTTTATATATTTATGGACAGGTGAAATCATTAAATGTACATCAAAAGTTAATTCTGAATGCTTTCTAAGAATTTTAATAACTGGAGGCCCAATAGTTAAATTAGGGACGAAATGACCATCCATAACGTCGACATGTATCATGTCTGCCCCCGCATTCTCGAGTCTTTTAATTTCATTTCCTAATTGACTAAAGTCAGCAGATAATATTGAGGGGGAAATTTTTATTTTTTTCATAGATTATTAAATTTACTAGTACCAAATTTTAAAATCTAGTTTAATTAAAAAATTGATAAATTTGTCTTGAAATCTCACTTTCTAATGGAAATGACAACATACCCATCACTGAGTATCCTAGAACCCAAGGCATAAAGTAAAACCTTATCATGAAAAAAAACCATGCAACGTAAAGAGGTACAATTGGTTGTATGATAAAAGACGGAGTTATAGGTTTAAATAAATTAATTAAAGGATTAGTGTATTTAACAAAGACTCTCATAAAAAAAAATTGAGAATCTTCTCGTTGAAAAATATTCATTGCAACTCTTCCGATCAAAGTCCACATGATTACCCCAAGAATATAGTCGATTATATATACTAAAGGATGAAAGTTAGCAGACATTGAGAAATTTATATTGGAAAAAGATCGAAATTAAAAGGGGCGAAATTAATCGCCCCTTAAAAAGATTATTTAGTGTTGCTTGCCAAGGATCGATTTACCAGCTGGTACACGAACCTCATCAACCATTTTCTGCGTTGCAGCGTTTGGTGCTTGAGTCATTAAACTCACTACAACCATAGCTACTAAGCTGACAGCCGAACCAAAGATACCAAATGTTAACTGAGTAATACCTAAGAATCCACTTCCACCTGTTCTTACCCATACTAGGTAAGCAGCACCGGAAATTAATCCTAAAGCCATACCAGCTATAGCACCTTCTTTGTTAGCTCTCTTCCACCATACACCAAGTACTAGTGGGAAGAATAGTCCTGACATCGCAAAGTCAAAAGCCCAGATTACTGAACCTAAAATACCTTGGATCTCAAGAGCTGCGATTGTTGCTCCTGCAAAACCAATTACTACAAGTAATACCCTTGCAACAACTAGTCTCTTTGCAGTCTCAGCTTTTGGATCGATGATCTTATAGTAAACATCGTGTGAGATTGCGTTTGCAATTGCTAAAATCAAACCATCAGCTGTTGACATGGCAGCAGCCATACCTCCAGCAGCAACCAGACCTGAGATCACATATGGTAATCCAGCTATTTCTGGAGTTGCTAACACAACGGCTTTACCACCCATGAAAAACTCATTTAACTCAAGAGTTCCATTTCCGTTAAAGTCGCTTACAAACATTAAGTTTGCTTGGTTCCAGTTTTGATACCAATCTATCGCTTGAACTTCTGAAATTGATTTACCGATAATACCTGTTGGTAGTGACGGATCAATCAATGACAACTTAGATAGTGTCGCTAACATTGGAGCAGAAGAATAAAGTAAGAAGATAAAGAATAATGACCAACCTACTGATTTTCTAGCTGCTTTTACACTTGGAGTAGTAAAATATCTCATCATAACGTGAGGCAATGAAGCTGTTCCCATCATCATCGCTAACGCTAATGAAATAAATGCCCAAGGTGTTGCGTTCACCGCTGAGTGAGCTTTAGTTATTCCAGCCAAACCTTTTGGAACTTCTTTTAGATTTTCAGCAGTGTTTTTCACAAAACCAAACTGAGCCTCTAATTCAGCTATTCTAGAAACTTCATCAGCTAACATGAAGTGAGGGAAGAAACCCGCACCCATTTTGTTACTGATCCAGAATACTGGTAATAAGTAAGCTATGATTAGTACGATATATTGAGCTACCTGTGTCCAAGTTACTCCTCTCATACCGCCAAGCATTGAACAAAGTAAGATACTTATAAGTCCAACGTATACAGCGTATTGGAATGGAATATCAAGTGCAACAGATGCAATTGTACCTGTGGCGTTAATTTGTGCAGTCACATAAGTAAATGAAGCAACAGTTAAAACTACCACTGCCATAAATCTACTTAAATTACCACCGTATCTTGTACCAATAAAATCTGGAACTGTGTAACAGCCAAATTTTCTTAGGTAAGGTGCTAATAGTGATGCGACTAATACATATCCACCAGTCCAACCTACAAGCAGTGCCATATAACCGTAACCTTTAAAGTAAATACCACCTGCCATTGCAACGAATGATGCACCAGACATCCAGTCAGCTGCAGTTGCCATTCCATTGAACACGGTTGGTACTTGTCTTCCAGCTACGTAATACGCATCAGCTTGAGCTGTACGTGATAGATAACCAATTATAGCGTAGATGGCCACTGTAAAAGCAACGAAACAAATTCCAATTGTTTTTGCAGTCACGCCCATCTGCTCGGCAATCGACATAATGATTATGAAAGCCAGGAAACCTCCTGTATATATTCCATAAACTTTAGGTAGATTGTCTATAAAATTACCTTTAATCATTAGTCATCTCCTTTTTCACTGAAGCCGAACTCTTCGTCAATTTTTTCTTGTCTATTTGCAAACCAAAAAATTAGTATTACGAATATTCCAAGAGATCCCTGACATGTGAACCAATAAGTCAATGGGTAACCGAATGGTCCCGTGACTTCGTTCATTTCTGCTCCGAAAAGGAAGATGCCAATTGAGAATACAAACCAAATTGCTAACGTCATCATTAGCAAACCCTTGGATTTTTCCCAGTGTTGTTCTTGTTTTGACATTTATACCTCTCTCTTATTAGTTATAACTGCTCAAAACCATAACCATTATCAAAGAGATTTAAAGTGTTAAAATTGTTCAAAATCCCACTATTTTTGGGATATATATAATAAAAATATCTAATTTTATGGGTAAATATAAGCTTACTTGGAGAGATCTCACATGGAGAGATTTTAAAGTTTACTTGTTTGCTCTTTTTAAAGCTTTCATTCCAAAAAAAAAGATTAAGAGTCTCGATGATTTGGAGGAATTTATTCAATCGAAGTCAGCTTGGGTAACCCAAGTTACACTTTATGGATATTTGAAAACTAGAATGGGAACACGCTACGTTCTTCATTTTGAAAATGATGAATTTATGTCATCTGTTAACTTGGCAAAATGGAACATCTATTCAGTAGCTCTGCAAGATCTTACATTATATACGTTTTCTTACCTTAAGAATAATTTCAATTTTAATGATCTTGAAAAATCGAAAGAGATTTTTTTAAAAATCTTAGATGATGAAATTTCCAACAAGATGCCACTTAATATTATAGAAGATGCAAAAAATAATTTTAGTGAAAGATTGTATAATATAAATTGGGATGATTATTATAATGATCTTCCATTTAACCCAAGCGCCTTATCTTTATATAAATGGGCACCTATCGCGGAAGAATTAAAAACTTTAGATAGAAAAATTGTTTTAAATTCAGTTATCTTAAAATGGGATACCGTTAAAAAAGAATTTCAAGAAAGAATAAATTTTTAATTATTTTTTCTATTCTCAACTAAACTATCAACAACATTTGGATCTGCTAAAGTGGTAGTGTCACCTAATTGACTGTGTTCATTGGCTGCAATTTTTCTCAAAATTCTTCTCATGATTTTACCAGATCTAGTTTTCGGTAACCCTGGAGTAAATTGTATAAGATCAGGTGTTGCTAATGGGCCAATTTGTTTTCTTACCCATAGTTTTAACTCCCTTTCAAGATCACCCGTTTCAGTTTCTCCAGCATTAAGTGTAACATAACAGTAAAGTCCGTTACCTTTTATATCATGAGGATAACCAACGACAGCTGCTTCAGCAACTTTTGGATGTGCAACAAAAGCACTTTCAATTTCTGCTGTTCCAAGATTATGGCCTGATACTATGATGACATCATCTACCCTTCCAGTTATCCAATAATAACCATCTTTATCTCTTCGACATCCATCGCCTGTGAAATATTTTCCATCAAATTGAGAAAAGTAAGTGTCAATAAATCTTTGATGGTCACCATAAACTGTTCTCATTTGTCCCGGCCAAGATTGGGATATACAAAGTCTACCTTCGCCTGCCCCTTTTATCTCTTTTCCATCTTTGTCTACTAAGCAAGGTTTTATTCCGTAAAAAGGTTTAGTTGCAGAACCGGGTTTAAGTGGAATAGCTCCTGTTTGAGGGGCAATAAGTATTCCTCCCGTTTCTGTTTGCCACCAAGTGTCAACAATTGGACATTTTGAGTTTCCAACAGTTTTGTAGTACCACATCCATGCTTCTGGGTTAATTGGTTCCCCAACAGTCCCTAGTAATTTTAAGGATTTTCTGGATGTTTTATTAACCGGATCGCTGCCCTCTCTCATTAAAGCTCTAATAGCAGTTGGTGCTGTATAAAATGTATTAACTTTATATTTGTCTACTATTTGCCACCATCTAGAGCTATCAGGATAATTAGGTATACCTTCAAACATTATAGTTGTTGCACCATTAGAGAGCGGCCCATATATAATATAACTATGTCCAGTTACCCATCCAATGTCTGCAGTGCACCAATAAATATCTTTAGGTTTGTAGTTGAATATATATTGGTGAGTCATTGATGCATAGACCATATACCCACCAGTCGTATGTAAAACACCTTTAGGTTTACCAGTTGAGCCTGAAGTATAAAGTATGAAAAGTGGATCTTCCGCATTCATCTCCTCAGGTTCGCAGTGGGCCGGAACATCTTTGATTAAATCGTGATACCAAACGTCTCTGTCATCATCCCAAAATACGTAATTTCCAGTTCTTTTAACAACAATACACTTTTTAACATTTGGACAATTTGTTAATGCCTCATCAGTGGTCGCCTTTAAAGGTATTTTTTTTCCTCCCCTGACACCTTCATCCGCAGTAATTATATACTCTGACTCACAATCGTTAACTCTTCCCGAAATAGATTCAGCTGAAAACCCTCCAAATATAATAGAATGAATTGCACCAATCCTTGCACAAGCTAGCATTAAAACTGCTAACTCTGGTATCATAGTCAAATAAATTGTAACTCGATCTCCTTTTTTAATTCCAAGTTTTTTTAATCCATTTGCAGCTTTTGATACTTTTTGATGTAATTGTTTGTAAGAAATTTTTTGACTGTCTTTAGGATCATCACCAACCCAAATGATAGCAGTCTTATCTTTTTTATCTTTTAAATGTCTATCAATACAGTTTGCTGATGCATTTAAAGTTCCGTCTTCAAACCATTTAATTCTAACATCATCTTTACTATATTTAACATCTTTAATCTTCTTGTAGGGTCTTAACCAAGTAATTCTTTTTCCTTCTTTTTTCCAGAAGGCGTTATTATTTTTAATTGAGTCATTATACTTCTTTAAGTATTGGGCTTTATTTGCGAGACTACCTTTAATCCATTCAGGTTTAGTTTTTATTATTAATTCAGAAACTGATGAGTTTTCTTTTTTATTTTGTTTTTTTTTATTAGATAAAGTATTTCTTTTAATTACTTTCTTATTTTTAAGACCTTTTTTTTTAACTTTTCTTTTAGTTCTTTTTTTAATTTTTTTTCTACTTTTAGATTTTTTTTTTTTAGGCATAAGTTAAATTTTATAGTTAAATTTTACTCATCTTATTCAAGATTTTCCAGCTTTTAGAGTCTATTGGCATAACCGAAAGTCTACTTTGTTTTATTAATGATAAATGGCTTAATTCCTTGTTTTTTTTAATAGTTTCTAATGAAACTGGTGTTTTAAATTTTTTTATGAATTTAACTGTTACGGCTACAAAACGACCAGTTTTGTCAGTTTTATCCAAATAAGCTTCTTTAATAACCTCAACAATGCCAACAATTTCTTTTCCAATATTTGAATGGTAGAAAAAACATTGATCTCCAGTTCTCATATTCTTTAAATTTTTTGAGGCTTGATAATTTCTAACACCATCCCAAGGGGCTCCTTTTTTTCCAGCTTTTTTTTGTTGATCAATCGACCAAACATCTGGTTCAGATTTAAGCAACCAATAACTCATTATAATTGGACGCCAGCTCCTTTAAGAAATGCCGCATCTTCATCTAATGGCCATCTAGGTTTTGCGGGATGGTCTAAATCACTGAATAATTTTAGTTTAAATTTTTCTAAACCAACCATGGCAATCATTGCTGCGTTATCACCGCAGAATTCTATTGGGGGAAAAATACTTTGGTAATTTTTTTCTTCACATAATTTCATTAACATCGCTCTTATTTTTTTATTTGCAGCTACACCACCAGCAACCACAAATTTTTTCTCTTTTGGGCTATTTGTTTTTTCAAACTCATTAAAAGCAACAATTGTTTTCTTATACAAAATTTCTTCAATCGTTTTTTGAAAAGAAGCTGCAAGATCAAATTTCTCTTGATCATTTTTAATTGTTTTGGATATTTTAAGCACAGCAGTTTTTAATCCTGCGAAAGATAAATTGCATCCACCTTTATTTATAATTGGTTTGGGCAGTTTGAATTTTTCTGGATTCCCTTTCTCAGCCAAAACTTCGATTTCACGTCCTCCTGGAAATTCTATTTCTAAAAGTTTCGCAGTTTTATCAAATGCTTCTCCTAAAGCATCATCAATTGTCGTACCCAAACGTTTATATTTACCAATAGATTGCACACTTAAATATTGAGAATGTCCTCCCGAAATCAGTAAGAGCAGATATGGGTAGTCTAGTTTAGAATTTAATTTTGGGCTCAAAGCGTGTCCCTCAAGATGATTGACAGCAATAAATGGTTTGTTTGTTGTAAGTGCAAAAGTTTTTCCAAAGCTTAACCCGACTGATAGACACACGATCAGACCAGGTCCTGCTGTAGAAGCTATAGCGTCAATTTCATCAATTTTTTTTCCACTTTTATCAATAGCTTTTTTTACAATCCAATCTATTTTTTCGATGTGTGATCTTGCTGCTAATTCAGGAACTACTCCCCCAAATTCTTTATGAACATCTTCTTGACTGGAAACAATGTTAGATAAAACAACTGGTATCCCTTGCTCATTTTCAGTAACTAAAGATGCTGCTGTTTCATCGCAACTTGATTCTATTCCAAGAATTAAGGGTTTTTTGCTCATTCAAATAAGTTTTAATAATTGTACAATCTCAATACAAGTAAGAAATATATTTTTTATGAAAAAAAAAATAACAATTGGATCAAGAGGAAGCAAGCTAGCTACACTTTATGCACAAAAAGTGAAAGATCAGATTATTAAAAGCGCTAGTTTTAAGGAGGATGAGATTTTTATAAAGTCAATATCAACAAAAGGTGATCAGATTAAAGATTTAAGATTATCTGAAGTTGGTGGCAAAGGTTTGTTTTCTAGTGAAATTGAAAAACAACTTCTAAAAAAAGAAATTGATATTGCTGTCCATGCTCTTAAAGATATGCCAGTTAATGAAACGAAAGGGCTTATAACTGACTCATTTCTTGAAAGAAATGATCCACGGGAAATTCTTATAACATTTAATAAAAAAAAAATTAAAGACTTAGATGTTAATTCTATAATCGGAACTTCTTCTTATCGTAGAGAGTTTCAAATAAAAAAAAAAAGACCTGATCTGAATTGTAAACTCATAAGAGGGAACGTAGATACAAGAATCAAAAAGTTAAAAGATGGACTTTATGACGGAATACTTTTATCAAGTGCCGGAATGAAATTTTTAAAACTTGACGAATACATTACAGAAACTTTTGAAACTGAAGAAATTATACCTAGTGCTGGGCAAGGTATTATTGCTATTCAGTGTAGAGAAAATGATGATGAAGTTATTTCAATTTTAAAAAAGATTAATCACGATCAAACCTATAGAAGGGCACATTCTGAGCGAAATGTTTTAAAAGTTTTAGAGGGCGATTGTGAAACTGCAGTGGGTGTTCATTCAAAAATAGAAGGTGACCAACTAACATTAGAAGCAGAGCTTTTTTCTTTAGATGGATCAGAGAGATACTATGAAAAAAAAATTGTTGAAAAATCAAAGTTTAGAGAGGTTGGTGAAGAGATTGGTGGGATTCTAAAAAAAAAATCTAATAACTCTTATAAGAAATGATATGCATATTTTGTTGACTAGACCATTGGAAGATTGCTCGGCACTAGCTTTGAAGTTTAAATCGCTTGGTCATAAAATATCCCATCTTCCCTTACTTAATATTGAAAAAATTAATTATGATAAAATTAATTTTTCTGAATTTGGGGGAATAATTTTCACCAGTGCTAACGCCGTTAAGTATTTAGATTTAAAAAATATAGATAAAAAAATTAAGTGTTTTTGTGTGGGAAATATAACAGAAAAAAAAGCTCGTGATTTAGGTTTTCAAAATACAGTTGCCGCAGAGGGAAATGTTTCAAATTTAAAAGAATTAATTTTAAGAACGTACGATACTAAAAATAAAAAACTTATTTATATTAGTGGAGAAACGGTATCTGTTGATCTAGATCACCAGTTGGCTTCAGAGGGTTTTGTTGTAAAAAGAATTATTAATTATAGAGCAAAATATAATGAAAAATTTGATGACAAGTTTATAATCAAATTAAAAGAAAATTTACCTGACATAGTTTATGTTTATTCACAAAATAGTGCCTCAAGTTTTCTTAATTTTATAAAAATATATCAAACCGAGACTTTATGGATGAATACAAATTTGATGTGTATTGGTGAGAAAACCTCGTCTATATTGAATGAAATTAAATGGAAAAAAATATTTCTTTTTAATCCTGGTGAAGAGGAGTTTTTGTTATATAAAATTTAGTTATGGAATTAATAAATAATTTTTCAGAAATTTTTTTATCAGTCTGGAATAAAGGGATACTAGGTGTTGATATTTTTCAAATATTAATCGGTTTAGGAATTTTTATAATTTTCTTAATCTTCAGAGGAATTTTAAGCAAACTAATAATAAAAAAATTAGAAATAATTTCAAAAAGAACAACTAATAAATTAGATGATACTTTTGTTAACGCTCTTGTAGGACCAGCAAGATTTTTACCAATAGTTTTAGGATTTTTTATTGCAAGTTATTATATGACTTTTTCTGCTGAAAGCAGAGATATTATTGATACAATAAACAGAACTTTAATAACGATATTAATTTTTTGGGTGATGCATCAAATTATTGAACCCGTCTCATATGTTCTAAGTGGTCTTGATAAACTTTTAACCAAGGAGTTAATAGGATGGATAATTAAATCATTAAAGATTTTGATTTTTATTTTAGGTTTAGCTGCGGTTTTAGAATTATGGGGTATCAAAATCGGTCCCATTATCGCTGGTTTAGGTTTATTTGGTGTGGCTGTGGCTTTAGGTGCTCAAGATTTATTTAAAAATTTAATATCAGGCATTTTAGTTCTTGTTGAAAAAAGATTTAAAATAGGAGATTGGATTTTAGTTGATGGAATAATAGAGGGCATAGTTGAAAAAATTGGTTTTAGATCTACGACTATTAGAAAATTTGATAAATCTTTAGCAATAATTCCTAATTTTCAGTTTGCAGAAAATGCAGTTATTAATGTAAGTGAAACTTCAAACTGGTTGATAAGTTGGATTATCACTCTTCAATATGACACAACAGTTGATCAATTAAAAACCATAAGAGATCAAATAGAAAACCATATAAATAAAAGTGATGACTTTAATCAAAGTATTGGTGTTGCAGTTAGAGTTGATAAATTTTCAGATAGTTCGATAGATATGTATGTTCGTTGTTTTACAAAAAATAGCAGCTGGAATGATTGGTTGTCTGTAAAAGAGCGTCTAGCAATAGAAATTAAACAAATTGTTGAAAGCAACAAAGCTTCTTTCGCATTTCCAAGTCAGTCGATTTATGTTGAAAAGAAATGATAGCTGTTTTTTATTTAGTCTTACAGATCCTAAAACTCTATTCCTATGTTGTAATTGCAAATGTAATAATAAGTTGGCTAGTTGCTTTTAATATTCTAAATACTCAAAATAGATTTGTTTATTTAGTTTTAGACTTTACTTATCGATTAACTGATCCAATTTTAAATAAGATAAGACGTTTTTTGCCAAATTTAGGTGCTTTGGATATTTCACCTATAATTTTACTTCTATTGATTTGGTTTATAGAAATGTGTATGAAGCTTTACGTTGCACCAATGATATTTTAAATAAATTATGATTTTAATTGATGGAAAAAAAGAAGCTGCATTATTAAGAGAAGAGCTTAAAAAAGAGGTCTCTGAACTTAAATCAAAATATAATAAAGTCCCTGGTCTGTCTGTAATCTTAATTGGAGATTTAACCCCAAGTCAAATTTATGTAAGAAATAAAGAAAAATCAGCTAATGAGGTTGGACTAAAGTCCGAAGTAATAAAGTATCCCGATAGCGTCGAAGAAAAAATTATTTTAGAAAAAATAAATGAATTAAATAATGATAAAAGTGTTTCTGGTATATTAGTACAATTACCATTGCCAAAACATATAGATAAAAAAAAAGTTATTGAAGCGATTGATCACACAAAAGATGTTGATGGATTTCATCCTATAAATGTCGGCAATCTTTCTTCTGGTTATGAAAGTTCAGTACCTTGTACTCCCTTGGGATGCTACTTATTAATTAAAAAATTTGAACCGAATTTAAATGGTAAAAAAGCTGTTGTAATAGGAAGATCGAATTTAAATGGCAAACCAATGACACAACTTCTTTTGAAAGAAAACTGCACTGTAACAATAACTCATTCAAAAACTAAAGATTTAAAAGCTGAATGCTTAGAGGCAGATATTGTTGTTGCTGCCGTGGGTATTCCTGAGTTGGTAAAAGGAGATTGGATTAAAAAAGATGCAATTGTGATTGATGTAGGTATTAATAAAACTGAAAAGGGAATTGTTGGTGATGTTGCATTTGATGAAGTTTCAAAAAATGCAAAAGCCCTTACGCCAGTTCCGGGGGGTGTTGGTCCAATGACAATTGCGTGTTTGCTTAAAAATACGATTGAATGTTTCAAAAGATCGCAAATTTAATATTTAAATCATTAAAAAATTTTTGGTAAGCTAAGCTATGAGAAAGCCAAAATACCCATATAGAATTTTGATTATTATGGCTATACTTACCATACCTCCGATTGGAGCAACTCAACTTGGTTGGTATCTATACGACCAACAAACTGGATTTGATTATGGTATGATTGTTGGAACTTTTTCAGTAATATTAGCAGCATGGCTTATGTACGAAAAAAATTGGAGAGAGGAAGATGAGGACTAATTAATGGAAAAAATTATCTTTCTTGGTTTGGTAATACCAATTTTTGGATTTGTTTTATATCTTGGCGCAACTGCAATAATGGACGGATTTAGTGCCAAAAGTGCAAATAAAATAAATGAAAATTCTGATAATGAAAAAATTGATCCTCCTGTGGTTGATGAAGATAGTTTAAGTTATGAGCTTGAAAAATTGAATAAACTTTTAAAAGATGGAGTTTTAACCCAGGAAGAATTTGAGAAAGCAAAAAGAAAAATTTTAGACAACTAATTGTGACCAAGTAATTTTTTAAGTGAGTCAAACTCACCAATTTTATAAATCAAAACATCCTCTTTTTTAAAACCATACTTGTTGGCGCTGGCTTTAAATCTTTTTGGTGGCTCCATTATAGGTTCTAAGGATAGAACAAAAGTTCCCCAATGCATGCCAACCACTTTCTTACTTTTAAGTTTTTGAGCAATTTCTAAAGCTTCCTCTGGGTTTGTGTGATAGATAGATTTATCTTTATAGGGCATAATCGGATAAAAATTGTAAGCACCAATATTTATAAATGTTAAATCAATTGGACCATATTTTTGACCAATAGATTTATATATGTCTCCAATTCCTGTATCACAGGCAAATAAAATTTTTTTTCCGTCATATTCAATTAAAAAATTTCCCCATAAAGTTTTATTGGTATCAGTTAGACTACGTTTTGACCAATGAACTGCGGGTAAAAATGTAACTTTCAATTTCTCATTTACCTTTATTTCGTCATACCAATCCATTTCATTAACATCTTTATATCTTCTGAAGTATTTCCCAAGTTTAAGAGGCAGTAACACCTTTGCATCTTTATATGGAAACTTTCTAATGGTGTATGCATCTTGGTGGTCGTAGTGGTTATGAGTTAATAAAAATAAATCTATTTTTGGTATTTCATTTAGAGTAAGCGCTGGTTCTGTATATCTTTTTGGGCCAAATATAAGTGGCCCAGCGTTTTTAGAGAACACCGGGTCTGTGATTATTGTAGTTTGACCAAGTTTTATTAAAAACGTTGCATGCCCAATCCAAGCCACATAATCATCCTCTTGATATTTCTTCAGATCTGATAAAACTTTTTTTTTTTTAATTACATGCTCTTTAGGAACTGTCATATCTAGTTTCTTTTTTTCTTTATTAAAAATTTTGAAGGACCATCTGATGTTAGGGTCAGCTTTTGGGGAACCCTCAGGATTTCTGAAACTACCGTCTACTAAATGGTGATAAGGTTTTCTATGCACTTTGACTAATTTTTTTTATTTAGAGCTTTTATTATTATCTCTTCTAAGGTTCTACTAATTATTATTGTCCCCTTTTCGTTTGGATGTATGCCATCACTTTGATTAAATTCAGGCTTCATAGCTACTCCCTCTAGTAAAAAAGGAATAAGCTCAATTTTTAATTCTTTGGCTAAATCAGGAAAAATTTTGTCAAACTTTTTTTTATAAGTAAAACCATGTGAGGTTGGAGCAATCATTCCAGCTAGAATAATTTCAATATTTTTATCTTGAGCAATTTTTATGATTTTTTCTAAATTGCTTTTTGTTTCTTTTGGCTCGATACCTCTTAACATGTCATTGGCGCCCAAACATAAAATTATTAGATCTATATCTGGCTCAGTTAAAGTCCAATCAGCTCTATTTAAACCACCTGAAGATGTGCTACCAGAAACACTGCCATCAACAATCTCAATATTATAACCCTTTGCTTCTAAATTCTCCTCTAAAACGACTGGTAAACTATCGGAATCAGATAAACCATAACCCGCCATCAAACTATCACCAAATAAAACAACCTTTTCGAGTGCATATGCATTAATGGTTAGTAGACATATAATAATTATTTTAATAATAAAACTTTTGTTCATGAGCTCTCTTCTTAAATTAAAAAAAATAAATCTTAAATACCAAACTGGTAAAGATAATATTAGCGTTTTGAAAGACATAAATTTGACCACAAAAAAAAAAGAGACTATTTCAATAGTAGGTGAAAGCGGTTCAGGAAAAACAAGTTTAATCATGTTAATTGGTGGTTTAGAGCGTCCAACTTCAGGCAAGATATACTTTCTAGACAAAGAAATTACAAAATTGAGTGAAGACGAAGTATCAAAAATCAGAAAAAAAAATATTGGTATAATTTTTCAGTCTTTTTATCTAATCCCCAATTATACAGCCCTAGAAAATGTAACCTTAATTCTTGAATTGAATAAATTCAAAAATCCTGAGAAAGAAGCAAAATCTCTTTTAGATAGATTTGGACTAAAACATCGACTCAACAATCTACCCAGCCAGTTATCTGGAGGAGAACAACAACGTGTCGCTATCGCGAGAGCTATTGCTATGAAGCCAGAGCTAATTCTAGCTGATGAACCTACAGGAAATTTAGATACAGAAAATTCCGATATGATTTCTAAAATTTTATTTAGGTATGTCAAAGAGGAAAGTTCCTCGTTAATTATGGTAACACACGATCCAAAACTTGCTAACCGTGCAAGCAGAAAAATTAAAATTAAAGATGGAAAAATTAAATAAATTTTATCAATACAAGTTTATCTTAATATATGCTCTGAGAGATTTAAAAAGGAACTATAAAAAAATCTTAAGTATAATCATCACCCTGTTCATAAGTCTTTTTATATTAAGTGCAATATTTACTATTGAGGATAGTTTGAAAAAAGAACTCAAAGAAAATGCTAAAGAGCTTTTAGGTGGAGACTTAGAAATTGATTATAATAGAAATCAAGGAAATATAGATTTATTAAATAAAGTTGAAGAGTTTACAATTATGTCAGAGATGGTTGAATTTAGTACAATGCTCTCAACAACAAATCGAAAGAAAAATAAATCTTTATTCACTAGAATAAAAACTGTTGATCAAAAATATCCTTTATATGGTGAGTTAACTTATGAACCTGCTGGTGCTTATGAAAGAATGCAAAATGAACCTTATACAATTTTAATTAATGAGAGTTTATCAAAAACCTTAAATATCAAGACAAATGAAATTGTAAAAATTCAAGATCAAGAATTTCTTGTTATTGGTAAGGTAAGATCTGTTCCAGATGTAAGTGGATTTGTGGCTTTTGGAGATTGGGTTTTAACAGGTAAACAAACTTTGGATATCTTAAAACTTAATGGAATAGGAAATTTTTTAAATTACGAATACAAAGTAAAATTTAATAATAATGATGACCCAGAAATAATCATAAAAAAAATCGAAAGTATTTTTAAAGACGATCAAAAGGTAAAAATTAGATATCCAGAAAATGCAGCAAGTGGATTAAAAAGAGTAATTGGTAACTTTTCACAATTTTTATCCCTTGTCTCAATAAGTGCGATGCTAATTGCTGGTATTGGAATTGCTAATACTCTTCTGTCATTTATAAATCAAAATAATTTGTCTATAGCAGTAAGAAAGGCTTTAGGTTTCTATTCTGGTAATATTAAAAAACTTTATTATCTTCAATTAGTAATATTATTATTTATAATTACTATTTTGGCGTACCTCAGTAGTTTACTAATTGTGCCATTAGCAGACAAATATTTGTCAAGTAGCTTTGGACTTAAGATAAATTTATTTTTTTCTTTTTTTAATTTTTTTAAAATATTTTTAATAGGTTTGTTAGTTTTGATAATTTTTTCGATTCCTACAATTAGTTCTATTGATCAAGTCAAAGCATCAAGTCTATTTAGAAATGTTTTCCAAAATTTACAATTTTATTATTCAAAGAAATTAATTTTTACGAGTATTTTCATGTTATCAATTTTGATTTTAATATTTACCTATAGATCAGAAAATCTTACTTATAGTCTTGGGTATTTTGGGGCATTTTTTATTTGTTTGATTATATTTTTTCTACTCTCAAAATTAATCATATTTTTATTAAAAAAGTTTAGATTTAATTCGAGCACTACTTTAAAAGTATCTATTAAAAATATTACACAATCAAAAAGTATCACACCTATAACAATTATGTCTTTAGGCCTAGGTGTCACATTACTTTTGACTTTGGCATTAGTTGGAACTAACTTTAAAAGAGAAATAGCAAAATCAATTCCCGACATCGCTCCTGATTATTTTTTTGTGGGTATTCAAAATGGAGAGCGAGGAAAGTTTGAACAAATAATTTTATCAATGGATTCTGATGCTAATGTTGAAATTGTGCCAATGGTTTCTTCAGGAATAGTAAGGATTAATGGTATAAATCCAAATACATATATTACACCTGAAAATGATAGCTATTGGGTTATAGGTAGTGAACGGAGATCATCTTGGACAAAAGAAGTTCCTGACGATAATCTAATTATTGATGGTAAATGGTGGGATTTGTCTAAACCAAACCAACTTCAGATATCATTAGACGCTAAGGTTGCAAAAGATTTTAATATTAAATTAGGGGATATATTTACTTTAAATATCTATGGTAGAGAAGTTGATGGTGAAATAGTCAACTTTAGGCAAGTTGATTATAGAGATCTTAATATAAATTTTGCAATGCTGTTTAATCCTGACTTTGCAAAAAATATTCCTCACGAATACTTAGCGACTACAAAGTTCTATAATCTAAATAAATTTGATGAAACAAAAATGCTTGAAATTTTCCCTAGTTTATCAATGATTAAAATTGCAGATTATTTAAATAAAGTCACAAATGTTTTAAATAAAGTTTTCATAGCAGTTATTGTAATTTCAACAGTCACCATTGTTATTGGCTTAATAGTAATATCAAGTGCAATTATGGTTCAAGGAAAAGTAAGAGAATATCAAAATTTAGTTTTTAAAATTTTAGGGTTTTCAAGAAAAGAGATTATCTTTTCTTCATTAATTGAATTTATGATCATTTTTATATCAGTAATAATGATTGCAATTTTCTTTGCTGTAATTGGTTCCAAATTTATAATTGAAAATGTTTTTGAGTTATCTTGGAAGTTTAATCTTGAAGTCTTAATTTACCTTGGACTATCTATTGGTTTTGTAACTTTAGTACTGATATTATTAACTAACATCAAATATTTAAATCCAAAGGTTTATCCTCTTATAAGAAATCAATAGTCATTTAAAACTATTGAATTTTTTGCATTAGCCACAAACTATCTCCTGCTAAAAAATAAATTTTACCATTTTCTGGATGTACTTGTATATCTCTTAATCTTCCAATTTTTTTTTGAAAAATAATATCTTCTTTTACATTTGATAAATCTTTAAATATCAGTTTTCTTAGAGATTGATCTTTCAATGATGTTATAAGTGCATGACCATTCCATTCACTAAATTCCTTACCTTTGTAAATTGTGATGGCACTTGTGGCAATTGAGGGTACCCAATAATGAATTGCTTTTGTGAAGCCTGGCTTCCATTTAGGTCCAATTGGGATACCAGAGTAATTTGTCCCTCCCCATCCTAAAATTTTCCAACCATAATTTTCACCTTCTTTAGCCTCACCAAACCAATCTCCACCCCTTGCTCCGTGATTACTCATATAAATTTTTCCGTCAAATGGAGATAAAGTTAAACCTTGTGGGTTTCTAATACCGATTTGATATATTTCTGGAAGCCAGTTGGATTTCCCTTTAAATCTAGGATTGTCTCTTGGAATACTGCCATCTAGATTTATTCTGATAATACTTCCTGGATGTTTTGTTGGATCTTGCGCAATCATGCCCTCACCTCTTTCACCAGCAGATGCAAAAAGATAGTCATCTTTAATCGCTAATCTTGATCCAAAATGATAACCAGAATTAATAGGAGGATTTGCTTGGAAAATATTTTCAAATTTTAATTCTTTTTCGGCAAATTTTGTTTTTGCAATTGAGGTGCTGGTTTTACCATTACCTCTATTTTCTGTGTAAGATACATAAATAAAATTATCTTTAAAAAGAATATCTAGTATTCCACCTTGACCATGTTCTAAAAAGTTAAGATTGTGCTTTATTTCAGAAATTTGTTTTGAAATAATGTTTACAACTTTTATTTTTCCACTTTTTTCAGTTATAATTAGCTCTTCATTATTAATAAATGATGAGCCCCAAGGACCGTTTAAATCCACAATTTTTTCTAAATTAAAATTTTTTGCAAATGAGAGGTTTGTTAAGAGTAAGAATAAAGATACTGAGAAAATAAACTTTTTCACTTTACGAGAGCTTTGATCTTCCACCATCAACTGCTATAATTTGACCTGTCACCCATGAGCTATCATCTGTAATAAGAAATTTGGCTAAAGAGGCTGAGTCTTTTCCCTCACCCAATCTCTTTAATGGATGAGCTTTTGCAATTCCATCTGCTAAGGCCTTATTTTTTAACATTGGTTCAGCGATTTTAGAATTGGTTAAACTTGGTGCAATACAGTTTACTCTTATGTTTGGAGCAAATTCTGCAGCCAAAGAAACTGTTAAACCCTCAACGGCAGCTTTTGTAGAGGCAATTATTGCATGATTTGTAAAACCTCTTTGAGCAGCAACTGTGGAAAATAAAACGACCGAACCTTTATTTTTTTTCAAAATATCCTGATATCCCTTTATAACCTCGACTGCAGAGTATAAATTTAATTTCATACACTTATTAAAATCTTGCTCATTCACCATTCTTAAAGGTTTCAGATCAATTGAACCCACACAATAAGCAATACCTTTTACATCAGAAATATCACTTTTAACCTTATCCACAAATCCATCTTGCAAAACATCAGCTATTGTAAATGTACAACCTAATTTTTCAGAAATATTTTTAGTTTCATTTTCATTTCTACCAACTAAATGAACTGAATTCCCTGAATTTACTAATTGTTCAGCCAAACTAGAACCGACGGATCCTGTCGCACCAAAAATAAGATATTTTTCTGACATAAAAATTTTTATTAGTTATATTTAAATATGAAGTTATTTTTTATACTTGGCAATCAATTATTTCCACCAAAATACTTGGACCGCTTCAAAAAAGACCACCTATTTTTTATGGCAGAAGATTACCAATTATGCACTTATGAAAAACATCATAAAAATAAAATCCTTCTTTTCTTATC
>CACGAB010000009.1 GCA_902570915.1 uncultured Pelagibacteraceae bacterium | reverse complement strand
TTCTCTAAAAATTTAACTATCTCCGCACCACCATCTCGTGTTCTTTGATTAATTTCCTCAATTCTCTCTAAAGAGATCTTTCCATCCTTTACAAACTCTAACAATGGTTTACCTGAAATTTTTGTAAATCTTGGCATAGGAACCATGGTGTCACCATGACCACCCATAACCATTGCCTCAATTTCTCTTACGGGCACATTTAATTCTAGTGATAAAAATAATTTAAATCTTGAACTATCTAAAATACCTGCCATACCAACAACTTTATTTGATGGTAAACCTGAAAATTTTTGGAATGCCATAACCATAACATCTAAAGGATTAGTGATACAAATTACAAAGGCGTTTGGAGCGTTTTTCTTTACCCCCTCAGCAACCTGTTTAATAATTTTTAAATTAATTCCAAGAAGATCATCACGGCTCATTCCAGGTTTTCTTGGGACACCTGCAGTAATTATAATTACGTCTGAATTTTTTATATCCTCATAATTATCAGTTCCAGAAAACCTGACGTTAAATCCATCTACAGATGAAGATTGTGCAATGTCTAATGCTTTTCCTTTAGCAATACCACTAGCCACATCAAATAAAACCACTTCATTAACTAGTTCTTTTGTTCCTATTAAATGTGCAAGAGTTCCACCAATTTGTCCTGCTCCAATTAAAGATATTTTACTCATTTTTTATTTCATTGTTGGCATCACAAATTCAGCATTAGACCGAATACCTGAAGGCCATCTAGATGTTATTGTTTTTAATTTTGTATAAAATTTAATTCCTTCCATGCCATGCATTGCACTATCACCAAATAAAGATCTTTTCCACCCACCAAAACTATGAAAAGCCATCGGCACAGGAATAGGCACATTAATACCAACCATACCTACTTGAATTTTACTCACAAAAGTTCTTCCGGCATCACCATCCCTAGTGTAAATACTTACTCCATTCCCATATTCATGATCATTGATTAATTTTACTGCTTCTTCGAAAGTTTTAACTCTCACAACAGATAAAACAGGACCAAAAATTTCTTCCTTATAAATTCTCATATCTTTTTTAACATGATCAAACAAACAGCCACCAATATAGAAACCATTCTCATATCCTTGTAATTTTAAATTTCTTCCATCAACTATTAATTTTGCACCTTCTTTCTCACCCAGGTCTACATAACTTTTTACTTTTTCAAGATGTTCTTTTGTAACTAATGGGCCCATCTCAGAGTCCTTATCCATCCCAGGACCAACTTTTAAAGCTTCAGCTTTTTTTGATAATCTTGACACTAATTCATCTCCTATATCACCCACTGCAATTGCCACCGATTGAGCCATACATCGTTCTCCAGCAGACCCATAAGCGGCTCCCATTAAGCCATTTACTGCACCATCCAAATCACAATCGGGCATAACAACTAAATGATTTTTTGCACCACCAAGTGCTTGAACTCTTTTTTCATTTTTAGCTGAGTTTTCATAAATGTATTTAGCAATAGGAGTGGAACCAACAAAACTTACTGCTTTAATGTCTTTGTTTGTTAAAATTGCATCAACCGCTTCTTTATCACCATTTACAACATTAAAAACTCCATCAGGAAGTCCAGCTTCTTTTAATAATTCAGCTAACTTAATCGAGCATGATGGATCTTTTTCAGATGGCTTTAAAATAAAAGTATTTCCACATGCAATAGCTATTGGAAACATCCACATAGGGACCATTGCGGGAAAATTAAATGGTGTGATACCAGCAACAACTCCCAAAGGCTGTCTCATAGACCAACTATCAACGTTGGTTCCAACATTTTCTGAAAATTCTCCTTTAAGCAAATGAGGAATACCGCACGCAAATTCTACAACTTCTAAACCTCTAGTAAGAGAACCCCTTGCATCCTCATAAACCTTTCCATGTTCTGAAACTATTAATTTTGTTAACTCATCTGAATTTTTTTCTATAAGCTCCTTAAATTTGAACATTATTCTGGCTCTTTGGAGTGGAGGTTTTAAAGACCATTCTTCAAAGGCCTCTCTAGCAATTAAAACTGCTTTATCCAGATCATCTTTGGAGCCTAACCTTACTTCTTTTTCTTGTTCACCTGTAGCCGGATTAAAAACTTTGCCTTTTTTATTTGAGGTGCCAGGAATTATTTTTCCACCAACGAAATGTTCAATTAATTTCATGAATAGGGTGTTTTAGATTAAAAACTCTTATTAGTCTATTGTTTAAATATTGGCAGTTGCTAACATTTTTTTTATTTCAGCAATAGCTTTTGCGGGATTTAAACCTTTAGGACAAGCACTAGTACAGTTCATAATTGTATGACACCTATAAAGTTTAAGCTCATCTGCCACTTTTTTTAGTCTGGAATTTCTTTCCTCATCTCTGCTATCAACTATCCATCTATATGCCTGTAAAAGAACTGCAGGACCTAAATATTTATCACCATTCCACCAATAGCTTGGGCATGATGTTGAGCAACAAGCACACATAATACACTCATATGCACCATCTAGTTTAGCCCTATCTTCTTTAGATTGAATAATTTCATTTGTTTCGGATTTGGAATTATTTTTTAACCAAGGCTCGATTGACTGATATTGTTTATACAATCCATCTAAATCTCCAATTAAATCTTTTTTAACTTTTAAGTGTGGTAATGGATAAATATCTATATCGCCATCTATTTCTTCATGTGGTTTAGTGCATGCTAAACCATTTTTGCCACCCATATTCATTGCACATGAGCCACAAACCCCATGGGCACAGGATCTCCTATAAGCTAATGTTGGATCTATCTCATTTTTAATTTTATTTAAAATATCTAAAACTTTGGATGGACAATTATCCATATCAACCTCATAGGTATCAATACGAGGATTTTCGCCAGTTGAAGGGTCCCATCTATAAATATTTACTTTTCTTAAATTTTTTGAGCCAGTTTTATCTTTAAAATATTTACCTTTTTTTATCTCTGAGTCTTTAGGTAAATTAATTTGTACCATCAATATACTCTTTCCTGAGGTGGAAAATATTGAACATCGTTAGTTAAAGTAGACTTATGAACTTCTCTATAACTTATTTTAGTATCTTTTCCGTTGCACCAGGCAAGAGTATGTTGCATGAATTTTTTGTCATCTCTTTTTGGGTAATCCTCTCTCGCATGAGCTCCTCGGCTCTCTTTTCTGTTATACGCTGAATCTACTGTTACAACTGCCTGTCTTATTAAATTATCAAATTCAAGTGTCTCTACTAAATCTGTGTTAAATATTAAAGATTTATCTTTTACTGATACAGAGTCTAATCCATCGTAGGTCTTTCTAATTTCGTTAACACCCTCTTTTAAAGTTTTCTCTGTTCTAAAAACTGCACATTTTGATTGCATTGTTTTTTGCATTGATTGTCTTAATTCTGCTGTGCCAATATCTCCTTCAGCATTCCTTAATTTATCAAAACGATCCAAACATTTTTGTGTTTCTGTCTCACTAATTTGTTCATGAGGCGTTCCTGGTTTAATTAACTCTGCTGCTCTTTTTGCTGCTGCTCTTCCAAAAACAACTAAATCAATTAACGAATTGGAACCTAATCTATTAGCTCCGTGCACTGATACGCATGCAGCTTCTCCTATTGCCATTAATCCAGGCACAGTTTTTTCTGAACCGTTAACAGTCAGTACTTCTGCTTTGTAATTCGTTGGAATGCCGCCCATATTGTAATGAACAGTTGGTACTACAGGAATTGGATCTTTTGTAACATCAACATTTGCAAATAATCGCGCAGCATCAGTAATACCTGGCAACCTACTTTCAATTATATCTTTATCTAAGTGGCTTAAATTCAAATGAACATGATCTTGATCTTTTCCAACACCTCTTCCTTCATTTATTTCAATTGACATTGATCTACTTACAACATCTCTTGATGCCAAATCTTTTGCTTTAGGTGCATATCTCTCCATAAACCTTTCACCTTTAGAATTTGTTAGGTAGCCTCCTTCACCTCTGGCACCTTCAGTTATAAGTGTACCATGTCCATAAATTCCTGTAGGATGAAATTGAACAAATTCCATATCCTGAAGTGGTAAACCTGCTCTTAAAACCATAGCATTTCCATCTCCAGTGCATGTGTGTGCTGAGGTTGCTGAATAATAAACTTTTCCATAACCACCTGTTGCAATAATTACTGTATGGGCTCTGAATCTATGGATCGTTCCGTCATTCAAATTCCAAGCAATTAAGCCTTTGCATGCTCCATCTTTCATCAACAAATCTAATGCAAAATATTCTATAAAAAATTCTGTTTTGTGTTTTAAAGCTTGTCCATACAGAGTATGCAAAATTGCATGTCCGGTTCTATCAGCGGCCGCACAAGTTCTTTGGACGATTCCATTTCCATAATCTTTGGTCATACCACCAAACGGTCTCTGATAAATCTTTCCATCCTCCGTTCTACTAAACGGTACACCGTATTTTTCTAATTCAATTACTGCTTTAGGAGCTTCTTTACATAGGTATTCGATACTGTCTTGATCGCCTAACCAATCTGCACCTTTGACTGTGTCATACATATGCCAACGCCAATCATCTTCTCCCATGTTACCAAGCGCAGCTGATATTCCTCCTTGCGCAGCAGAAGTATGACTTCTGGTAGGAAACACTTTTGAAATACATGCAGTTTTTAATCCTGCTTCACTTAAACCTACTGCAGCTCTTAGTCCGGACCCACCCGCACCTAAAACAACAACATCATACTCATGATCAACTATTTTATAAGAACTCATATTTAATTAATTAATATAATTGTAATTAGAGGAATTACCACTGCCGAAACATATAAAAGCCTATTTGCGACATTTTTGATTTTATCTTTCTTAATATAATCCTCAAAAACCTCACTTATACTTAATGCAGAAAAGAAATAAGCATTAACAATAAATATACTAAATAAAAACTTAGTTAAAGGGTTTGAAAAAAAGCTTACAAAATTTAAGTAATCTTGGTCATAGATTTTTATAAAGTTTAAAATGAACCACAACATCAGTGGAACTAGTAATGCACCACTTATTTTTAAAAAAATCCACTTCTTCGTTGCATTTATCATGTTAAATTAAATTTTTCCCAATTATATAAAATATCACTGTTAAAATTAAAGAACCAAATACGACTAACAGACCTGTAATTTTAGAAGTCTTTAACTCAAATCCATAGCCCAAATCCATGATTAAATGTCTTATTTCACTTAATATTTGAAATGAAAAAGACCATGTTAGACCTAAAATAATAAATTTACCAATTTTAGAACTTAAGAATAAATTAATCATCTCGTAATTATTTTCACTAATAAAAATTAATGATACCCACAAACAAATTAGAGTGATAGCAATGATATTTATAATTCCTGTGATTCTATGCGATATGGATACTAAAGATGAGACATGCCATCTATAAATTTGAATATGTGGTGATAATGGTCTTTTATTTTCCATAATAATTATTTTTTATCAACGTCTCAGCTATTTCTACAGCATTCAAAGCCGCACCTCTCAATAAGTTGTCAGAAACAATCCAAAGATTTAATCCATTTTTTATAGATTTATCCACTCTTATTCTCGAAATAAAAGTTTCTTCTTTTCCCTCTGCCTCTAAAGGTGTTAAATATCCGCCATCCTTTCTTTCATCAATAACTTTACAACCTTCAAAGTTATTTAATGCTCCTCTTACCTCTTCAAGCGAAAAATGTTTTTCAAATTCTAAATTTACAGACTCTGAATGTGAAACAGTAATTGGTAACCTTACACAGGTTGCTGTTAGATCAATTTTATTATCTAAAATTTTTTTTGTTTCATTGCTCATTTTAAGTTCTTCTTTCGTGTAACCATCATCAGAAAAAACATCAATGTGAGGAATTGCATTAAATGCTATCTGTTTAGTAAAATTTTTTGATACAACGTTTTTGCCTTGTAAGATTAACTTTGTTTGTTCAATCAATTCATCCATAGGAGCTTTCCCACCCCCAGAAACTGATTGATATGTAGATACAACTACTCTTTTAATTTTAAATAAGTCATGTAAAGGCTTTAAAACGATTACCAATTGAGCTGTTGAGCAGTTTGGATTTGCGACAATATTTTTTTTTATATCGTTTAAATGATTAGGATTTACTTGAGGAACTATCAAAGGTACGTCAGGATCCATTCTAAAAAAACTTGAGTTATCAATTACAATACAGTCTTCTGCAGCTTTTAATGCAAATTTTTCTGAAATTTTTCCTCCAGCTGCAAAAAAAGCAATTTTAACTTTTGAAAAATCAAAACTCTCTAAATCAGAGACCTCTAATTCTTTACCTTTAAAATTCATTTTTTTTCCTGCACTTTTTGATGAAGCTACCAAATATAAATTATCGATAGACAGTTCTTTTTTTTCAAGAACTTCGAGAGTTTTTCTACCTACATTTCCTGTAGCTCCGACTATTACGATATTCATGGTGTAAGTTTTATACTAGATGAAAGGTAAATCGCAAACTTTTACAGTAAATGAATTTCCCTCAATTTCCAGCTTTCCAGCTATAGAAGCTTTACAATATGGCTCATTTATCATTGCTATACCTATAACTTTTTTAAAATGAGGTGAATAACAGGCTGACCTTAGTTCACCGATAAAATTTCCATTTTCATCTTTAATATCTAAAGATTTAGTTAAATTAATTTTATTAGTATCTAATTGAATACCCATTAATTTTTTTTTGATACCATCTTTTTTTATTTTGATTAATTTTTCTTTTCCTAAAAAATTGACATTAGAATCTAAGTGAACATATTTTTCAAATCCACATTCAAATGGATTATCTTGATTGTCAAAATCATTACCGTAAGAAAGTAAGCCACTTTCAATTCTCTCAATCAAATTTGGACATCCTGGTTTAACATCAAATTCTTTTCCGACTTTAAACAATTCATCATAAAGATCTAAACCAGATTTAGTATTTTCTACATAAACTTCAAAACCACCTTGTTTTGACCATCCCGACCTAGCAATTAAATGTTTTATCCCTTTAAAATCAAAATAATCGAAACCAAAAAATTTCAATTCTTTTATTTTTTTGCCAAAAATTTTTTCCATTAAGTCAAAAGATTTTGGGCCTTGAATTGCCAAAATATCTACATTGGGCTCAAATATTTTTACATCAAAATTATTTCCAGAAGCTAGTCCTTTTGCAAAAAAAATTACATCTGAATCTGCAATAGAAATCCACCATCTATCCTCTGCCAATTTTAAAATTACTGGATCATTTACTAATTTACCGTCACCATCAATTAAAGGACAATAATAACATCTTCCTATTTTTGATTTAGATAAGTCTCTACAGGTCATTAATTGAACAAGTTTTGAGGCGTCTTTTCCTGAAATTTCAACTTGTCTTTCTGCAGCAACATCCCAAACTTGAACATTTTTTTTTAAATGATTACAAGAATCTTCTAAAGATCCAAATGCTGCGGGTAAAAGCATATGGTTATATACTGTGTAAGCTGTTACACCTTGCTTTTCAATCCTTGTGGTATAAGGCGAACTTCTTACTCTTCTAGATTTTACTATAGGAAAACCTTTCATTTATTTTTCTAAAACTTTTTTCTCAATTCAAATTTTTGAATTTTACCTGTTGATGTTTTGGGTAAATCACAAAAAACTACTTGTTTTGGAACCTTGAACCCTGCTAAAGTTTCTTTACAAAAACTAATTAGTTCCTTTTCAGTCACTGGTTTATCCTTAACCATTTCAATAAATGCGCAAGGTACCTCTCCCCACTTATCATCTGGTTTAGCAACTACAGCTGCAATGGACACTGAAGGATGCTTAGATAAAGTATTTTCTATCTCAATTGAAGAAATATTTTCACCGCCTGAAATAATAATATCTTTAGACCTGTCTTGGATTTTTACATAGCCATCTGAATGCATTACCGCTAAATCACCTGAATGAAACCATCCTCCATCCATTGCTTTGTTGGTAGCATCTTTATCTTTAAAATACCCTTTCATCACAACATTCCCTTTAATCATAATCTCACCAATAGTTTTTCCATCTTTTGGTACTTCTTTCATGGTCTTAGGATCCATAACAGCTATTCCCTCGGTGTTTGGATATCTAACTCCCTGCCTTGCTTTAATTTCATTTTGTTTTTCTTCATCAAATTTATTCCAAGATTCATTCCATGCACATTGAGTGACATGACCATAAGTTTCTGTTAATCCATAAACATGCATAACTTCAAATCCTAGTTCTTTCATTTTTTTAAATATTATACTAGGCGGGGGGGCTCCAGCAGTTAAAACAAAGACTTTTTGTTTTAATTTTTTTCTATCAGACTCAGGTGCGCCAGTGATCATGTTTAATACAATCGGTGCTCCGCCAAAATGGGTTATATTATGTTTGTCTATTAATTCAAATATCTTCTTCACATCAATATTTCTTAAACAAATAGTTCTTCCATTTAACATAGGCACGGTCCACGGGTAACCCCAACCATTACAATGAAACATTGGGACGATAGTTAAGAAATTTAACCTATTTGGCATATTCCAAGCAACTGCACTTCCAGTAGACATCAAATAAGATCCTCTGTGATGATAAACAACACCTTTTGGATTTCCAGTGGTTCCAGATGTATAACTTAATGAAATCGCCTGCCACTCATCCTCGGGCATTTTCCAGTCAAAATTTTCATCTCCAGTGTTTAGAAAACTTTCATATTCTAACTCTCCAATTTTTTCACACTTTGATTGATCAGCAAATTTATCTACAATATCAATAATGATTATTTTCTTATTTAGTGTGTTCAATGCTTTCTTAACTTCACCATGAAGCTGCCTATCAACGACTAATACTTTTGCGTCGCTATGATTTAAAATGTATGCAATAGTCTTAGCATCCAATCTAATATTGATTGTGTTTAAAACTGCACCAGTCATTGGTACAGAGTAATGACCTTCAAAAATTTCTGGAGTGTTAAAAGCTAAAAATGAGACAGTGTCACCTTTTTTAACACCAATTTTAGTGAGAGCACTTGCAAATTTTACAGTACGCTTATAGACATCAGTCCAAGAGTATTTACGATCCTCATAAATAACCGCCTCATAGTCTGGATATATATCTTTAGCTCTTTTTAAGAAAGTTAGGGGTGTTAAGGGTATATAATTAGCCTCGTTTTTATCTAAATTTGTGTCGTAATGACTCATTTTAATTAAATTTAAAATTCATGATATTTGAACTTCCCGAGATGGCAGATTTATAATGTTGTTCAGCTCTCGGCAAAACTTTTTCAAAATAAAATTTTGCAGTATTTATTTTATCCTCATGAAACTTTTTATTTTCCTCAAAATCTTTAAAACTTACGGTTAAAACTTTTACCCAAGAAAAAGCTAAAGATATATAACCAAGTGTCTTCAAATAATCATTTGCGGCTGCACTGACATCATCTTTGTTAGTCTTTATTTTATCAATAGTCCAATCACTAAATTTTTTTAAGATTCCTAAATTATAATTTAATGTATCAACAAACGGCTTCATTTTTTCATCATCTGAATTAGTCTCAGATTTAATTAAATTCATAAATTTATCGACTATGTTTCCATTCTTAGTTGACAGTTTTCTAAAAACTAAATCAGCTGCTTGTACTGAATTAGTTCCTTCATAAATCGGCGTAATCCTGTTATCTCTATACAATTGTTCTATACCTTGATCTTTTGTATAACCGTATCCACCAAATATTTGCATTGCATCACTTGTTATTTCCATTCCTAAGTCAGAAAATAACGATTTAACAACTGGTGTCATTAAGGAGACCATATCCAAGGCCTCCTGTTTGATCTTTTGATCATCATGATTTAAACTAACTTCAGTTTGTTGAGACAACCAGAAACATAACGCTCTTTCTCCCTCAATTATAGACTTCATGTTCAACAAAGTTTTTCTTATATCAGCATGCTCAATAATTGAATCTGCTTTTCCACTTTCAGACTTATTATTATTGCTTTTTCCTTGTTTTCGCTCTTTTGCATAATTAAGAGAATTTTGATAAGCAATTTCTGAAATTCCTAAACCTTGAATACCTACAACGATTCTCTCTAGATTCATCATTGTAAACATTTGACTCAATCCCTTGTTTTTAGGGCCAATCATTATTCCTGTGGCCTCATCAAAATTTAATACACATGTAGCTGAACCCTTAATACCCATTTTTGTTTCTATTGATCCAGTAGAAATCCCATTTCTTGAGCCAACAGTTCCATCTTCTTTTACAATAAATTTTGGAACTAAGAATAAGCTTATTCCCTTAGTCCCTTTAGGTGAATCTGTTGCTCTTGCTATTACCAAATGTATAATATTTTCTGTTAAATCATGATCACCAGAGGTAATAAATATTTTTTGCCCTGTAATTTTATATGTTCCGTCTGGTTGTTCTATCGCCTTTGTTTTTAGTAAACCTAAGTCTGTTCCACAGACTGGTTCGGTTAAACACATTGTGCCACTCCATTTACCTTCCACCATTTTAGGAAGGTATTTGTTTTTTATTTCATCTGTGGCATGGTGATGAATACAATTGTAAGCTCCTAAAGTTAATTCGCTGTAAAGTTTAAATGCTAGACTTGCAGATGATATCATTTCATCAAAAAATGCACTAACAGTTCGAGGCATGCCTTGTCCTCCGTATTTTGGATCACAAGATAATGAAGTCCAACCGTCCTCAATATATTTTTGATAAGCCTCTTTGTATCCTGGTGGAGTTCTGACGACTCCGTTTTCTAGAATTGCAGGATTTTCATCTCCAGCTTTTGCGAGTGGCAAAATCAAATTTTGATTGATTTTTGCGGCTTCTTCTAAAATATCTTTTACTAGCTCTGGACTTACATCTTTATATTTTTCCAGTTCATTATAATTTTTATTGTCCCTTAATTTCTCAAAAAGAAACATCATATCATCAACTGGTGCTATATAGCTTGGCATATTTAAAGTTTAAAATAATTAATTAATTATTGCAATTTTGAAATGATCGCATCACCCATTTTAGATGTTGATATTTCTTTCATTCCCTTGGATAGAATATCTTTGGTTCTTAAACCATCATTTAAGACATCCTGAACAGCTTTTTCTAAGCCCTCTGCCTCTTTATCAAGATCCAAGGAGTATCTTAAAGCCATTGCAAAGCTTAAAATTGTTGCTATCGGATTTGCTAGACCTTTCCCTGCTATATCAGGTGCAGACCCATGAATAGGCTCATACATCGCTCTCATTTCTCCATCTTTATTTTTTGCACCTAATGAGGCTGAGGGTAATAATCCTAATGAACCTGTTAACATTGAAGCTTGATCTGAAAGCATATCCCCAAAAAGATTATCTGTAACAATGACATCAAATTGTTTCGGATTTCTTAATAACTGCATTGCACAATTGTCGGCAAGCATATGACTTAATTCCACATCCTTATATTCCTTTTCATGAAGTGCTTGAACCTCCTCTTTCCATAATTGTCCAGCCTCCATTACATTAGATTTTTCACAAGATGTAACTTTATTTGATCTTTTTTTCGCTAAATCAAAAGCTACTCTTGCTACTCTTGTAATTTCACTACTTGTGTAAGTGTGAGTATTTATTCCTTTTCTTTCACCATTTTCAATTGGTTTAATACCTCTAGGTTCACCAAAATAAATTCCACCAGTCAACTCTCTTACGATCATAATATCTAATCCTGAGACGATCTCAGGTTTTAATGTAGATGCTTCAACTAATTGTTTAAAACATATAGCGGGTCTTAAGTTTGCAAATAGTTTTAATTCTTTTCTCAATTTTAAAAGTGCTCTCTCGGGTTTTTTTGAAAATTCAACATTATCCCATTTAGGTCCTCCAACTGCACCAAGCATAACAGCTTCACTTTCCAAGGCTTTATAAAAAACTTCATCAGTAATCGGTGTCCCATGTTTGTCATAAGAACAACCTCCTGCTAAATCTTCATCGATTTCAAAATCTAAAGATTTTTTATCATTGAACCAATTTATTATTTTTTTAACTTCACCAATAACTTCTGGTCCAATCCCATCCCCCGGCAATAAAAGGATTTTTCTTTTTTTAACTTTAATCATTAAAAATCCAAGGCTTTTTATTTTTTAGATCTTTTTCGAAGTTTTCAATTTTGTCAGATTTTTTTAAAGATAAAGCTATGTCATCTAATCCCTCTAAAAGACATTTTTTCTTAAATGGGTCAATTTTAAATTTAACCTCGTTGTTTCCGTAAACAATTTTCTCCTCGTTGAGATCCACAAAAATTTCCTCTTTTCTATTGGTATACTCTGATAACTCCTTTATTTTTTCATCATCTAGTGTGATTGGTAAAATTCCATTCTTAAAACAATTATTATGAAAAATATCAGCAAAACTTGAGCTTATAACACAAGTAATACCAAAATCTAATAATGCCCATGGTGCGTGCTCTCTTGATGAACCACAGCCAAAATTTTTTCCTGCAATTAAAATTTTTGAATTATTGAATGGATTTTTATTTAAAATGAAATCATTTATTTCTTTACCATTATCATCATACCTCATCTCAAAAAATAAATTTTTACCCAATCCAGTTCTCTTAATTGTTTTAAGAAATTGTTTTGGAATAATCATATCTGTATCAATATTTACTATTGGTAAATAAGCTGGGATACTTCTTAATGTGCTAAATTTTTGCATTTAATTTTGATACTTTCTCACATCATCAAGACTTCCTGATATTGCAGCGGCTGCAGCCATTCCAGGACTAACTAAATGAGTTCTTCCACCTCTTCCTTGTCTTCCTTCAAAATTCCTATTTGAGGTAGAGGCACATCTTTCTTCAGGTTTCAACTTGTCTGCATTCATGGCTAAACACATTGAGCAACCTGGTTCTCTCCATTCAAATCCTGAATTAACAAAGATTTTATCTAATCCCTCTTGTTCTGCTTGTTGTTTTACCAATCCAGATCCTGGAACTACCATTGCATGAACATGGGAAGCTATCTTTTTATCTTTTAAAATCTTTGCTGCTTCTCTTAGATCCTCAATTCTACCATTTGTGCAACTACCTATAAAAACTTTATCTATTTTGATATCTCTGGCTGACATATCAGGTTTAAGACCCATATATTTTAAAGATCTCTCTATGGAATTTTTACGGTCCTCGTCTTTTTCTTCACTTGGATTTGGAACTTTGCCGTCAATCGTAATTACATCTTGAGGCGAAGTTCCCCAAGTTATCATTGGTAAAATTTCGTTAGCCTGCAAACTTACTTCTTTATCAAAGCTTGCATCATCATCAGTTTTTAAACTTTGCCAATGTTCTAAAGCTTTATTCCATTTTTCGCCTTTTGGCGACATTGGTTTTCCTTCTAAATATTTAAATATTTTTTCATCTGGTGCTATTAATCCAGCTCTTGCGCCACCTTCTATTGTCATATTGCATATCGTCATTCTTTGTTCAACGCTTAGCGACCTTATTAAATCACCTGCATATTCAACAACACAACCTGTGCCACCTGCAGTTCCAATTTTTCCAATTATTTGTAAAATAACATCTTTCGAAGTGACACCTACTGGAAGTTTACCATTAACATTTATTCTAAAATTTTTTGCTTTTTTTTGAACAAGTGTTTGAGTTGCTAAAACATGTTCTACCTCTGAAGTTCCTATTCCGAAAGCTAAAGCACCAAATGCTCCATGGGTTGCAGTATGGCTATCCCCACAAACTATAACTGTTCCGGGTTGCGTAAAACCCTGCTCTGGACCAGTTACATGAACAATACCTTGTCGCTTATCATTCATGCTAAAAAGTTTAATACCAAATTCTTTGCAATTTTCCTCTAAGGTCTCTACCTGAATTTTAGATTCATGATCTGAAATACCCTTTGATCTGTCGGTTGTTGGCACATTATGGTCTGCTACAGCTAAAGTTAATTTTGGGTGCCTGACTTTTCTTTGAGTATTTCTAAGTCCCTCAAAAGCTTGTGGGCTAGTAACCTCATGGACCAAATGTCTATCAACAAATAATAATGCTGTTCCATCATCTTGTTGATGTACTAAATGGTCATTCCAAATTTTATCGTAAAGAGTATTAGGCATTGAGAAAAAAATTATTTTTTTTCTTGTAAGTTTTCAAGCTTTTTTTCTGTACTAGTTTCGGCCTTAGGGGCATCTTTTTTAACTTCATATTTTGAAGTTTCGTCTATTTTTGGCTCAACCGCTGGCGCAGCCTCATTTTTAATTTCTGAAGTATTTTCTTTAGTGATTGGAGCTAAATTTTCCTCAGTTACTGTTTCTGGTTTAACATCAACATCGATACCAATTTTTTTTCTAATTTTTTCGGCGATTCTTGCTGACTTCCCAGTTCTGTCTCTTAAATAGTAAAGTTTTGCTCTTCTTACTTTTCCAGATCGAATTACTTTAATTGAGTCAATCACAGTTCCAAACAATGGAAATGTTCTCTCAACTCCCTCACCAAATGATATTTTTCTGACAGTAAACGAGGAGTTTAAGTCTCTACTTTTTTTAGCAATACATACTCCTTCAAAATACTGAATTCTTTCTTTTTTGCCCTCTGTAATTCTTACTCCAACCTTTACAACATCTCCTGGGAAAAATTTAGGTATCTTTTTTTCAGAGAGAATCTTTTTAACGTTGTTTTGGTTAATTTCTTCTATTGTTTTCATTTCAGTATTTATCAATTTAATTTTTCTTATATTTTTGCCACAAATCTGGTCTTCGGTCGCGTGTTATAGCCTCAGATTGAGATAAACGCCAGTCTTTAATTTTACTGTGATCTCCAGATAATAACACTTCTGGAACTGCTTTTTCTTCCCATATTTGAGGTTTTGTGAACTGCGGATACTCTAAAAGGCCATTTTCAAAAGTTTCATCAGCTGGAGATTTATCATTTCCTAAAACTCCAGGTAAAAGTCTTAAAACGCTATCTAGAATAACCAAAGCTGCCGTTTCTCCTCCTGACAATACATAATCTCCAATGCTCACCTCCTCAATATTTCTTGTACCCAAAACTCTTTCATCAACACCCTCAAACTGTCCACAAATCAAAGAAAATGATTTTTCTTTAGATAAATCTTGTGCAAATTTTTGATCAAATCTTTTACCTTTTGGTGAAAGATAAAAAATTTTATCTCCTTTATTTACATTTTGATCAATAGAATTCGCTAAGACATCTGGTTTAATTAACATGCCTGTCCCACCGCCGTAAGGAGTATCATCAACTGTTTTATGTTTATCTTGAGCAGAGTCTCTAATATTAATTACTTTTAAGCTCCATAACTTTTTAACCATTGCTTTACTGTAAATACCTTTATTTAAAGGCCCAGGGAAAACTTCAGGATAAAGTGTAAATACTTGAGCTTGCATCATAAATAATCTTTATATTATTTCTTTTCCTCTTTTTTAGCCTCTGCTTTTGGAGCTTCTTCTTTTTTAGCTTCTGCTTTTGGAGCTTCTTCTTTTTTAGCGTCCTCACTGCCTTCTTTTTTTCGATCTTTTTTTGGAATAGCTTTCTGAGGATTATTTCCATTCGCCGGCATAGGCATTAATTCATTTTCACCTAGAATCCTTGCTACTCTAGTTGTTGGTTGTGCACCTTGACTCAACCAATACTTTATTCGTTCTGCTTCTAATCCAATTCTTTCCTTTTTTTCCTTTGGCAATAGTGGATTAAAAAATCCCACTTTCTCTATAAATCTACCATCTCTTGCAAAACGACTGTCTGCAACAACTACTTTATAAACTGGTCTTTTCTTAGTTCCGCCTCTTGATAATCTTAACTTTAACATTCACTCTCCTTCTTTTATTTTAATTGATTAAATAATTCTGGAGGTATTCCTTTGTCAGTCATACCTTTCAAATTACCCTTTGACATCTTTTTCATCATTTCAGACATCATTTTAAATTGTTTTAACAACTTATTGATAGTGGCTGGATGTGTGCCAGAACCATTAGCAATTCTTTTTTTTCTAGAACCATCAATTATCTTTGGGTTCTCTCTCTCTTTTTTTGTCATAGACAATATTATAGCTTCGTTCATTGTAATAATACTCTCATCAATGCCAGCCGCATCCATTTGTGATTTAACTTTTGAAACACCAGGCATAAAAGACATGATGCCTTCTATTCCACCCATTTTTTTCATTTGTCTTAGTTGTGCTAAATAATCTTCCATAGAAAATTGTCCCTTTTTTAAATTCTCTTCTGTCTTTTTAATATTTTCTTCTCCAAGATCTTGCGCTGCTTTCTCCACTAGAGATACAATATCTCCCATCCCTAAAATTCTATTAGCAATTCTATCTGGATGAAAAACTTCAAGATTATCAATTTTTTCTCCGATACCCAAAAATTTAATTGGGACTTGTGAAATGTATTTCATACTAACTGCGGCTCCACCTCTTGCATCACCATCAGCTCTTGTTAAAATTATACCAGAGAGATTTACAGTATCTTTAAATTCTTTTGCTACGGATGCTGCCACTTGACCAGTCAAAGAGTCAGCAACTAAAAAGGTTTCAGCAGGTTTAATTATATTCTCGATTTGTTTAATTTCACTCATCATTTGTAAATCTATTTGTGTTCTACCTGCTGTATCAAATAAAATGACATCAACACCATTTAGATTTGCAGCACTAATCGCTCTTTGACAAATATCAGCTGGTTGTTGCCCTTCAATTATTGGCAAAGTTAAAATATTATTTTGTTCACCTAAAGATTTTAATTGCTCTTGGGCGGCTGGCCTATAAATATCTAAACTCACCATCATAACTCTCTTTTTTTTGTTATTTTCCAAATATTTTGCAAGTTTAGCAGTAGTTGTAGTTTTACCAGAACCTTGCAGACCAACTAACATCATAGGCACTGGTGGTACGGCATTAAGATTTACATCATTATTTTTTTCACCTAATAAAGATACTAATTCGTCGTAAACAATCTTAACAACCATATCGCCAGGAGATGTGGATCTGATGATTTCTTGTCCTAAAGCTTTAGGTTTAACTTTTTTAATGAACTCTTTTGCGACATCAAGTGATACGTCGGCTTCTAATAAAGCTTGCCTAATGGATCTAAGACCTTCGTCAACTTGACTTTCGTCAAGCGAAGGTGCTTTTTTTAAAGAGGAAAAGACTTCCTCAAATTTATTTGTCAAATTTTCAAACATATTTATTTCACCCAGCAGTAATCGCACTAGTGGGCGAATCCTCGCTGACTAGTGTCGATCTCTTTGTTTCCAAAGACACCGCAAATTTAACGTTTTTGCGGAAACTGCCACAAACTATAATAGAGGTTCAAAAAGTCAATAAATAAGTTAAATAACTATATATGGAGATTAGAGCTTTTAAAATGGATGGATTAGGTAATGATTTTGTCATCATTGATAATAGACAAAAAATTACCAATTTAACTAAAGATCAGATTATAAAAATTTGTGATAGAAATTTTATTGGTTGTGATCAATTAATATTTATTGAGTCCAGCAAATCAAGTGATGCGAATTTAAAATTTTTTAATTCTGATGGAGGGGAGTCTGGTGCATGTGGAAATGGTACTAGATGTGTTGCAAAATTAATCTCTGAGGAAACAAAAACTGAAAAGATTATTTTATCTACTTTAAATGGAAATTTAGAGTCAAAAATTTTAGATAAAAATCTTGTTACAACTGAAATTGGTAAAGCTAAGTTACAATGGAACGAAATTCCTTTATCGGAAAAATTAGATACTAAAAATTTGAATATTAAGATCACTGATTTAAATAATAAAGAACATTTGGGAGGAACCGCTGTTAATGTTGGAAATCCACATATCGTTTTTTTTGTAAACGAAATTGAAAATTTTAATATTGAAAAAATTGGACCAGAGATTGAAAATCATAAAATTTTTCCAGAAAAGTGTAATGTTACAATTGCTAAAATAATTAATAAAAATTTGATTAAAGTGAAAGTATGGGAGAGAGGAGCTGGGCTAACCAAGGCATGTGGAACAGCTGCATGCGCAACTGCTTTTGCCGGTAAATTGAATAATCTTAATGAAAATAAAACAGACATAGAATTTCAATCAGGTAAGTTATCAATTCTTATAGATGATAGAAATTCAATCCACATGAAAGGACCCGTTTCAGAAATAAAAGAAATTGAAATCAAACTATAATGGGAATTTTTGATAAATTTAAGATAGGTTTCAAAAAAAGTGCATCCGCACTAACATCTGGATTAAAAGAAATAATAATAAAAAAAGAGATTGACGATAAAAATTTAGATAAAATTGAGGAGTTTTTAATTGAATCTGATGTTGGTGTCGAGGCTGCATCCGAAATTAAAGAAATCATTTCAAATAAAAAAATTGATCCAAACAAAGATCTATCAACTGAGATAAATCTTATTTTAAAAGAGTACATTGTTAATTTAATGAAACCTTTAGAAAATAATTCTTTTTTTGAAAAAAAAGATAAACTAAACGCAACTTTAATCTCAGGAGTAAATGGTGTTGGTAAAACAACAACTATTGGTAAAATAGGTAAAATATTAAAAAATAATGGAAACAAAGTTATGTTTGCTGCTTCTGATACATTTCGGGCAGCTGCTATTGAACAATTAGAAAATTGGGCAAATAAAATTGACGTCAAATTAACTAAATCATCTCAAGGTTCTGATCCAGCATCGGTGGCATACAAAGCAGTTGAGGAAGCAATCAAAAATAATTTTCACCAAGTTTTAATCGATACTGCTGGAAGACTACAAAATAAAAAAAACTTAATGGAAGAATATAAAAAGATAGCCAATGTAACAAAAAAAATTGACCAAGATGCTCCTCACAATATTATTTTAGTTTTAGATGCAACATCAGGACAAAATGTGATTAATCAAGTGGAGGAATTTAACAAAATTATTCCTTTAACTGGTTTGATCATGACCAAATTAGATGGAACAGCCAAAGGTGGTATTCTGCTGGCAATTGCAAAAAAATATCAACTACCTATTATTGCTTTAGGCTTAGGTGAAAAAGAAGATGATTTAGAATTATTCAATGCAGAAAAATTTGCTGAGGCTTTTACACAAGTTAGTTAATCAAATTACTTGAAATTAAAGGTTTATAAATACTGCACTCATAATTATCTTTAAATTTATAATGCCCACAATCCTTAGAGAACGAAGAAATAATAAAATCAAATTTTCCCGTAGTCGGATAGAGTTCAAGTTTCTTATTTAAAATATCGTATTTGAAATTAGCATTTAAACTTTTTATTGCACTAATCATTACGAGAGTTTTATCATCTTTTAAAAGGTAATAGGCGAAATCATCTGGAAATACGGGAAAGTCATATTCCGTTAAATGAAACTTAGCTTGAGACGGAAACCAATCATAAGAGATTAATGGTGATGAGGACTTTGTTGAATAATTATAGATATAAAGATCTTTTGGGTAATCATTTATATAATTACTTTCTTCACCTCTGGCCAAAATAGATTTCTTCCGTGTCTTAAAATATAGTGCAAATTTTTTATTGTGTGAGTCCATATGATCTATATGAAATAAATCATCGGGATAAAATGAATTATCTTTTGAGAATGCAAAACTTTTTAAAGTTAGTAATAAAATTGTGATCAAAAAAAAAATTTTCACATTTTTACCGTAAAGTTAAATCTTGAGCACTATTTGTTTAGAATATGGCCTAATTTAAATTAATTAAAAATGAATTTAATGTTTTTATAAGATTCTCATCATACTCCATCATATGATTGTCATATTTGGTAAAATAAGAATATTTAGGTTCATTAGCTATTTCGAACATCTTTTGACCCATCTCAAAAGGGACTATTTGATCTTTTTCACCGTGCATTATCAAAATTGGAGACTTAACATTTTTAATTTTATTTTTATTTTCAAATTTATCTTTGAGTAAAAGACCAACGGGTATATATGGGTAAAATTTTTTAGCAGCCTCAATCATTGACGTAAATGGAGTTTCTAAAATTATACCCGCAAAATTTCTATTTTGGGATAAATGTGTTGCAACTCCTGTTCCTAATGACTCTCCATAAATTACTATATTTTTTTCATCCACACCTTTTTTCATCAACCATCTAATTGCACTTTCACCATCCTCATATAATCCAATTTCTGATGGTTTACCCTCATTGCCACTAAAACCTCTCCAGGCAACTATTAAAAAATTGACACTCATATCTCTAAAATGATTCAATTTATGAATTCTATTTTCTAAAGATCCAGCATTCCCATGAAAAAATAAAATTGTTTTATTTTTTCTTATATCTTTTTCATGATACCAACCTAACAAACCTAATCCGTCTTGTGTTGATATTTCAACCTCTTCAATATTAACTGAAAGTTTATCGTTAAAATAATTATTTTCATCAGGATGGTACATTAAATTTCTTTGATAAAAATAAAGAAATGCCAAAAGAAAAAGGTAAACTAAAATTATTAGTTGTAAAAATGATAACAAATTATTCCTAAACTTTTTTAACATTATTTTTAACTAAAAAAATTCCAATAAATACCATTATAGTGCCAAATAAATGATATATTTCTAATCTTTCATCGAAAAATAAAAAACCATAAACTGCACCATAAACTGTGTATAAATATAATACTGATCCTGTAATTGAAGCACCTAATTTATTATTAACAAAATTAAATAATAAAAATGCTATTATACTGGGTGACAAAGCAGCAAATAACACCCATAATAAAAAGTTAAAGTCATAATTTGTTTGTAAAATAAATGCCTCTTCTAAAATAAAAAAAGGAAATAGACTAATAGCACCAAACATTGATATTAATGTGAATCTTTGGATTAAAGGAAGTTTTGTCTTCCAGTGAAATAAATAAATTGTGTATAGTGCCCATCCGATAGACGCTCCTAACATCCATAAATCACCTACCGTGAACTTTAGATTAATAAGTAGATCAATGTTTGCTTTAACTATAATCAAAATAACTCCCACTAAACAAATTAGAATACCCAAATATTGAGAAATATTTAATTTTTCTTTAAAAAATATTGCAGAAATTGCAATTATAAAAATTGGAGATGATGAATAAATTATACCCATATTGACGATTGTTGTAGTTTGTCCTGCTATAAAAGGAAATGCTCCACATATACCGCAGCCTAAAAAACCTAAAAAAAATAATCTTTTAAGTTCATTTTTAAATTGATGAAAATTTTTTTTTAAATATAAAAAAGTAAATGGCAATAATATTAAAAAGCATAGTGTCCATCTCCAAAATGCGAGTGAAATCGGGGGGATAAATTCTGTACCACCCCTAGCAATTACCAAATTACTTGCCATAAAAATAGGTTGAATAAATAATAAAAAATAAGGAATTAGAGTTTTATTATTACTTTTCAAAAACTTAAGATTGTTTAATCTTTATCAAAGAAGGCCTCATAAACCATCATTATGATAGCCGCCGCCATCAGAAAATAAACTGGAATAACATCCAAAAAGCCTATCATCATTGATCTCGTTAAAGTTGTCGCTAAACCAATTAAAAAGAAAACTGCAAAAGATAATCCTATTATTGTAGTAATTTTATTCATTTTAATCCTGACATTCTTTCTCCAACCAATTAGCAACTCCTAAGAATCTATGATCATCATATTTATTGCCAATTAATTGAACACCTAATGGTAAATTATTTTCTCCCTCAAGTAAAGGTAACGAAATACATGGCGTCCCAAGATAAGACCAAACTTTATTAAATTCCGCTGTTCCTGTACTTTTTAAACCTGTGGGCGCAACACCTGGACTAGATGGTGACAAAACCCCATGATAATCCTCAAAAACTTCCTGATAAGACTCATAACTTCTTTTCATAAAATCTATTGCTTCTGCATATTCTTTGGCCGAATATTTATTTCCTCTTGTGATTGCATCTTGCATATACTTAGACAATTTTTTTTTAAATTTTTTAAAATAAACTGAAAAATTATTAGCTAAATCAGTCTCATGAATAATTTGATGGTATTTATGTATATCCTTAAAATAAGAAGGAGTATCAAAAATCTCAATATTTTTTTTAAATGATTTAATGAAGTATTCAAACGACTCTCTAGACTTTTTATCTATTAATTTCCAATGTTCAGTTTTGTAAAAAATAAATTTTGGATCGAACAGAGGTCCTTTTTTTGTTTCAGATAAAATATTTTCTGTTGAGTAATGTATGGTTGCTGGATCAAATTTATCTTTTTTTATGAGAACTTTTGCCAACATAGCTACATCTTCAACTTTTCGTCCAAAAATTCCTATATGATCCAGACTATAAGATGTTCTCAAAACACCATTTCTAGATATTAATCCGTAACTAGGCTTATATCCCACTACTCCACAATAAGATGCTGGTCTAATAATAGATCCACCAGTTTGAGATCCAATTGATGCAGGTGCCATAAAAGAAGCAACAGATGCGGCAGATCCGCTTGAGGAACCACCTGGTGTTCTAGTTTTATCGTGTGGATTTGTGGTTGCCGGAGGTCCTAAATAAGCAAGTTCTGAGGTTGCTGTTTTACCCATTACAATTGCTCCGGATGCTTGAAGCAAATCTATTATTTCTGCATTTTGTGAATATGATTTACCTTTTCTTATAACTGTTCCACATTCTGTTGGCATATCAACTGTGCCAATAATGTCTTTAACCGCAATGGGTACACCGTGAAGTGGACCAGTTGGTTTTCCAGATCTTCTATAGTCATCAGCCTCAGAGGCTTTTTCCAATAAAACTTTTTTATCGAAATGGGCCCATGCCTTAATATCTTTGTCAAATTTGTTTATTCTTTCAATATACTTTTCACAAACATCAACTGAGGTGAGTTGGGCGTCTTTAATCTTGGCTGCAAGTTCTTCGAGACTTAAAGAAAATATGTCTGTCATTTAAAATTAATTTGCAAATAATGTCTCTGGTAACCAAAGTGCTATACCTGGAAATAAATACATTAAAACCATTGCTAAAATCACAATACCTAAAAATGGCATTATTCCTCCAAAGATCTGCATTAATTCCACATTCTTTGATTGAACTCCCTTTAAGTAGTAGGCAGACATTGCCATGGGGGGTGTTAAAAATGAGGTTTGCAAATTTAACGCAATTAACATTGCAAAGAAATATGGGTTAACTCCAAAAAATTCAACTAATGGTAAAAATATCGGCACAAAAATAATTAATATTTCTGTCCACTCTAATGGCCAACCTAATAAAAATATAATCAATTGTGTAATTACTAAAAATTGCCAAGGCTGTAAATTTAGAGATTTAAAAAAATGTTCAAAAACTTCGTGACCACCAAGATAAGAAAATACAGAGGCAAATGTCCATGATCCTATGAATAACCACATAATCATTGCAGTTGTTTTAGCTGTTAGAAAGACAGACTCTTTGAAATTTTTCCATTTAAGAGTTTTGTAGAAATATGAAAGCACTAATGAACCAAATGCCCCGACTGCTGCAGCTTCAGCGGGTGTTGCAATTCCAGCTAAAATTGTACCTAGAACTAAAATTATTAGAGAAAACAAAGGTAAGAATGAAACAAGAACCTCTTTCATAATTACTGCTGTAGGTGGTATTTCCTCTGCAGCAGGTTTTGGTGCTATCGATGGATTTAACCAAGCTCTAAACACTGCATAGGCAATGTAAAGTCCCGCTAACATAAGTCCTGGAAAAATCGCAGCGGCAAATAATCTTAGGGGCGATAGTTGAGCAATTACGGAGTAAACGATCAACATAATGCTAGGTGGAATTAAAATTCCTAAACACCCGCCTGAGCAAATTATTCCAGATGCAAATTTTTTATCATAACCCGCTTTAATCATAGCAGGCCATGCTAATAATCCCATTAAAGTAACAACTGCACCGATAATACCTGTAGCTGTTGAAAACAATGCACACGTAATCAATGCTGCAACTGCCATTGATGCTGGAAGCTTATGAGATGCTAATCTAATTGCAAAAAATAATTTTGCTACGATTCCTGCTCTTTCAACCAAATATCCCATAAATAAAAAGAGCGGTACCGCGGTAAGCACGTTATTATCCATGACAGTGTAGGTATTTTGAACAAAAAGTTGGAATATCCTGTTATCAAAGAGATGTTCCATCTTAGTTGGATCAAAGTAAGCATAATATCCAAAACCTAATCCCATTGCCATTAAAGTGAACGCAATCGGAAAACCTAATAATACGGCAAATAAAAATATACCCATCATCATAATTGCCACTTCAGGATTAGTTAAACTAAATAACATCTTCTTTATTTCCTTCTTGTGAGGTTCTCATTAATACTTTTTCAGTCTCTTCAGCATCACGTTCAGTTCCTCTTTCTGGCCAACTACCAGTTTTTATACATATGATGCATCTAAACACCTCACTTATTCCTTGGAGAGTTAATAAAGTTCCAGACAAAGGTATCAAAGATTTTGCCATGTAAATTTGAATTTGAGCTGGGCTGTTCCAACTTGTTTCTTTAATTTTCCATGCAAGCGCTGCATATTCGTAACCATAAAAAGCTAATGCAATAACACCAGGGAAAAAGAAAATAAAATATAAAACTACATCTATCCAAGCTTGTGTTCTTTGAGGAAATAATCTGTAAATGACGTCTCCTCTAACATGCGCTTCTGTACATAAAGTGTATGCACCTGCCATCATAAAAATTGCACCGTACATTTGAAGACTAAAATCAAAATTCCATAAAGTTGGTGCATTTAAAGCATACGCCATGAAAACTTCATAACAAGTTCCTCCCATTAAAATTACTATGCACCATGAGAAAGCTTTACCCATTGAGACGCTTAATCTATCAGCAAATTTTATGTAAGATCTCATCATAGATATAAACTTTTATTGAATTGTATTGGATTAATCAAATAAAAAAGGGGGCCTAAGCCCCCCTTTAAATTTTATTAAAAGTTAATTACAGTTTAACTTTTCCTATTGGACCAAACTCATTTTCATATGCAAGTTTGTAATTTGGCTGATTCATCAGCAAGTATTTCATTACTCTCTTCGCATATGATTTTTGAGAATCTACGACTTTCTTAAAGAAAGGATCTTTCTTGTTGAAATCGCCGATAACTTTATCCCAACCTTTTAATTGTTGAGCTAAAATCTCATCTGAAGTTTGATACACATTTACTTTATGCTCATTCATTAACTTAGCTAAGTCAGCTGAGTATCTTACTAAAGCTTTAAAGTAGTTATCACTGTTTGCAGCGTAAGCAGCATTTTTCAATATTGCTTGATGTGCAGGTGATAAACTATTGTATGTTTTTTTGTTAACTGGAATTTCAAACATCTCTTGAGATTGGTGGAAGCTTCCTAAGTGATAATGCTTAGAAACATCTTGCATACCAAATTGAGAGTCTGAAGTCGGGTTGTTAAACTCAGCAGCTTCAATCAAACCAGTTTTCATTGCTGGTTGGATTTCACCACCTGGTAACTGTCTAACTACCATTCCCATTGCAGTCAAAACGTTAGTCGCTAAACCAACTGTTCTGTACTTCATACCTTTAACATCAGATACTTTAGTTACGTTCTTTTTGAACCAACCAAAAGGCTGTGCTGGCATAGGCATATGGAAAAAACCAATATAATCGAAACCAACTTTTGCAAGTGTTTCGTCATATAGTTTTCTTCCTCCACCATACTCCATCCATCCCATTACTTCTTGAGATGACATTCCGTATGAAGGACCAGTTCCAAATAATGATGCAGCAGGATTTTTACCATACCAATATGCAGTCACCCAGTGACCCATATCTACTACACCGGAACTAACCGCTTGTCCGATTTCTGAAGTCTTTACAACTGCTCCAACTGGTTGAAGATCAATCTGAAGAGATCCTCCAGACATTTCTTTTACCATGTTACAATAGTCTCCAGCCATTTCAAAAAAGATGTTTGCTCCACTAGGCCATGCAGCTTGCATCTTTAAAGTAGTTGCTGCATTTGCCTTTACGTATGGCATTGCAACAGCGGCTGCAGCTAAAGCACCTGTCTTCGCAGCAGTCTTAAAGAACTTACGTCTTGAAGATGTTTTCACCTTCAATGATTTATTTTCTTTAGTCATTATTTCTCCTATTACAGTTAATTAACTGACGAATTTAAGCATAGTTTGAGATTGGAGTCTTTCTAAAAAGTAGCGTAGATGTCGCAGAAGTTGAATTTTATTCAATCCAAGGTAGAATTAATTGACTTTATTTTTACAATTTCCAGTTTTAAAAAACTCATCAATATTATCTATAGCTAAATTAGCCATTGCAATTCTTGTGTCCTTCGTTGCACTACCAAGGTGAGGTAAAATAAATGCTGATTTAATTTTACTATACCCTGGATTTAAATTTGGCTCGTTTTTGTAAACATCAAGACCAACTGCATAAATTTTTCTTCTATTTAAAGCATCTATTAAAGCCTCATCATCAACAATGTCTCCTCTAGCTACATTAGTGATTACTGCACCTTTTGGAAAGTACTCTACTGTTTCCTTATTAATCATATTCTCAGTTTCTTTTGTTGCAGGACAACAAATAGATAAAACATCAGAGACAGAAAAAAGACTTTTTATATCTTTATGATAAACAGCGCCTTGTTCTTTTTCCTCACTAAGTTTTGATCTGTTGTGATAGTGAATTATCATTCCCAGTGATCTAGCAATTTTAGCAATTTTTTGACCTATTCTTCCCATTCCTAAAACTCCTAATCTTGTTCCCGTTAATTGCTTACCAATTAAATAATCTGCTGACCATTTCCATCCACCATCTTGTGCTGACTGTATACCCTCTGCGGCTCTTCTGCATGCACCTAAAATTAAAAGAACTCCGATTTCTGCAGTTGCATCTGATAATACTTCTGGAGTATTTGTGACAGCAATACCTCTATTTTTTGCAGCCTCTAAATCAATATTTCCAAATCCAACAGCAAAATTTGAAATAATCTTGATTGTATCTGGAAGTTTATTAATAGTTTGCTCATCTAATTTTTCAGTAAGTGATGATAAAATTCCATCACATCCTTGGCTCATATCTATAACTTTTGATTGTGAGTATAATTCGTCATTGGGATTAAATATTGGATTAAAACTTTTACTTGCTTTATCTTCACTCTCTCTAATTAATTTTCTTGTAATTAAAATTTTTTTCATAAAATTCAAAGTTTATTAATTCAAATCAAAAATTTTTCCAGGATTCATTATATTATTTTGATCGATACTTCTTTTTATAGATTTCATTAATGGAATACAGTCGCCATGTTCTTTCAATAAGTAAGCTTTTTTGTGTAATCCAACTCCGTGTTCTCCTGTTATTGTACCATTAAGTTCCAAAGTTTTTTCAATTAAAAGATCACTAAAGTCTCTTATTTTATTATAGGTTCCCTCTTCTTTTGGATCATAAGGTAAAATCACATGAAAATTTCCATCACCTAAATGACCTACCATTGGAGCTCTCAAACCAAGTTTTTTTGTTTGCGCCTCAGCAAAATTTACACACTCAGTGATTTTAGAAATAGGCAAACAAACATCCGTTGAATAAACTCTCCCATTATTGATCAATGCTTTAACAGAGTAATAAACATCCCACCTAGCTTTCCAAAGTTTATTTCTTTCCTCTAAATCTTTTGCCCATTTAAAAGAACTTCCATTATTATCCTTTGAGATTTCCTCAACAATTTTTATATTCTCCTTATTTGACCCCTCTGTTCCGTGAAACTCAAAAAATAAAGTTGGGACTGCTTCAATATCTTTTAATTTTGAGTAATTAATACTAATTTCCATTTGATCTTTATTGAGCATTTCAATCCTAGCAATAGGCACACCATATTGAATAACTTGTTGTGCAGTCTGTACTGCACTTTCTAAAGTTGGAAAGTGACATACAGCTGACATAATACTCTCTGGTATAGGGGATAATCTTAATTGAATTTCTGTTATAATCCCTAAAGTTCCCTCTGAACCTACAAATAAATTTGTCAAATTATAACCAGCTGAGGTTTTCTTAGTTCTGCTACCTGTATTTATGATATCTCCATTAGGCAAAATTACAGTTAAACCAGTTATTACGGTTTTCATCGTACCATATTTTACTGCCATGGTTCCTGAAGCTGAAGTCGACGCCATACCACCTATAGCTGCATTAGCTCCTGGATCGATTGGAAAGAAAACTCCATCCTCCCTTAAATAATCATTTAGCTGCTCTTTAGTTACACAAGCTTGAACTCTACAATCAAAATCCTCAACGTTGACACTCAAAATTTTATTCATTTTTTCAAGACTAATTGTGATTCCCTTGTCATGACCCACAACGTTTCCTTCTAAAGAGGTTCCTGTTCCAAAAGGAACAACTGGGATTTTATGTTTGTTGCAAAGGCTTAATATCTTAGAAACTTCCTCATTAGTTTCAGGAAATACAACTGCCTTTGATAGAATAGGATCATACGTATCTTCACCCCTTGCATAGTTTGCTCTAGTCGATACTGATGTTGAAAACCTACCGTTAAAAATCTTTTTTAACTCAGCTTGTACTTGATTGTTCATTGATAAATATTAATAAAAATTTTAGCAAAAATACAGCTTATTTAGTCAGCATTTTCTTTATATTTTCAAGAGCTTGAGAAATATTATCTCTTGATGCTGCAAAACTAAATCTAACGTAATTTTGGCAAGTTTCACCAAAAGCTGATCCAGGAACTATTGCAACTCCTGCTTCATGCATAGCCTTTCTTGCAAACTCTGCACCATTCATGCCAGTACCAATTACCTTAGGAAATGCATAAAAAGCTCCTCCAGGTAAACTACATTCCACACCTGGTAAATCATTTAAACCTTTATAAATTAAATCTCTTCTTTGAGTAAATTTTTCCATCATTGCATCAATTGAGTCGTCTGGTCCATCTAAAGCAGCAATACCGGCAAATTGAGCAGCAGCATTAACACACGAAACACTATTAATTAATAACTTGTTAACATGTTCAACTAAATGTTCTGGCCAAAAGCTCCAACCAAGTCTCCACCCAGTCATAGAATAAGCTTTACTCCATCCCTCTAATACAATTAATCTTTCCCTTAACTCTGGATAGTTGAAAAATGTTGGCATTTCTTTTCCATCAAAAATTTGTCTACTATAAATTTCATCGCTAAGTATTGTAACATGAGGGTGCTTTTTCAGACCATCAGCTAAAACATCCACGTCTTTTTTTTCAACAAAGCTTCCAGTTGGATTATTTGGATTTATTAGAATTAACAGTCGAGTTTTATCTGTTATCATAGATAATATTTTATCTGGATCAAATTTTAAATCTTTATTTTCCGTTAAGTCATATGGAACAGAGGTTGAACCTGTATAGTTTATCATTGACTCATAAATTGGAAAAGCAGGTGTTGGGTGTATAATCTCTGCCCCTGGTTCACCAAAACATTGAATGGCATAACTCATAGTGGGTTTTCCACCAGGCATAATTAGAATTCTTTCAAAATTAATATCTACATTGTAACGTTTTTTGATCCACCTTGTAACAGCTTGACGACATTCTGGGATACCATTTGACATAACATATCCATGATGTCCATCATCTAGTGCTTTTTTAGCAGCTTCAACAACATGTTTAGGAGTTTTAAAATCAGGCTGCCCTAGTCCCAAATGTATCATTGGCTTTCCTTGTGCCTCTAATTTTTTTGCCTCTGCAAGAACAGTAAATGCAGACTCTGTGCCTAATCTATCTAAACTTTTTGCTAACTTCATAATTATCCCTCTATTTTCTATATATTAATTTTGAACTATTCAACTCTTTTAAACTTTTGCAACCCATTAAAACCATATTTCTATAAATCTCATCGTGCATATTTTTAAGTAAATGTTCAACACCTTGCTGACCCCCTGCGGCCAAAGAGAACAAAAACATTTTACCAAAACTACATGCTTTTGCACCAGCTGCTAATGCTTTTAGAACATGTGTGCCTCTTCTAACACCCCCATCTAGAATAATTTCAAGTTTATCGCCAACTGCATCTGAAATTGCTTTCACTTGATCAAAAGGTGATCTAGAGCCATCTAGCTGTCGACCTCCATGATTTGAGATCATAATAGCAGTACAACCGATATCAACAGCCTTTTTTGCATCCTCAACTGACATAACTCCTTTTAGAGCAAATGGTCCGTTCCATTTTTTTGCACAATATTCTGCATCTTTCCATCCCATCAGTGGATCATACTGCTCATTAATATATTCAATAACTGATTTTGCAATGTTCGTTCCTTTGTCTGTTTTTTTTTTAACATTTGAGAGTTCAAATTTTTTTCCAGTTAAATAATTAAAAACCCAATTGGGTCTCATTGCAAAACTCATTAAGCTTTTTAATGTAAGTTTTGGAGGTGTTGTAAATCCTGTTCTGTGATCTTTTTCTCTATTTCCAGCTACCAATGTGTCTACAGTCAGGCACATTGCATCAAATCCTGATCTTCTTGACCTATCAATCAAATCATCTGTGATTGATTTATCTTTGTGAACATAAAGTTGAAATAATTTTGGACCACTAGAAATATTGGCTATCTCCTCAATAGAGTTATTACTCATCGAAGACATACTGTAAAAAGTTCCAAATTTTTCTGCTGCTCTTGCTGAAGCTTTGTCGCCATCAACGTGATAAAGTCTCTGCATTGCGGCTGGAGAAAGAAAAATTGGCATATCTATTTTCCTTCCAAACAAGGTCGTTGTTAAGTCAGGTTTACCAACACTTGCTAACACATTCGGAACTAAATCACATTGATTGAATGATTCTGTGTTTCTTCTTAGAGTAGCTTCATCATCTGAGCCACCATCTATGTAATGAAAAATTGGTGATGGTAATTTTTTTTTTGCTAAGTTTCTAAAGTCTTTAAAATTATAGCAATTTTTTAAACTCACTATCTTCTAAATCTTAAATTATTTCGACTTAAATCACTTATTTTTGTACAGCCCATAAGTTTCATATCACGCACTAGTTCAGCTTTATATTTTTCTAAAGCTCTTTCTACACCTGCTTGACCACCAGCTGCTAAAGCATAAAGATATAATCTTCCTCCTGAACAAGCCTTGGCACCTAATGATAATGCTTTAAGCATATGTGTACCTCTATGAATTCCACCTTCACAAATTACGTCTAATTTATCACCAACTGCATCAACAATTTCTGCAAGTTGATCAAAAGGCGATCTAGATCCATCTAACTGTCTTCCACCATGATTTGATACCATTATACCTGTGCATCCTATGTCTACTGCTCTTTTTGCATCTTCTACACTCATAACTCCTTTGAGAGCGAAATGACCTCCCCATTTAGAACAAAGATTTTCAGCGTCTTTCCAATTCATAGATTGATCCAACATAGTTGAAAAATAATTTCCAATTGATGAGTTAACATCGGTACCTTCTTTCACAAAATCTTGTAAATGAGGTAATTCAAACTTACCTTTTGTAAGATAATTAATTCCCCACATTGGTTTAGTAGCAAAACTAAATAAACTTGCTAAAGTTAACTTTGGTGGAGAGGTAAATCCTGTTCTCAAGTCTCTCTCTCTATTTCCTCCAGTAATGGTATCAACTGTTAAAGCCATAACATCAAATTTTGCAGCTTTTGCTCTTTCTAAGCAAGAGTCGTTTAAACCTCTGTCTTTATGAAAATAAAATTGAAACATTTTAGGTGTGTCAATCATTGAAGAAATTTCCTCAACACTGACTGTGGCTAAAGCAGAAACACCAAACATGGTATTGAATTTTTTGGCTGCTTTTCCAACTGCTCTTTCACCATCATAATGAAAAAGTCTTTGTAGTGCTGTTGGTGAAAGATAAAATGGTAAATCTAATTTTTTACCAAATATTGTAGTGGATAAATCAACTTCTTCAACGCCTCGTAAAACATTTGGAACCAAGTCAACATCATCAAAAGCACTCGTATTTCGCGCGTATGTAATTTCATCATCAGCCGCACCATCGATGTAATGAAAAATGGGTGATGGTAGTTTAAGCTTAGCAAGTTTTCTAAAATCACCAAAATTGTGGCAGTCTTTTAATCTTAATATCATAAATGTTTTTTTAAAAGGTTTTAAAAAAATTAAACATATAACTATTTGCCCCAGGATTCTTATCACCTAAGCTAGCATTGGATAAATGGTTATATGAAAAGCCTAATTGGCTATTTTTTGAAAAATTTAATGAAATTTGAACCTCACTTTTAAATTCCAATAAATGTCCAAGATCTTTCCCGTCTCCCTGATTATAAATACCTGGAGTAAAACTAGGTGTAATGTTTAATGCTCCCAAAGAATATTGTGCTTGTATGCCGGTATATAAATAAGCCGCACTATCAGCGGTAAACATAAAACCTGTTATTGGAGAAAGATTACCAAGAAAAGTATCTCTATTTAAATCAGTATTTTGGTGTTGGAAACCAATTAAAGTTGATCTCTTTCCATTATCACTAAAATCAAACATACCCGAATAAACATTAAACTTTGTATTATCGTCATTAACTTTGGTATCTTCCGCAAAAATTGAGGAAGAAATTAAAAAAGACAATATCACCAAGTAACAAATTCTTAGATATTTCATAATTTTTTTTTTTTTAATATAACTTTTCTAAGTATTATTGCACCACCAAATACAAACATCAATATAGGCAATAACCAAAGAAAATAGGTGTTTTTATTGAATCCTGGATCATACAAAATCCAATCTCCATATTTATTTTTCAAATAATCGTATACTTGTTCCTCACTTAAACCATCATCTAATTTTTTTTCTACTAAAATTTTTAAACTATTAGCAAATTCAGAGTCAGAGTCATACACTGATTGACCTTGACAAATTAAACATCTTAAATTTTTTGTAATTTCGGTTCCTAAATTTTTAGCTTTTAAATCAGAGGAAAAAAAATTAATCAAAAAAATAACTGTAATTAAAAGCTTTAAAATATTCATTGAGTCAATTCTTTTATCTCGGAAAATAATTTTTCATTCAAAGGACCAATTATTTTTTTTATTATTTGATTATTTTTGATTAAAAAGCTCTCAGGTACTCCGTATGCACCCCATTCAATTGCTATCGTGCCATCATTATCAGAAAAAATTAAATCGTATGGATTATCTAACTTTATCAAAAAATTTTTGGCATTAACAAAATTATCTTTGTAATTTTGTCCAATAATTTTAATATTTTCTTTTTTACTTAAATCCATTAAATACTTATGTTCCTCTTTACAAGGAATACACCACGAGGCCCAAATATTTAATAAATAGTATTCACTCCCTATAAAAATTTGATCAGAATTTACGTTGTCTTTTGAAAAAAACTCTTTTGCTTCAAAACTTGGAATTTTAATTTCTGATTTAATTTCAGGAGTATAAATATTAGAATTTTGTAAACCCTTGTAAAAAACATAAAAAATTATTGAGAATGTGATAATTAAAAATATAGGAAAAATTTTAGTTTTCATACTTTTTTTTAATAAAACTTAAACCACCACTGCAGCACAATAGAATTGTAGAAATCCAAATCCAAATCATAAATGGTTTTACTTGATAGCGAATATTAAAATAATCTTGATTTTGGACATAATTCATTGTCATAAATTTATCAGTAAACATATTTGTTTTGATATCTGCTTCACTGGTAACAATATTTGGTTGATTATATATTCTTAGTTCAGGTTGCATGACTTCAATTGATCCACTTTGATCCTCTACAGTAAACTTTCCCTTAATAGCTTTAAAATTTTGCTTATTTTCTTGCTCAATGCTTTCAAAATTAATCTTCAAATTTTGATCTTGGTAAGTTTCATTAATTTTTAAATTTGTAATAATTTCAGAAGAGAAAATATTATTAAATAAAATACTTAGTATTAAAATGCTAAAACTAAAATGAGCTATTATTTGTGATAGGTTTCTATATTTTGCATGAAAAAAATCTCTAAGAGTAATAAAAAATAAATAAAAAGCTGCAGTGATTAAAACTGTATTATAAAGAAAATTAATATCTAAATTTCTTATTATCAACATAGATAAAATTAAAGAAATAATAAAAAATAAAATTAAATAAATTTTGTCTTCAACATCTGATTTAATCCATTTTAATTTAGGACCTATTGCCATCGCCATCATAAAAGGAATTAAAAAAAGGTAGTATCAATTTGTTAAAAAATGGTGGACCTACAGATATTTTTTGAGATGAAATTACCTCTAAAAATATCGGATAAATTGTACCGATTAAAACAACAGATAAAAAATACATCATAAACCAATTATTAACTAAAATTGATGTTTCCTTACTTAATAAATAGAAAGTTTTGGTGTTATTGTTTTTGCTTTTGTGAAAAAATAAAAAGATAAACAAAGATAAGAATATCAAAATAAATAAAAATATTAGAATATACAAACCTCTTTCTGGATCGTTGGCAAATGTGTGGACAGAATTTAAAATACCCGACCGAACCAGAAAAGTACCACACATACTTAAGGTAAAAGTTGCAATTGATAGAACAACAACCCACGAGGTAAGAATTAGTTTTTTTTCTAAAACTAGTACGCAATGTAATAAAGTTGTTAGTGCAAACCATGGCATTAAAGATACATTTTCAACCGGATCCCAAAACCAAAAACCTCCCCAGCCTAACTCATAATAAGCCCAAATAGATCCAAGTAAAATTCCTAAAGTCAAAAAAATCCAAGAGACTAAAACCCATTTTTTTATGTGTGACGCCCACATTTTTGTAATATTATTTGAACAAACTGCTGCAAGTGCCGAGGAAAAAATTATAGAGGTTCCAACATACCCTAAATATAAAATTGGTGGGTGTATTGCTAATGCAGGGTCTTGCAATATAGGATTTAAACCTAATCCCTCTTTTGGAACCGGAAAAATATGATTAAAAGGATTAGAGGTTTGTATCAGAAAAATAAAAAAACCTAATATTATTATTTGCTGAAATAATAAAGTTAGAATTCTATATTGGTTTGGTTGATTTTTGGATTTCAACAAAAAAACAAATATAAATAATGTTAAAACTAACAACCATAGTAATAGACTTCCTTCATGATTGCCCCAAGTACCAGAGATTTTATAAAAAAGAGGCTTAGTGGTGTGGGAATGGTTAAAAACTGTCTCATTACTAAAATCAGAGTTTACAAAAGATAAAATTAAACCTGAAAAACTTATTATCACGAATAAAAGTTGTAAGAAGACTAATGATATTACTTTAATATCAAGATTTTGAGTGTCATTAAAATTTTTAATTGAAAAAAATATAACTAGAATTGAAATACCAACGCCAAAAATTAAAGAATAATATCCAATTAAACTTGACATTTTATTTCTCCTCTAAAGCAGCCTTAACTTCGGGAGGCATGTAATTTTCATCATGTTTTGCTAAAATTTTAGTTGCTGAAAAAAAATTTTCATCTTTTAAAAATCCTTCTGCAACAACACCTTTACCTTCTTCAAAAAGATTAGGTATTAGTCCTGAATAAACAACGTTAATTTCACTTTTAAAGTCTGTGATAACAAAACTTAATTCTTTATTGATAATAGAAATCGAGTCAGTTTTTACCATTCCACCAATTCTAATCTTTTTCTTCTGCTCTTCAGATAAAATTTTTACTTCAGATGGAGATTTAAAATAAATAACATTTTCTTCCAAAGATTTTAGAATAAGAAATACTGTCAAACTTAATGTAATAATAATTAAGAAAACGAAAAAAAATCTTAGTTTAACTTTACGACCATACATGGCTTAAAAAGTTAAATTGTTGAAGTATTGGACAAAATCTCTCTATTAATTTTTTGTAGTTTAGCAGAGGCAGCTCTTTCAGCGTTTAGGTTCCCAAATTTAGCTATAAACTTATTTTTTTCTTTTACGTACTGACTCTTAGTAACGACATATAAAGAAATAAAACTTAAAAATGTAAAAGCAAATGAACTCCAAACATAAATTCCATATCCACTCATATAAAATAATTCAATAATCATAATCTGTCTAAGCCCTTATTTTTAATTTTTATCAGTTCTGTATTATATTTCATTAAAAAAATTAACAACGAGAATAGGGCAAATGCCGCAGTCATAATCAACAAAGGCACTAACATTGAAGAATGAATTGTAGATTTTGATAAAATATTTATTGACGCTGGCTGATGAAGCGTATTCCACCAATCTACAGAATACTTGATTATTGGAACATTTATTATCCCTAAAACTGTTATGATTGAGGTAATTTTAAAAACTTGTTCTTTTCTATCATAAATTCTCCAGGCCATTAAAAACATTAAATAAAAAAGTGCAAGAATTAACATAGAAGTAATTCTAGCATCCCAAGCCCACCATGTTCCCCATGTTGGTTTACCCCAAATAGATCCTGTGACTAAAGCAATAATATTAAAGATGAAACCTGATGGAGCTAAACTTTTAGCGATCAAAAAAAAGTTTTTTAACTTAAAAATATAACCGGTTATTGATAAAAATGTAATTGAAGAAAAAATTCCAAGTGCTAACCATGCTGCGGGTACATGAACATACATAATTCTAACAGTATGACTTTGCAAATAATCTTCAGGTGACAATAATAAAGACTCAATAAGACCGATAGTCAAAACGATTACAAGTAGATAAAGGACATATCTCGGAGCTTTCGAAGTGATTGAAAATATTTTGTTTGGTTCAAAATGTTTAAACATAAAAGATATATACTAATTCATACGCTGAATATAATGTGAAAAATTATCCGATCAAGAATGCAGAGGGAGATAATAACGAAGGGTAAAATTTTAGCATCCTTGACCGAATTGTAATATTCTTAACAGGATCGTGTGTCTAAGTTTTGAGCTAATTGTGTTTAAAAAATGGATTTTAGTTAGATTGCTTGAAATAACTTGAGCCTTTTTTACCAGAAAAAATTTCCTCTATAAGTGGGTGTTTTATGGGCTCATTAGAATCGTCTACTAATAAATTCTGTTCTGAGACATACGCCTCATATGTAATTTCATCATTTTCAGCCAATAAATGATAAAATGGTTGATCTTTTCTTGGTCTAACATTCTTCGGAATAGACTGATACCACTCCTCAGAATTATTAAATTCAAAATCAACATCATAAATTACACCTCTAAATTCAAAATGTTTATGTTTTACAATGTCACCAATTGAAAATTTTGCTTTTTGAATTGCCATTGTAGAGAGTATGGGTATTTAAAAATAAAAATCAATAGGAAAAAATATAAAGTTTTTGTTAAATTTTATTTATGTTAATATCTTTTTTGTGAATAAATCCTTAATTAAATTTCTTACAGATTTCGGGCCGCTTATAATTTTTTTTTACTACTATTACGATAGTGACAAAGATTTAAAGATTGCGATACCACCTTTCATAATTGCAACTATTATCGCACTAATAATTATGTGGATGCTAGAGAAAAAAATTCCTAAAGTTCCTTTGATTAGTGGAATACTAATTACATTATTTGGTGGACTGACTATCTATTTTGATAATCCAGTTTTCATTTATATTAAACCAACTATTATAAATATCTTATTCGGATTATCTTTAATATTTGGTAGATATTTTACAAAAGAGCCCGTACTTAAAAAAATTATGGGTGGTTCAATTTCATTATCAGATACAGGCTGGGAAATATTAAATAAAAGATGGATATATTTTTTCTTCGGATTGGCAGTTTTAAATGAGTTAGTATGGAGAACTCAAACTGAAGAGTTTTGGGTTAACTTTAAAGTATGGGGCTTATTACCTATTACATTTATATTCACTGCTTTTCAAATCAGTTTAATTAATAAATATAAAATTAATGAATAACAACTTACGATTAATCATAAATAATACACACAATAAAAGCATCGATGAAAAATATTTTTTTGAAAAAAACGAGCTTAAAATAATTCTGGATTTATATGCTAAAATGGTTTCTGAAGGATCTTGGAAAGATTATGGATTAAATATTTCCAGTAGACAAGTTGGGTTTAGTGTTTTTAAAAATGCTGCTGAAAACGCTCTATATAAAATCTGTAAAAATTTTAAACCAAAAAACAAAAATTTAAAATATTTAATTACTGATACAAATGGCAAGATTTTGAAAAATTCTGACAATTTAAGTAATTTGCTTAAAAATACTAACTGGAAAAAACTTTCAGATTAACGTTATCTTCTTTGACCAAAAAGTCTAAGGAGCATAATAAATAGATTTATGAAATCAAGATACAAGGTTAATGCGCCCATTACAGCCTTTTTACCCATTAATTCACCAGTATCACTAGCTACATACATATTTTTTATTTTTTGTGTATCATAAGCGGTTAATCCAACAAATATAAGCACACCTAAAATTGAAATTACAAAATACATCATAGATGATTTCATGAAAATATTTACCAACGAAGCAATGATAATTCCAATTAATCCCATCATCAAGAAAGAGCCCAATTTCGTTAAGTCTCTTTTTGTTGTATATCCATAAATGCTCATCGCACCGAAAGTTGCTGAAGATATAAAGAAAACTCTAGTTACACTTAAACCAGTATACACTAATAGTATAGAGGAAAGAGATAATCCCATTAACGCAGCAAAAACCCAAAAAGTAGTTTGTGCTTTTCCAGCACTCATTTTATTTATGCCAAAACTCATGTAAAACACAATTGCTAATGGAGCTAACATTACAACCCATTTCAATCCGGACATATAAATTGCTGAACCAAAACTCGTTAATGCAACAATAGACCCACCTGCATCAGTTACTACTGACATTTTAAAGCATAATAAAGCTACAATTCCAGTTAAAAGAACACCGGTTGCCATATAATTGTAAACTTTTAGCATGTAGGCTCTTAAGCCTTCATCCATAACCGCAGTTGTTTCTTGAGCTGCAGCTTTTGCTCTTGCTAAAATTCCTTTTTTATCAAATTCCATAATTACAATAGATATATAGTCTTTTACTAATTATTCAAGATACCTTAAAAGATTAATAAATATTAACACTTTAAAACCATAATGAATTACAAAAAATTAGGTAATACTGATCTTGACGTTAGTACAATTTGTCTCGGTACAATGACCTGGGGAGAACAAAATACGGAAGAAGAAGGTTTCGAACAAATGGACTGGGCATTAGATCATGGGGTAAACTTCTGGGATACAGCAGAAATTTATTCGATTCCCATGAGAAAAGAAACTTATGGTGAAACAGAGAGAATAATTGGAAACTGGTTTAAAAAAACAAATAAAAGAGACAGAGTTGTAATTGCTACAAAAGTCTGTGGAAATACCTCAAATAAATATATTAGGGGTGGTGGAAATAATTTTGGAAAAAAGAAAATTTCAGATGCATTAGAAGAAAGCCTTAAAAGGTTAAAGACAGACTACATAGATTTATATCAACTTCATTGGCCTGAGAGAAATACTAATTTTTTTGGAAAACACGGTTATGAGCACGATGAAAACGATAATGACTGGACACCATTTGAGGAAATACTTGAAAGTCTGGAAAATTTTATTAAGCAAGGAAAAATTAGATATATAGGTTTGTCAAACGAAACAGCGTGGGGTTTGTCAAAATTTCTTGAAATCTCTAAGTTAAAAAATCTTCCTAAAATGATGTCTGTTCAAAACCCTTATAATTTACTCAACAGATCCTATGAAGTTGGATTAGCAGAAATTTCAGTGAGAGAGAAAAGTGGATTGTTAGCCTATTCACCACTAGCATTTGGTTACTTAACGGGAAAATATAGGAATAATAATTTGCCTGAAAAATCAAGAATGAAACTATTTAAAGATTTTACAAGATATAAAAACGAAAATGGTCAAAACGCAATTGAGGAATATTATAAAATATCAAAAAAATTTGACGTTGATTTTACCCAAATGTCTTTGAAATTTTGTGAGATTCAGCCTTTTGTAACAAGTGTAATTATTGGAGCAACGACAATGGAACAGTTGAAAACAAATATAGAAAGTGTAAATGTAACTTTATCAAGTGAAATACTAAATGAAATTAATAATATTCAAAAAAAATACCCAAACCCATGCCCATAATTAAAAAAACTTTATTATTGTCTTTATTTTTTATTTTTTTTTCAATTACAAAAACCCTAGCTGAAGATCTTAAAAAAATTGGAAAATATAAAGATTGGGAAACCATAGTGCTAGCAGAAACATCAGGTAAAGTTTGTTTTGCTCAATCCTCACCAATTTTACAATCTCCAAAAACAAGCAAAAGAGATGCAAGGCTGTTTGTGACATTCAGACCAGATGAAAAGATTACTAATGAAATAAGCACTACTGCTGGATATGAATTTAATAAAAATAATAGTGTTCTTGCTACATCTGGAAATAACAAATTTAAATTTGATATCAAACAACAAGGTTTCGCTTGGATGACCAGTAATAAAAAAGAAAAGATAATGGTTAGAGTGATGAAAAAAGGTTCTAGAATTATGGTTACTGGTTATAACGAAAAAGGTTCTCAAACAATTGATCATTATTCATTATTAGGTTTCACTAAAGCATATAACACGGCGAAAAAAGCTTGTAGTTAATTAATGAAACAAAAGAAAAGAATTGTATTAGCTTATTCTGGAGGACTAGATACCTCCATAATACTTAAATGGCTCCAAGAAAATTACAATGCCGAAGTAATCTGTTACACAGCTAATATTGGTCAAGAGATAGATAAAAAAAAGATAATCAAAAATGCAAAAAAATTTGGAGTAAAAAATATTATAATAAAAAACTTGAAAAATGTTTTTGTTAAAGATTATGTTTTTCCGATGATCAGAGGTCACGCAATTTATGAGGGTGTATATTTACTGGGTACCTCTATCGCAAGACCTTTGATAGCAAAAGATCAAATACGAGTTGCAAAAAAATATAAAGCATATGCAGTATCTCATGGTGCTACTGGTAAAGGAAATGATCAAGTCAGATTTGAGCTTGGATATCATTATTTTGGTCCAAAGATTAAGATAATAGCACCATGGAGAATTTGGAAACTAAAATCTAGAACTGATCTTATTGAATATGCAAAAAAATATAAAATACCTATACCTAAAGATAAAGTGGGTTCAACACCTTTTTCTGTTGATGACAATTTGTTTCATACTTCTACTGAGGGAAAAGTTTTAGAAAATCCTAAAAATTCTGCTCCAGAAATTATTTTTCAAAGAACAGTTTCTGCAGAAAAAGCTCCTAATAAACCTTCATTTATATCCATAAATTTTAAAAATGGAGACCCAGTTGGTATTAACGGAAAAAAATATAATCCTGAGAAAATTTTAACAAAACTTAATTTAATAGCTGGTAAAAACGGTATAGGAAGAGTTGATTTAGTTGAAAATAGATTTCTTGGTATAAAATCTAGAGGAGTTTATGAAACACCTGGTGGTACACTTCTTATTCATGCACATAGAGCTATAGAGTCTGTAACATTAGACAAAAACACAATGCATAAAAAAGACTCCATCATGTCTAGATATGCAGAATTAATTTACAATGGATATTGGTTTTCAAAAGAAAGGTTTAAACTTCAAAAAATCGTCGACCTCAAAAGAAATAAAGTAAATGGAACCGTAAAACTCAAACTTTATAAAGGAAATATCATTATTCAATCAAGAATTACAAAAAGTAAAGCATATTCAATGAAAAAAGTTTCATTTGAGGAAAATAAATCTTTCAATAAATCTAATGTTGAAAAATTTATTAATTTTCATAAAAAAAAATTAAGATAACTTGAGAAAAATTGACAATTTTTTACATTGTTAATTCTGAAAAAAAACATAACTTAGTTTTATGGACAGTTTAAAAAAATGGATGCAAGACTCGGCTAATATATTATTTGATGATAGTAAAAACGATTTAAGATCATTGCCTAAAGCTGTTAGATTACAAATATTATTAGTTCTAAGTTTTATATGGACGACTGTATTTAGTTTGTATGTATTTTCATATACAACTTTTGCTTTTGGCTGGGCTGGAACATACTTGGCTCATGTGGGTCTTATATTTGCAGTCTATATGACATTTAAACAGTTCCATAAAGCCGAAGAAAAATCGACCAGTGTCTTTCAAACAAAAAATTTTGATCCATTTAAAATTATGGTCATTGTATTTGTTATAGTATTTATTTTTGTTTTTTCTAAAGGTATAGAAGTTCTAACAAATACAAACTCATATACTATACCGTATGATGGTCCATCGAAATCAGTGTTTGAAAAATGGTTACCATTTAGTAAGGACAAATAATGGAAAAAATTGCTAAAAATTTACAACTCATATTAATGTGTATAATTTTAATTAGTACAGTTATTGCTGTAGGTATTGAAATTTATAAAATGTTTCTAAATCTGTCTGTAACATTAGCTGACTTATTATTAATGTTTCTTTATTTAGAAGTTCTTGCAATGGTTAGGGTTTTTTGGAACCAACAATCAATTAGTATTACATTGCCGCTTCTAATAGCAATTACTGCACTTGCTCGATTTATTATTCTTCAAGGTAAAGAAATGGATCCTACTGCATTAGTTTATGAAGCAGTTGCAATAGTTCTAATTGCTGGTGCAATTGTAATCTTGAGATTGAGACATAGTGATAAATTAGGTCTTAAGAAAAAAAAATCTAAATAATTTCAAATGAATTTTGAACCTTCAAGGGCTAAGGCCTTAGATCGATTAGAAAGTTTTGTTGAAAACAATCTTTCAGAATATTCAAAGCTAAGAAATTTTGATTTTGGTCCAGAAAAAAGGACAAATGTTTCTTGTTTGTCGCCATATATTACTCATGGAATTATTAATGAACAAGAGATTATTAAAAAATCTCTAGGTAAATTTTCTTTTTCAAAAAATGAAAAATTTATACAAGAAGTATTATGGCGCACATATTGGAAGGGCTGGCTAGAATTAAGACCAAATGTTTGGTCAGATTATTTAACAGAATTAATTAAAATTAAAGAAAATTTAAAAAATAATCAAGATTACAAAAATGCAATTGAAGGAAAAACAAAGATAGATTGCTTTAATCAATGGGTAATCGAACTAAAAGAAAATAATTATTTACACAATCATACACGGATGTGGTTCGCCAGTATTTGGATTTTTACTCTAGAATTACCTTGGCAATTAGGTGCAGAATTTTTTATGCAACATCTATATGACGGCGATGCTGCATCCAATACTCTTGGATGGAGATGGGTTGCTGGAGTCCAAACACAAGGAAAACATTATTTGGCGAGCGAATGGAACATTAAAAAATTCACTACTAACAGGTTCAATAACATTAAATTAAATGAAAATGCTCCTCCAAAAGTATCTGAAAAAACTTACTCAATAATAAAACAAGATTTTAGTAATCCTCAAAATATTGAAGATAAAAGTCTATTAATTTTTGATAACAATCTTTCTTTTGAAATTACTGATTTTCAAAATTATAAATTTAAAAAAATTTATTTAATTTCAAATGAAAATAATAATAGATCTATTAAGCTGAGTGAAAAAGTATTAAGATTTAAATCCCTTTTAATTGAAGACCAAAAACAAAGGTTAAATGCTAAATCAATTGATTATGAGGTAGTCAATATAAGTAAAATAAAAGATATTCAAAACTGTTATAGTTTATATCCCTCAGTTGGTGAAAACTTAGATTATCTAAATTTAAATAACTTAAAAATAACTTTTTTATATAGAAAACTTGATCAGTATTCTTGGCAATATTGCAACAAAGGTTTTTTTAATTTTAAAAATTATATTCCAAAAATAATTTCAACTTTCAATTAAAACCACCTAAACATTCCGATAATTCCTGCTGATGCGTAAAAGAATTGTAAAAATAGTATTCCTCTATGACCACCTCTATACGCCCAAATTCCAATTAAAATTGCAGACAAGAGTAATAAGCAAAAACCAAAAAATTCAATACCAATATTCATAGCTACGAATAATGAATATAATATTGCTGTTATAACTCCTGCCCATTCAAAAATCTTATTATCCATAATTTTTATCTCGCAAGTTTAATAAAAATATCACCCATGCCTGCCTCTAAATTCTCTACAGGTGTATTATTTCTAAATTCACAAAATCTACCAGTTATCTGATGACTTTTTACAAAATCTATCTCATCTTTTCTGCAGCTTTTACCGTTATGCAATAAACCAATTACTATTCGGCCATTTAAATCATAAACTTGTTTATTATTTATTTTCTCTCCAACACAAAAATAATCTTTATTAACCCTATTTGGAAAATCTTCTTTGTTGCAGGGATTTTTAATTGTAAAAACAAAAAACTCCTTGATGCCGTCTTTAAATTTATATTTCATCCTTTCAACTTCAGAATATTTCATAATATCACAAGAACACGGAATACAACATTTATAGTAATTACCACAAATTTTATTTTTAGTTCCTCTCTCACTGATAAATAAAAAATCAGGGTCACTATTAGGATCAATCAATGAACCAGAAACAGCACAATAAAGTTTGTTGTATTCAATGAAATCTTCATAATTTATGTCTTTATCAATTATATATTTGAAGAATTTTGGACCAGCAGCATTTCTGTTGCTGTCAGGAAAGATTCTAGACCAATCTGTTATTAAATCTTTATAATAATTTTTTTCCACTGAATTTGTAATATTGGAAAAAGATAAAGTAAGGATAAAAATAATTACAAATTTAAAGATAGCTTTTGAAAAATTCATTGATTTAATTAACTTAAAAAATTTTTATTATTTGTCGCACTTAATTTACTTTCAAATTATAAATTTAAAGTTATTAAAGTCCAATGAAAAAATTCTATATAATATTTTTAACACTTACCATGATGATTATCCCATCGATAACATTTGGAAATGTAATTGATAAATTAAATGAAACCGGTAAATTTACAAAATTAAACGAAACCTTAATGAAATCAGGATTAAGTGAGAATTTAAAAGGTGAAGGACCATTTACTGTTTTTGCACCTTTAGATGACGCATTTGCAGCAATTAGTGCACAAACATATTATGGTCTGTTGAGAGAGGAAAACAAAGATAAACTTGTAAATATTTTAGGACGACACGTTTTTTCAAAAAAAATTCCTTCTTCAGAAGTTACAGGTGAAATTAAACTCAAAGCAATTAATGGTGAGGAAATAACTATAAAAAAAGTTAATGGCATAGTTTATGTAAATGAAGCTGAAGTTGTATCTGCTGATGTTGAAACTTCTAATGGTATAATCCATTTTATAAATAGAGTTCTTCAGCCCTTAAACTAGTTATTTTTGTTTTAAAGTAATTGTTTGGTTTAGATTTTTTACCGAGATTATTTTGGTTTTTCCATTTGTCCATCTAACCTCTATTTTTATATTCTTTTCATTTTTTCTAATACCATAATGAGCTACTGGTTCCATTTGGCATAGATACCCTGAACCAGAATCAATTGTTTTTGAATGTTTTCTTAAATTTGAAATCAATGTTACTGTTGCTCCTCTTGCGGGCGCCCCATATTTATTTAGCGGTTTAATCCTTAAATATTTGTGTTGAGGATTCACCTTTGCTTTATACAAAGACAATGGCTGATCTCTGCTTTCTCCGTGGGAAACTAATAATTCTAATATGCCGTCGTTATCTATATCAGCAACTGCTGCTCCAGTTCCATATCCATCTGGTTCTAAACCAATATCGAGAGGTATTTGTTTTACCAAACCATTCTCTAAAATTCTAAAAAGTTTGTTGGGTTCACCAATATTATTCAAGAATATTTCGTCGTAACCATCATTATCTAAATCAGCTGAAATAACAGTTCTTATTCTTGACGGCTCATCAAAAGGTGGCTTTGCTATATCTTCAAAAATATCATTTTTAAGTACATATGCTCTGTGAAATCCTCCCCAATTTCCATTTAAAATATCAAGTCTTCCTCGGTAATAAATATCTGACAAAGCTGTACCTCTCCCATTTTGAAGGACGTCTTGAACTCTATATTCATATGCAACATCTAAAAATTTACCCTCTTCATTTTTATATAAAAAATTTGCTCCTCTCTCATTGGCTGCAAATATATCAATTTTGTCAGAAATGATGTGTCCAGCCACGACAGCACGTCCACCTGTAACTTTCGCCAGATTCAATTTAACAGATTTATCGACTATTATGTCATCATTATATTCGTAGTATCTTGTGGGTCCTCCGTAGTTAGCAACATATACACCATAATTGCCATCTCCTTTTCTATCAACACAAACAACTGACCTCCCAGCAGTTAAATTGAGATCTTTTTGATTTTTCTCAATTTCAAATAAATCAATAAAATTACCCTTCTCTAAGTCTATCAATCTATCTGAATATTTTTTTGTTCCACTATATGTGTCGGTGTTGAGAAAATATATTTCCTCATATCCGTCTCTATCTACATCGCATGCAGCAACACCAATTGTTCTTCTAAATTCATCAGAAAATTTTTTTTGATTTACAATATTAATCAGTTTTCCATTCTCATATGATAAAGCTAAATTCAGATAACCAAATCCAGTAACTATAAAATCAAAATTTCCATCTTGATTTACATCAGTGACGGAAACTCCATAACTAAGTCTTTTAGGATTCTCAACAATTTGGTTTGTTATATCCTCAAAAAAATCAGCATTCAGATTATTTGGGATTAATAGAAAAAACAAAGCTACTAATTTCTTTAAATAATTAATTATTCTAATTTTCATTTTTTTTACTTTTATACTTTTTCATCCAATCACCAAATAATTTTATAGCATCCTCCATATCCCTAATTTTGTTAGGATGGTTCTTTGCTCTACCCAGCATGGTTGCAATAACATTTACCTGATACTTAATTGGACGATTTTTAATAGTTCTAATTGTGTAAAGAGCTTTTTCCTTGTTTTTAAATCCTAACCCATGAGTAGTAGTTTTTGGATTATAATCTGAATATAGCGATAAATTTATAGGTTTAAATTTTTTACTTAAAGGCATTTTGTCTATAATTTCAAAAATTGTTTTATGATTAATGTTATTCATCTTCTTTTTAGATTTGCCATCAAAACCAATTAGATTTATCGATGATTTTTCCTTTATATTAATTTTGCAAATTAATTTTACATATCTTTTATGAAAATCTTTTATTTTAGCTTGATATATTTTTTTCGCCTCCAGATAAATTTTATCCTTATAATTTGGTATAGAAACAAGTAAAATTCTACTTTTCCATTTGTATTTTTCCAAGTTCATATTTTTTTACCAGAACATCTTTTTGAACAATACTTAACTCTTTCCCAGTTTAGCTTCCA
>CACGAB010000008.1 GCA_902570915.1 uncultured Pelagibacteraceae bacterium | reverse complement strand
GCCCCAAGTAACCTGTCTTTTAGCGTACTGCCTGGTCTTTATTGATATTCTTTCAATAACCTCATTAATTTCAATTTTTTTATCAATAAAATCCTTAATTTCAATTAAGCCTATTGCCTTAGTAGCAGTTCTTTTTTTTGAAACCTTCATTTTCAAAAATTTTTTAACCTCTAAAATGGCACCTTTGTTGATCATGTCTTGAGCACGGTTGTGAATCTTATTTACTAAAATATCTCTTGGGTAATCGATGTAAATTTTATAAAAGTTTTTATCCTCAAATACCGATTTAGTTGACTTAAACCACTCAAGTAACGTTTTTTTGGTAAATAATTTCACTTCATAAGCTCTTATCAATCTTTGAGTATCAGATGGATTAACATAATTTAAAATTTCTGGATCAATTTTTTTTAATCTTTGTAGAAAACTTTTATTACCCATAGAACTATTCAATTTCCTAACTTTTTCTCTTATTCGAATTGGAATTTTGGGAATATTAACTATCCCATCAGTTAATGTTTTAAAATATAAACCAGTACCCCCAACTATTATTGGAACATTCTTTCTCTTTTTAATTTCTAAAATTTTTTTTTTTGCAGCTTTAAGCCATTCTCCAGATGAGTAATTTTCTTTTACAGACTGAAATCCATATAAATGATGCTTAATCTTTTTATAATCTTTTTTCGATGGTCTAGCAGATAAAATCTTAAGTTCTTTATAAACCTGCATACTATCGGCGTTTATAATTTCACCCTTCAATTTTTTTGCAAGTTTTACTGCAAATTCTGATTTTCCTGATGCAGTGGGTCCATAAATTAAAATAATTTTGGATTTAAAATCCATAAATTAATCCAACTTAATACCAATATATCTTCTTTGATTTTGACTATTATAAATAACCAGTAAAATTGTTTTTTGATCACTATTTAAAACTTTTTTTACAACCTCAGATAAGTCATCTATCGATCTTATCTTTTTCTTTTGTGCCTCTAAAATTATACTATTTAACTCTATAGATCCTTTAAGTGGGCTATCATTTTCAATTTTAGTGATTACCAACCCTGATGTTTGGTTAGGTAAATTTCTACTTTTAATATCTTCTTTATTAATCAATCTTACATTTATTTTTAATTTGTCAATTGTAGTCTCTTTTGGTGAAGTTTTTTTCTCTGCTACTTTGAAGTCCTCTGAGGTTTCTAATCTACCAAGTTTGATTGTTTTAATTATTTCTTTTTTATTTCGCCAAATTTTTACTTTAACGTTTTTTCCAACTTCTGTTCTAGCTACGATTGTCGGAAGTTCTTTCATCTCTCTTATTTTTTCACCATTGAATTCAAGTATGATATCACCTGCTTTTACACCAGCCTTTTGAGAAGGACTATTTTCAGCAACACTTGCAACTAAAGCGCCCCTAGGCTCACCTAAATTTTCGACATCTGCAATCTCTTTTGTAACATCTTGAATTCTAACACCTAACCAACCTCTTTTAGTTTCACCAAATTCTACTAACTGATCTATTACAATTTTTGCACTGTTAGATGGTATTGCAAAACCAATACCAATAGAACCACTTCTTCCAAGAATTGCTGTGTTAATTCCAATTACATCTCCGTTTAAATCAAAAAGAGGTCCACCAGAATTTCCAGAGTTAATCGATGCATCTGTTTGTATATAATCTTCATATCGAGTTAATCCTAATGAACGATTTCTTGCTGAGATAATTCCAGATGTAACAGTTCCACCAAACCCAAAAGGATTTCCAATAGCTATTACCCAATCACCAATTCTTGCTTTATCAGAGTTTCCAAATTTAACTGGAATAAAATTATCTTCAGAGTCTAATTTTAAAACAGCTATGTCAGAAAGGGGATCTGCTCCGATTACCTTTGCTTTAAACTCTTTGTCGCCGTTAACTCTTACAATAATATCCTCTGCATCTTGAATTACGTGGTTATTTGTAACAACTATGCCTTTTTCATCAATAATAAAACCTGAACCTAGGGCAGCAGACTTTCTTTCTTGGGGAGCTCCAAATTCTTTGAACATATCCTCAAATGGTGAACCGGGTGGAAACTGAAATGGAAAAGGATTAGATTGAGTGGTAACCGTTGTGGTAGTTGAAATATTTACAACTGATGGCATTAATTTTTCTGCTAAATCAGCAAATGATCCTGGAATTTCCTGTGAAAAAGAGGAAAGTGAATTATTGCATAACAATAAAATAGAGAAAAAAAATAGTCTTATTTTTTTTTTAAATCTTCGCATAATAAATAATTATAAAACCTATTATCGCAAAAACTAATCCGCCAGTCCTAAGTTGTCCTGAGGGAATTAGCTCCAGTTTTTTCAACATACTTTTCATTTTTGATGGAAATATGACATATAATACACCCTCAATAAATAAGAATAGACCAAATGCAATGATCAATTCACTCATTAATATTTAATTTGATTGAGGCTGCTTTATATTCCCAAAAAATTTAAAAAACTCACTGTCAGGCGATAAAATCAACGAAGTTTCACCTCCTATCAAAGCTTTTTCATATGCTTGCATTGCTCGATAAAATGCAAAAAATTCTGGGTCTTGTCCAAAAGCACTAGCAAATATATTATTTCTTTTACCATCACCTTCACCCTTCATAATCTCTGATTTTTTTTGCGCGTCAGCTAAAATTACCGTTACTTCTTTATCTGCTGTGGAAGTGATTGTTACTGCCATCTCGGCACCTCTTGCTCTAAATTCCTTTGCCTCTCTTTCCCTTTCAGTTTGCATTCTTCTAAAGATTGCATCACTGTTTGCCTGAGGAAGGTCTGCTCTTTTTATTCTTACATCGTTAATTTTTATCCCAAAGTTTTCGGCCTCATTATTAACTCCTTCTTGAATTAAAGCCATTTGCTTTGTTCTATCCTCAGATAATAAAGTTTGAAGTTCTTGCTGACCTAAAACATTTCTAATTCTTGAATTAATAATTGTTGCCAATCTTGATCTAGCTACTCGTTCATTACCCACAGAAATATAAAATTTTAAAGGATCAACTATTTGAAATCTTGCAAAAGCATCTACGATTAATCTTTTTTGATCTGATGCAATGACCTCTTCAGGTGGTGTGTCTAAATTTAAAATTCTTTTATCTAAAAAAACTACGTTTTGAATAAACGGGATTTTAAAATTTAAACCTGGTTTTACAATTATTCTTTTCGGATCACCAAACTGCAAGACTATAGCTTGATTTACTTCTTTCACAATAAAGATTGAAAAAAATAATGTTGCTGCGATTGCAACACTAATTCCGGCAATAACTTTTCCCATATTCATAATTTAATTAGTCACTTTCTTTTTTAATTCAGGTAATGGTAAATATGGCACTACACCTGATCCAGCATTCTTTTCTATAATTACTTTATCTATGTCTGCTAAAACTTTTTCCATTGTCTCTAAATACATTCTTTCCTGTGTTACTGATTTGGCGTTTTTGTACTCATTATAAATCGCTAAAAATCTACTTGCTTCACCTTCTGCCTTTGCAACAACTTCTTTTTTATATGCTTCAGCAGCTTGCAATATTTTTGCAGCCTCACCACGTGCTCTTGGTATAACATCATTTGCGTATGCCTCAGCCTCGTTCTTAGATCTTTCCATATCTGCTCTTGCTGCCTGAACATCTCTAAAAGCATCAATTACTTGATCTGGTGGGTCAGCTTTTTGGGTTTGAACTTGGGTGATTTGTATACCACTTGTGTATTCATCTAAAATTTTTTGAATAATCTCTTGAGTATCAGTTTCTATTAAAGATCTTCCTTCTGTTAGAATAGGTTGAATATTTGATCTGGCAATAACTTCTCTCATTGCAGTTTCTGCTGCAGCTTTTACAGTACCCTCAGGATCCTGGATTTTAAATAAAAAATTTCCAGCATCTTTAATTACCCAAAAAACAGAGAAATCTATATTAACAATATTTTCGTCACCAGTTAACATTAAGCTTTCTTGTGGAACATCAGCAACACCACCCTGAGAAGAAAATCCACTGTCTCTCTCAGACCTGAAACCTATATCGATTCTATTGACCTTTGTAACCTTTGGAGTAAGTACAGACTCAACAGGAAAAGGTATGTGGTAATTTAATCCTGGTTGAGTAGTTTTTACAAATTTTCCAAATCTTAAAACGACACCTTGCTCGTCTGGCAACACTCTGTAAAGACCACTTGCCAACCAAACAAAACCTAAAATAAGTAAAACTAATATAGCTTGTTTTCCACCAGAAGAACTTCCGCCCGGTAAAAACCTTTTTAGTTTTTCTTGAAATTCTCTTATAATTTTATCAACATCTGGTGGAGTCGGTCCTCTACCTGAGCCATTACCGTTTCCTCCACCTGGGGGCTTACCCCAAGGACTTCCACCGCTTTGTCTGAAATCATTTGACATTATGGCAATCTATATAATGTCTTTATGCTGAAAAACAAGGTAAGATCACATTATGCCTAAAGAAAAGCCAGAATTAAGTGACGCAATGCGCAAAAAGTTGAGTGGAAAATCAACTGAAAGAAGGCCAATTAACGGAACAAAATTCACTATTGCTATCTCAAGTGCTAAAGGTGGAGTTGGAAAGTCAACTTTTGCTACAAATCTTGCTTTAGCTTTAAAACAAATCGGCTGTAGAGTTGGTTTGTTAGATGCTGATATATATGGACCTTCTATTCCTAAAATGTTTGGGATAAATGAGAAACCAAAGAGTGATGGTCAAAAGTTAGAGCCAATCATTAGATACGATATTCAATGTATGTCTATAGGCTTTCTGACTGATGAGAAAACCCCTATGATATGGAGAGGTCCAATGGTAACAAGTGCAATTAAAACATTCACTCAACAGGTTAATTGGAAAGATTTAGATTTTATAATTGTAGATATGCCACCTGGAACTGGTGATACTCAATTAACTTTTTCTCAAAGCATTGAAATGAATGGGGCAATTATAGTATCTACTCCACAAGAAGTAGCACTTTTAGATGTTAAGAGAGGAATAAAAATGTTTGATAAACTTGGGGTAAAAATTTTGGGTCTTATAGATAATATGAGCTCTTTTACAGGAGATGATGGAAAAAAATATACAATTTTTGGAGATGGCGGAGTTAAAAAAACAGCTAAAGAATTTAATAAAGAATTTTTGGCTGAAATACCAATTGATCCAGATGTTGGTAAATTTGCAGATCAAGGAAAGCCTATAGTGGAAAGTAATCCAAACAATAAGATATCTCAAATCTATATTAATTTAGCAAAAAAGATTAAATCAATTTATCTTTAAGCTCTAAAGCAGACATAAGCTCATTCCACTCTCTTTTTGATAAGCCAGAGTTTTCAGCATCTACTTTTTCACCACTAATAAGTTTTTGTATTATTTTTTTTCCTTTTGATGACACTTCTGTGCCTCCCACTCTATAATCTAAAAATGCTTCATATGTAATTGGAACCCATTTTTTAACAGTATCTAACATAGCGTCTGCATAAGCCCTTATTTCATATTGAGCGTGATGATCAGCTCTTAATCTTAAAAAATTCATTAAATTTAAAAGATCTGTTTTCCAATACCACTGAGTATAAGTGTTTAAAGTTAAATTCATTCTTGCTAGTTCTCTTGCTAAACCGACTTGTTTTTCATCTATCACTGAACCATCATACCTCTCGTTAAGCATAGTTTCATAATTATCATAAGTTTGCTCAGCATCTTTCTTTAGCAAATCTAGAACTTTTTTTGCTTGATCACCAGTAAGAACATCTCCTCTTCCTTGTCTATTACTTTGAGATTGCGCTGCTAAATTTTCTATTGCAGGTAAATAAAATTCTTTATCCAAAATAGAGTATCTTGCAGAATATTCATTCACATTTGCGGTTCTGTGCCTAATCCACTGTCGAGCAATAAAAATTGGAAGTTTAACGTGGTATTTAATTTCACACATTTCAAATGGAGTACTATGCCAGTGCCTCATTAAATACTTTATTAAACCAGAGTCAGTTGAAACTTTTTTGGTACCCTTGCCATAAGAAACTCTTGCTGCTTGGACAATTGAAGTATCATCTCCCATATAATCAATAACCCTAATAAAACCATGATCTAAAATGGGTATTGCCTCGTAAAGAATTTTTTCTAGTTCAACTACAGTAACTCTTTTTGTTTTATTTTCTTGAGACTGTTGCTCTTTAATTTCATGTTGCTGTTCTTTAGTTAATTTCATGAATAATTTATTGAATCTTTAAGAATTACTTTTATATTAATCATGTTGGTTTTCCAACTATGACGATAAACGAATTTCGTAATAACCATTACGGACGTGGGGGCAGTACCCACCACCTCCACCATTTACAACTTATGGGGGTGAACTAGATTCGACGGGTGACTAAAGGCTATTCTTTCGTTCGGAATTGTTCCTCCGAAAAGGACTAATTATAATTGCTAACGAAAGTTACGCACTTGCTGCCTAATTAACTTTGTTAATTAAGCAAACGGGGTTTGGGGCACCTGGCAACAGAACGCCCCTATTTTTAATTAATTTAATTTATGTTAAATAAAATTTATATTTTTTTTTATTAAAATTTTATCATTTTTCAGTTTATCTAAAACTTTTTCAAAAAAAGAATTGTTAAAGAAAGTTTTACCTTTTTTTTTAAGGTTAATTAAATTTCCTTTGCTGTAATATAAAAAAAAATTTTTTTTTTTTTTAAGTTTTATAAATACATTATAAAGATTTTTTGCTGCAATATTTGTTTTAATACCAAATAATAAATGGTAAATTTTAGAAAGATAACCAAAAAAACTTTTTGAATAACCTAAATTTGACTTTATTCTTCCAGGATTAAATAACAAGAAGTTAATTTTATCATAATCAACAAATAAATTATAAGCCATTGTTGCCAACAAATATTTCGAATTTTTGTAAGAATTCCAAAAATTAAAATTATCTAATGACTGTAAGTCTTTAAGTCTTAATTTATTAAAAAAAATTACATGTGAGGAGATTATTATGATTGTTTTTAAAATTGAGTTACAAATATTTTTCTTTAAGAAGTATAATATAATAAACTGTGATAAAAAATTAATAAAAAACATATTTTCATATTTTTCTTGTACTATTTTCTTTTGGAAATTGAGAACCCCTGAATTTAATATTAATAGATCAACAGTTTTTATTTCTTTTTTTATATATTCAATGCTTTTTTTTATATCTATAAATTTACTTAAATCACATTTCTTATAATAATGATTTTGAACATTCTTTTTTTTTATCTCATTTTTACCAAATATATATAGACGGTATTCTTTTTTATTAAATCGCTCAGATATATCTTTTCCAAGACCACTTGAGCCTCCAAAAATTACGACATTAAATTTAGAGTTTTTTTTATTAATTTTTTTTAAAGACATAATTAATCATCCAACTAACTCTTAAATAATAATTATTATAGGCTAGTGACAAAAAATTTCTTAATTGATCGTATGTCAAATTTTTATGCTTAAAAGTAAGTCTATATTGATCAAAGCCCTCATAAGTTTTAACAGTTATACTATTTTTAAAATCATTAAAAACAGGTGTACCAGGATAAGGTGTCCAGATACTGAATTGTGCAAACTCTGTGTTTAGCTTAATTGCATAAGATATTGTTCTTTTAATACTGTCTTCGTTATCTGTTGGGAAACCTAGAATATACATTGCTGATATACCAATCTTTTTTTTTTTTAATAACAAAATTTTATTTAGTTGTTCATCCTTTTTTACTGAAAATCTTTTTTCATTATAAAGTATATCTTCGTCTGCATTTTCTATCCCAACTTTAACAAATACTAATCCAGCATTTTTCAAATTATTCAATAAATCTTCATCCAATAACCTCAAATGTGTCTCTATTACAAACTTAATTTTAATATTTGAACTAATGATTATGTCACAAAGTTCCTTTGTGTGTTTTTTATTGATAGAAAAAACCGGATCCCTAAATATAAATAACTCGACACCAAAAGTTTTATGCCAATACTCTATTTCTTTAAAAATATTTGATGGAGTTCTTTGTCTGACGACCCTACCCTGCTGTAACGGATAAACACAATATCTAAAACATGAATATGGACATCCTCTTGTTCCAAGAATTGGCACTGTTTTATAATTGCCATACAATTTAATTTTGCCTAAGTTAAGTAAAATATTCCATTTAGGAAAAGGTAAAGAATTTATATCTATTTGACTATTTACAGATATTTTTTTCGGTGAAAGTGAGATATCGGAAATTTTCTCTTTACTAAAAAAAGCCTCTGGTTCCCCAATAATGACACTCGCACCTGAATTTAAATATAATTCAGGTTTGTTTGTAGAGAAAGGTCCAATAGCAACACATTTTTTTTTTCTTTTAAATAATTCTTTAATTAAGCTTAATTCTGTTTCACAACATACAATTGAACTAACAATTACAAAATAATCATAATTTTCAATCTCATCTTCTATTTCTTTAAAATTATTTATCTTTTTAAAATCTACAGTTTCATAATTTTCTTTTAAAATTGAATGAGTATAAGCAGCAAATAGCGGTGGCCAATCTGAAAGATATTTGAGTCTTTTTTTTAACAAATAAGGAATTAAGCCTTCCCCAAAGTCATTTCCAGTTCCATAACCACCACTGGTATCTTTTGAAATTCTATAGGGAGTTTCTCTATAAATATCTAAAATTAATATTTTAGGCATTATTTAAATAAATTATATTGTATAATACATCTTAAAGCAGAGACTCCATCTTTCCATCTAATTTTTTTACCCTCTGAAAAAGTTCTCCCAAAATAACTTACTCCAACCTCAAAAATTCTTATATTTTTTATTTTTGATATCTTTGCAGTTACCTCTGGTTCAAACCCGAATCTATTTTCTTTAAGAGATATTTGTTTAATAATATCAGATCTAAAGGCCTTATAGCATACTTCCATATCAGTTAAATTTATATTTGTAAGCATGTTAGATAATAACGTTAAAAAATAATTTGCAACCCTGTGCCAAAAATATAATACTCTTTTAGAATCTGATCCTGTAAAGCGACTTCCATAGACAACTTCAGCTTGATCGTTAAAAATTGGAAGTACTAACTTTTTGTATTCGGCTGGGTCGTACTCTAAATCTGCATCTTGTATCAATATTACTTGTCCTGAACAAAATTTTATACCCTCTCTGATACAAAAACCTTTGCCCATATTTTTATGATTTAAGATCAAATGATCTATCTTATTTTCGTTTTTAAGAGTATTTAATTCTGATTTTGTCCCATCTTCTGAATTGTCATCTACAACTATTATTTCAATATCCATACTAGGGTTTTTAAGTTTAATTCTCAAAATAATCTCCCTAATGTATTTCACTTCATTATAACAAGGGACAATAACACTTAATTTCATTATAAGTACTTATAGAATATTTTAATTAGAATGAATAATGGAAAATTTATTAATAAATATTGTTAATACGTCACTGTTTGGCATATTAGTATTAATTAATATTATTTTATGTTTTGCTTTTGGAAATTATGTTTTGAGGAAAATATTTAGATTTGAAACTGATTATCAATTTTTAGAAAACAAAAATATAAGTATTACAGTCATAATTGGTTTTATAATAATCTGTAGTTTGTTAAGTATTATAAATCTATTTTTCAAAATTAATTACTTAATTTTTATAATCTTGATTATAATTTTGATTTTCGATTTAAAAAAAAACTATAAAAAATTCTTAATTAAAGAAAGATATAAGACATACTTAATATATTTAATAATTATTTTATTTTTATCAAAAATTTCAATGATTTCATATTTTGCATCAGATACCGGTTACTATCATATACCGACAATCAAAATATATAATGATCATAATACAATTTTTGGATTAGCGAACCTTTTTCCTCAATACGGCTTTAATAATTTAAATTTTTATTATTCTTCAATGATAACTGCTAATCCCCTATTATTAAGATATTTTTCAGTTCCTACAGTAATTTTCTTTTTCATTACGTCACTGTATATATTTCAATCTAGGAAAGAGTACAAAAATAAATTTACTTTTTTAGTTTTGCTCGGAGGTCATTTTTATGTAAATGTAAAGTATTTATCTTCTATTGCTCCTGATTTTTATGTAAATTGCCTCTGTTTAATAATTTTTTCTGAAATTTATATTCAATTAATTAGTAAAAGAGAATTTTCGACCCGATCATTATTACAATTAGTATTCCTATCAATAATGATTATAACAATTAAACTAAGCTCTATTTTCTTTAGTTTATTAATTATCTCATATTTTTTAATCTTTTATAAAAAAAAAATTTTATTATATAAAACAATTAAATTCTTTATTTTAATTTCAATTTTATTATCAATTTTTTTCGTAAAAAACGTATTGTATTCTGGAAGTTTATTCTTTCCGACAGGGTTAGGTACATTTGAATTTCTGTGGTCGGTTCCAAGTGAGCTTTCAAATAATTTTCTAGACTGGATCAGGAGTTTTGCAAGAAACCCAAATTCTATCCCAGAAAAAGTTTTAATTAATAACGAATGGGTCTCTACTTGGCTACAAGAAACTGATTTAATATTTTTAATTAGCGTTTTTATATCAGTTTTAATATATTTGATAAATTTTGTTGCCAACCCAAAATATATCATTTTTAAAAATAAGAAATTAAATTATCTAATTTTTGTTTATTTTTTCTCAATAATTTTTTGGTTTCTTAATGCTCCTGATATTAGATTTTCTCTAATGCTAAATGTATTTTTGTTCTTACTAGTTATTGATATAAATTTAATTTATAAAAAAGAATTAAATAATCTAATTTTTAAGTTATCCATACCAGCATTGTCTGTTATATTTATATATACTTTTATATATCATAATTTTATAAACATTTACCTTAATCATAACACACTTGTATTTAAAGGAGGGTGGAGGTCTATCGATAAACATGAATATGAATTAAAAGATTATAAAGTTATAAATGGATTAAATTTTTATTTTATTGAAGGATATTGTTGGTTTACAAAATCTTTATGTACTGATGAAGGTCAATATTTTAATTATGAAACAAAAGTTAAAAAATTTTATAATAATTATATTATTTATTTAAAAAAATGATTTTTAATTAAATTGAGTTGAATACTAATTAGAAGATATAATTGAAATAATTTTTTCTGCTACAACTGCATGACCTTTGTGGCTTAAGTGAACATTATCCACAAAATACTCATCTTTTATCAATATATTTTCTAAAGAATAGAAATTATCGAAATCCAAACTTTTAAGATTGTTTAGAATATATTGGTTATTAAGTTTTTTCGACTGCATATCATCCTTTTCAATTGTATAAAAAATTTTCACTACTTTGTTTTCTCTTTTTAATCTTTCAGTCTCAGAAACTAATAATTTTAAAGAATAATCTATTAATTCTTTTTTATGGTCATATTTATCTGTATCATTTTTTTTTGATATAAAATTATTTATATCATATTTAGTAAAAACAAAACTTATCGCCTCCATCAATCCTGGTAAAAAAAAGTTATCTCTATTCAAATAAAAATGAGCGATGTTAGAACCCGCATACTCACGTGTAAAATTGAAACCTGAAAATAAAAAAATTACTATGTCTGCATCAAAAATTCTTTCATCATATTTAGAACGATGAACCATATTAATTATTCCATACGCGTTTACACCTGCATTTCCGCAAGTAAATCTTTTTAGTTCATCACATACTAAATGACTAAATATTTCTTTATCATCGATATAACTTCCCCCGTATGTAACACTATCACCTATAAATAATATTTTTTTTTTCTTAGAATTTTTCCAACTTTCAATAGATCTTAAACCACTTTCATTTATAGTAACAAATGATTGTTTTAATCTTTTTTTTTTTTGATCAGCCTTTGGGGCATAACCGTAAACAAAATCTTTATCATATCTAATGGGATCACCTAATCCAATATATTCGAAATAATAATTTACGGAAATAGTAAGAAGAATTATGAATATAGAAATGAATATAATTAACTTTTTCACTTATTTTGATTTTTTTTTTTTAGCTCAGATTGAGCTGCGGCCAACCTAGCTATAGGCACTCGATAAGGAGAACAAGAAACATAATCCAAACCTATTGCAGAACAAAAGTTTATACTTTTTGGATCACCACCATGTTCACCACAAATACCGAGTTTAATCTTTTTATTCTGTTTTTTTCCTTTATAAACCGCTATTTCCACTAAGTCTTTTACTCCATCATCAATAGATACAAACGGATCAATAGTGAAAATCTTATTATCTAAATAATCATTCAAAAATTTACCACTATCATCTCTACTTATTCCAAAAGTTGTCTGAGTTAGATCATTGGTACCAAAACTAAAAAATTCAGCATATTTTGCTATACTATCAGCCTTAATCACTGCCCTAGGTAATTCAATCATTGTTCCTACAAGAAATTCAATTTTTGTTTTATTTTCCTTTTGAACTTTTTTTGCAGTATTAATTACTAAATTTTTCATTATTTTAACCTCAGCTTCGGTTGAAACTAATGGTATCATTATCTCAGGGAAAGCAAATTTTTGTTTACTTTTTTTAAGGTCTGCAAGAGCCTCAAATATCGCTCTACATTGCATTTCATAAATTTCAGGAAATGAGATACCAAGCCTACAGCCTCTATGTCCTAACATAGGATTTTGTTCATGCAGTTCCTCTATCCTGCTTTCAATTTCCTTTTTGTTTGATCCAATAACATTAGCTAATTCAGAAATTTCTTTATCAGATTTTGGTAAAAACTCGTGTAAAGGTGGGTCTAATAATCTTACAGTGACTGGAAGCCCGTGCATAATCTTAAATATCTCCATAAAATCTTTTTTTTGATGTGGGAGAATTTTTTGTAAAGCTTTAGATCTATCTTCGAGTGTTTTTGATAAAATCATTTCTCGAACAGATAAAATTCTTTCCTCATCAAAAAACATGTGTTCAGTCCTACAAAGCCCAATACCCTCTGCTCCAAAATCTCTGGCTGTTTTAGTATCTAGCGGAGTCTCAGAATTAGTTCGTACTTTAAGTTTTCTAATTTTATCAGCCCAGCTCATCAATTTTGAAAAATCTCCTGATATCTCAGGTTTTATAGTTGGAACTGTGCCTAAAATTATTCTCCCTGTAGAGCCATCAATAGTAATTATTTCTCCCTCTTTGACCTCAACTGAAGATGTTTTAAAAACTTTTTTTTCGTAATTAATTTCAATTTCACTTGAACCAGAAACACAAGGTCTTCCCATTCCCCTAGCTACAACTGCAGCATGACTAGTCATTCCCCCTCTTGAGGTTAAAATGCCCTTTGCTGCATGCATTCCTTGAATATCTTCTGGTGAAGTTTCAACTCTCACTAAAATTGTATCTTGCATCATATCATTTAATCTTTCAGCTTCTTCTGAAGTGAAAACTACTTTCCCACTTACTGCACCAGGGGATGCTGGGAGACCGTTTGCAATAACCTTAATTGAACTTTTCTCATCTAAAGTGGGATGCAAAAGTGTATCTAAAGAATTAGGATCAACTCTTAAAACAGCATCATTTTTAGTGATTAACTTTTCTTTAACCATATCAACAGCAATTTTTACTGCCGATTTTGATGTTCTTTTACCAGACCGAGTCTGTAATATCCAAAGTTTGCTACTTTCAACAGTGAACTCTACATCTTGCATATCCTTATAATGTTTCTCGAGTTTTTTTAAAATATTATTTAATTCGTAATATACTTTTGGCATCGACTCTTCCATGGATGCATCACCAACTTTTGCCTCTTTCCTTGCTTTCTTTGTAATATGTTGTGGTGTTCTGGTTCCAGCCACAACATCTTCTCCCTGAGCATTAATTAAATATTCACCATAAATATCATTAGATCCATCTGAAGGGTTCCTAGTGAACACAACTCCTGTTGCACAATCGTTACCCATATTTCCAAAAACCATAGATTGAACATTAACAGCCGTTCCCCACTCAGAAGGAATTTGATTTAACTTTCTGTAAACTTTCGCTCTTTTGCTTTCCCAGGATAAAAATACGGCACTTATTGCTCCAAATAATTGATGATATACATCTTGAGGAAAATCTTTATTTGTTTTTTCTTTGACAACATTTTTAAAATCTTTTATCAAACCATCCCAGTCTTGTTCATCAAGATCTGTGTCTAACAATACACCTTTGGTTAATTTAAAATTTTCTATTAACTCCTCAAAATAATAACTTTCAACGCCCATAACTACATTTCCATACATCTGTATGAATCTCCTATAGCTATCTTTTGCGAATCTTCCGTTGGAAGTTTTGTCAGCCAAACCAATCACTGTTTTATCATTAAGGCCAAGATTTAGAATTGTATCCATCATACCCGGCATCGAAACCCTTGCTCCAGAACGAACTGACAAAAGAAGAGGGTTTTTAAAATCTCCAAATTTTTTTGATACATCTTTTTCAATAAACTTAATTTCTTTTTTAATTTGGCTTATTAATTTTGAATTTAATTTTTTTTTGTCTTTATAAAAAATTTCACAAACCTTTGTTGAGATCGTAAAACCTGGAGGTACCGGTAAACCCATTCTTCCCATTTCAAATAAATTGGCTCCTTTACCACCTAAAAAATTTTTAGGGTTTTTTATTTTTTTTGATTCTTTAGACTTAAAATTTAAAATTAATTTATTCATTATTGGCTTTTAAAAATTGAAAGTTTATATAATTCTCAAAGGTTCTACATAACATATTGATAAGTTCCAAACGGTTTTTTCTTAGAGTTTCGTTATTCTCATTAACTTTTACGTTATCAAAAAATTCAAAAACTTCTTTTTTAGTTTCAGCTAAAATTGATAATGATTTCTCAAAGTTTTCATCACTATTTATAGTAGAATAATATTTTTTAATGACATTAATTTTTTTATATAAATTTTTTTCAAAATCACTTTTAAATATAGCAGGATCTGTTATATCATTCATCTCAATTTTATTATTTTTCATCTCATAATCTAAAATGTTAGAGGCTCTTTTATAACTTGAATTGATATCTATACCAATTTGACTGTTAATTACCTTATTAAGACATTTTGCTTTTTCGAAAGATGAAAATAATTTGTTTAATGAAAATGACGATAAGGCTGCTTCGATTATATCGTGACGTATTTCTTTTTCTTTAAGATAGTATCTAAATCTATCTTTTAAAAAATTATGTAATTCATTTAGTAGATCTTTATTATCAAGATTATATCCTTGATCATTGTAAAGGCGTGAAGAATAATTCAAAAGATCGTTTATTTTCAAATTCTTTTTATTTTCAATTGTTACCCTTATTATACCTAGAGCAATTCTCCTTAATGCTAATGGATCTTTTGAACTTGTGGGTTTCTCGTTTATACCAAAAAAACCCACCAAGGTATCAATTTTGTCTGTAATTGATAATGCAACACTGAATGATTTTTTTGGAACCATTGAGTTGAGACCAATTGGTAAATATTGTTCAGAAATAGCTAAAGAAATATCTTTATCAAATCCTTGATATTCAGAAAAATAACCTCCCATAAGTCCTTGAAGTTCAGGAAATTCAGCAACAAGATCAGAGGTAAGATCGGTTTTACAAATTGATGCTAATAATTCAACTTTTTCCTTACTAATTAGTAATTCATCTGAAATCATTCCGCCAATTTTTCTCATACGTTGAACTTTATCAAAATAAGATCCAAGACCTTTAAAAAAATTCATTAATTTTAATTCTGATACCTTTTTGACTAAATTTTGAGTTTTATCTTTATTCCAAAAGAATTCTGCATCACTTAATCTTGCATCAACGACTCTCTCATTACCAATTTTGATAAGTCCTTTTTTGTCTTTTTTATTTGATACAATTAAAAATTCATTCGTAATTTCATTTTTATCATTAAAAATTGGGAAATATTTCTGATGAGACTCCATGGTTAGGATCAAAATCTCTTTTGGAACTGATAAAAATTTTTTATCAAATTTGCACAATAAAACATTTGGGTTATCTACTAAATTTACTACCTCATCCATTAATTTAGAATTTTCATAAACTTTGAACCCTTTTTTATTTAATATTTTTGAGAAAGATTTATTAATTATTTTTAATCTTTTGTTTTGATTAATAATAACTCCGTTTTTTTCAAAAAATTTTTCATATTGCTTAAAATTTTCAAAAGATTTTTTTTTATCCTCAAAATCTTTATCTAAAAAAGTCAAATTAGAAGAAGCTAAATGATGAAATTTAAAACTTACAATTTTTTTATCAAATATTGATAAAATTGATTTTAATGGTCTTCCCCAATTTAAATCAAATTCACCCCATTTCATAGATTTTTTCCATTGATAGTTACTCAAAATTTTTGGAATGAATTCAGTGAGTAAATCATGTGTTTTTAATGAGGTTGCCACAGTTTTGTAAAAATAGAATTCATCCTTTTCAGTTTTTTTTTTAAATAGATACTTTTTATCAATTTTGTTTGATCTCAAAAATCCTTCTAGGGCTTGTTCAGGAGCGCTAGTTTTAGGACCTCTAACCTCTTTAGATTTAATTTTAATTTGTTTATCTAGGCCCTCAAAGACCAAAACCAATCTATTTGGAGTTGAAAAAGAAAAATTTTTTTTCGATTTTATTGATTTTTCCTTAAATAAATTTTTAAAATCTTCAAAAATTTTTTCTCTTAAATTTCTCTGAAGCCCGGCAGGAATTTCTTCACTAAATAGCTCTAAAAAAAATTCTGACATTTATGTTTGAGACTCTACCCAGATAGTGGCAGCTTGTTTTGTGATTTCTCTTATTCGACTAATATATTCTGCTCTTTGAGCAACACTAATAGCTCCACGAGCATCTAAAATATTAAATGTGTGACTTGCTTTCAAACATTGATCGTATGCAGGTAAAGATATATTTTTTTCAATTAATGATTTTGCCTCACTCTCATGCATATCAAATATTTTAAGTAAATTTTCTGTATTAGCATACTCAAAGTTATAAGCTGAGAACTCTTTTTCTGATTGATGAAAAACTTCTCTGTAATCAATACCTTCATCATTCCAAACTAAATCATAAACATTTTTTTTCTGTTGGGTAAACATACAAATTCTTTCAAGACCGTAAGTTATCTCCACTGACACTGGTTTACACTCAAAACCTGCCATTTGTTGAAAATATGTAAATTGAGATATTTCCATTCCATCACACCATACTTCCCATCCAAGACCTGCAGCTCCTAGTGTTGGGCTTTCCCAGTCATCTTCAACAAATCTAATGTCATGTTCTTTATGATTAATTCCTATAACCGACAAACTATTTAAATAAAGTTTTTTAATATTTAGTGGAGAGGGTTTTATAATAACTTGAAATTGATAATAATGCTGAAGTCTATTCGGATTATTTCCATATCTTCCATCGGTAGGTCTTCGTGACGGTTGAACATATGCTGCCTTCCAAGGTTTTGGTCCTAGTGACCTCAAAGTAGTTGCTGGATGAAAAGTTCCAGCTCCAACTTCCATATCATAAGGTTGTAAAACTACACAACCATGTTTGCTCCAAAACTTTTGTAGATTAATTATTGTATCTTGAAAAGTTTGAAACTTTGTTTTTTTTTTATTTTTTTTAGAGGCCATATTTTTGCCAAGCTGATTTTTCCTCTAATATGTTTGCTAACTGATCAATATTGTCATTTGAAGATGACAATTTTTTAGTTAACCAGCTTTTAGATTTTTCAAATTTTTTAATTATTACATCTTCACCAAATTTATTTTTCAATACCTGGTTTGCATTTCCAATTTCATCTATCAAACCTAGGTCTTTTGCTTTTCTGCCAGACCAAAATTCACCTGAAAATAATTCAACTTCTGATTTTTTTAATTTTGAAGATCTACTTTTTTCAACAACATCTATAAAATCTTTATGCAAGTCTAATTGAATATTTTTTAATCTCTCAATATCTTCTTTTTTTTCATCAAGAAATGGATCTAAAGTGCTTTTATTTTTTCCAGCGGTATGAACTCTTCTTTCAACGCCTATTTTTTTTATCAATTCTGTGAACCCGAAAGAGGAATAAATTACACCAATTGAACCTATTATCGAACTAGAGTTTGCATATATTTCATCACCAGCACATGCAATTAAATAACCCCCTGAAGCAGCTACGTCTTCAGCAAAAACAATAACCTTTTTTTTATTTTTTTTTGCATTATGTCTTATATGGCTATAAATTAAATGAGATTGTACAGGTGACCCTCCAGGAGAATTAATAGTAATCGCCACGCAGGGTGCTTTTTTAACTGAAAAAGCCTTTGAAATTATCTCTTCTTGACCAGAAAAATCTATACCTTGTTTAAATTTTCCCACATTACCAATTACGCCACTTAATCTTAATTGTGGGATAATTATTTTCTTTTTAAAAATAGAGAACATTTCTAATACTTACAAAATTTTAAATGAATATAAAGACACCTTATAATTGAAGAATTGGGTGCGTCAATTGATAAGTAATAAAAATAAACTTAATATACTACTTTGTTTTTATTTATGGGAACAGTAATTCAGTTAAAAAAACAAATAAACAATTCTTATTTTCAATTAAAAGATTCGGTTGAGGACAAACTAGTTTTAGTTGAAGAAAAAATTAAGTCAAAATTAGAGAGTGATGTTAGTCTAGTCAGCAAAATGACTGATTATCATCTTGAAACAGGTGGTAAAAGATTGAGAGCTTTGCTTACTTTGGGTTCAGCGAAACTGTGTGGTTATAATAAAGGCGCTAGAGATATTAACCTTGCGGCCTGCGTAGAACTAATTCATTCAGCAACTTTAATGCATGACGATGTTATCGATAATGGTTCTGTTAGAAGAGGAAAAAAAACATTAAATAAAGTATGGGATAATCATTCATCTGTCTTAGTTGGGGACTATTTGTTAAGTAGATGCTTTGAAATGATGGTAGAGGATGGAAGTATTGAAGTTTTAAAATTATTATCATCAACTTCTTCAAAAATTGCTCAAGGTGAAGTTCTTCAGCTTCAACATAAAGGCGAAGTAGATATGTTAGAGGAAACTTATTTAAGAATTATCTCTTCAAAAACTGCTGAATTGTTTGCTGCGGCCACAAAAGTTGGAGCCATTTTATCTAATGTGAAAACAAAAGAAAAAGAGGCTTTAGAGTTTTACGGAAGAAATTTAGGCTTAACGTTTCAAATAGCAGACGATACTTTAGATTATAATTCAGAATTAAAATTATTTGGAAAAAGAATAGGCAAGGATTTTTATGAGGGAAAAATAACGCTTCCAATAATTTTGTTATTTCAAAAAGGAAATGTTCAAGAAAAAGAAAATCTAAAAAAAATTTTTTCAAAAACAAACAGAAGTGAAAGTGATTTCAATTATACATTATCCCTTATAAAACAATATGAAATTATTAGAGAATCTTATAATAAAGCACACCACTATATTAACTTAGCATCTAACTCTTTGTCGATATTTAAAGATTGTAAAGAAAAAACTATTCTTGAAGGTTTAACTTCATTTAGCCTATCTAGAGATTTTTAAGGACTTAAAAGACTTTTGGTCCAGCTATTATTTTTATCTAAAGAATATTTTAATCTCTCATGAATTCTGTTATCTCCATCAAGCCAAAATTCAATAGTTGATGGTTTTAAATTCCATCCAGACCAGTGACTAGGTCTGGGTACATTATTTGTATCTTTATATTTGTTTCTAAAATTTTTCATAGCATTTAGAAGTTCATCTCTATTTTTTAAGACGGTGCTTTGTTTCGAGGCCCATGCACCTATTCTACTTTCATAAGCTCTTGAATTATAATAATCATCTGCTGTCTTTTCACTAACTGGACTTAATGTTCCTACAATTCTGATTTGTCTAAGTAAACTCTTCCAATGAAAACACATTGTGGCATTTGGATTTACCTTAATCTCATTTCCTTTTTGACTATTCAAATTGGTGTAAAAAATAAATCCATTTTTGTCGAAACCCTTCAAAAGTACCATTCTGACAGATGGAATGCCATCTTTGCTAGCAGTTCCCAATGCTAAAGCATTAGGATCATTTATTTCTCTCTTTTTAGCCTCATCAAACCATTTTCCAAATAATTCAAAAGGTTCATCTACATCTAAAAAGCACTTATTAAGACCAAGTGAGTTTTTTTGATTCATAATTTTAACAAAATAATCTATACAATATAAATTAATGTCATTTAACACTTTTGGAAAGTTATTTCGTTTCACAACTTGGGGGGAGTCTCATGGACCTGCAATTGGTTGTATAATTGATGGTTGTCCACCTCTAATAAACCTTAATCAGCAAGATATCCAAGTAGAGCTTAACAAGAGAAGACCTGGTCAATCTAAATTTACTACTCAAAGAAAAGAAAGTGATAAAGTAGAAATTCTGTCAGGTGTTTTTGACGGGAAAACAACTGGAACTCCAATATCCTTAATCATTTACAATGAAGATATGCGCTCAAAAGATTATAATGATATTAAAGATAAATTTAGACCGGGCCACGCGGATTATACTTACTACAAGAAATATGGAATTAGAGATTACCGGGGTGGCGGAAGATCTTCAGCAAGAGAAACTGCATCAAGAGTTGCTGCTGGTGCTGTAGCAAAAAAAGTTTTGGAAAAAAAATTAGGTAAAAAATTTAAAATATCTGGTGCAGTTACCCAACTTGGAATTCTTGGATGTGACACAAATAATTGGGATGATAAAATAATATATAAAAATCCATTTTTTTGCCCCGATAAATCTATGCTTAAAATATGGGAAAAATATCTTTTAAGTATTAGAAAAGCTGGTTCATCTTGTGGTGCTGTAATTGAAATTAGAGCAAATGGTATCCCAGCAGGGTTAGGAGCTCCAATTTATTCAAAACTTGACTCTGATATTGCCTCAGCGATGATGAGTATAAATGCAGTCAAAGGTGTTAATATTGGTTCCGGAATGAATTCTGCACAGTTATCAGGAGAGGAAAATTCAGACGAAATTTCACAATCAAAAAACAAATTAAAATTCAATTCAAATAACGCAGGTGGAATTCTTGGTGGTATCTCTTCTGGTCAACAAATAATTGTTTCATTTGCTGTTAAGCCTACCTCATCGATTTTAAAGAGCAGAAAAACAATAAATAAATTTGGAAAAAATACCACTATTTCTGTTAAAGGTAGACATGATCCGTGTGTTGGAATTAGAGCAGTACCAGTAGGTGAAGCAATGCTATCATGCGTCTTGCTTGATCATTATTTATTGAATCAAGCTCAATGCGGATAAAAATTTTATTTTTGTTTTTGTAAAATAATATTAGAATTCAATACATCTAAAATTTGTTCTTCAATTGAAATACAATCTAAATTTGCTTGTTTATACATATTATCGGGTTTATCCTGATCTATAAAAATATCTGGGAGTTTCATTGACCTAAATTTTAAATTTGAGTCCATCAATCCTTTTTTTGTCAAAAAATCAACCACATGAGAACCAAATCCACCGATAGATCCCTCTTCAATTGTTATAATCGCTTCATGAGTTGTTGCTAATTGCCATATTAAATTTTCATCTAAAGGTTTTGCAAACCTAGCGTCCACTATTGTAACATTTACTCCCTTTTTTTTTAAATTTTCTGATGCTTTTAAGCTTTCATTTAATCTAGCTCCAAAATTTATTAAGGCCAATTTTTTTCCCTCTTGAATAATTCTTGACTTACCAATCTCTATTTTTTCATTAATTGAGGGTAATACTGATCCAATACCTGCTCCTCTGGGGTATCTAAATGCACATGGTCTATCATTAATCTCTGTAGAAGTATTTATCATTCTGACTAACTCCGCCTCATCACTAGCAGCCATCACAATAAAATTAGGTAATGTTGCTAAATAGGTCGTGTCGAAACTTCCTGCATGTGTAGGTCCATCAGCTCCAACTAGTCCTGCTCTATCTATCGCAAATCTTACGGGTAAACTCTGTATTGCAACATCATGAACAACTTGATCATATGCTCTTTGAAGAAATGTTGAGTAAATTGCTGCATAAGGTTTATAATTCTCAGTTGCCAAACCAGCAGCAAAAGTAACCGCATGTTGTTCAGCAATACCGACATCATAAGTTCTGTCTGGAAATTCTTTTCGAAAATTGCTTAATCCAGTTCCATCCGGCATAGCCGCAGTTATTGCAACTATTTTACTATCTTTTTTTGCGTGTTGTATAAGAGTATCAGCAAAAACCTTAGTATATGATGGTATTTTACTGGAACTTTTTTCCTGTTCTCCTGTCTTTACATTAAATTTCGATACTCCATGATAATGATCCTTTGCTTCTTCAGCAAAAGAATAACCTTTTCCTTTTTTTGTTTTAATATGAATTAAAATAGGACCTTTGTGTTTTGAGTCCCTAGCATTTCTTAAAATTGGAATTAATGAAGAGAGGTCATGACCATCTATAGGACCGATATAATAGAAACCTAATGAACTAAATAAAGTACCACCAGTTACAGCTGATCTTAATAAATCTTCAGCTTTACCTGCTTTTGCACTAAATCTTTTTGAAAATGCAGATGTAATCAATTTTATTGTTTCTCTTAAACTAAAATAGATTTTACCAGAAAAAATCTTAGCCAAATATGTTCCCATTGCTCCAACAGGTCTCGCAATTGACATATCGTTATCATTCAGTATAACGATCATCTTAGTCTTTGAAGCACCCGCGTTATTCATAGCTTCATAGGCCATACCTGCGCTTATTGCACCATCACCAATCACTGCTACAACGTTTTCCGATTTTTTTGATAATTTATTTGCTTCTGCAATTCCTAAAGCTGATGAAATTGAAGTGGAACTATGAGCGGCTCCAAAAGGATCATATTCACTTTCTAAACGCTTCGTGAATCCTGAGAGACCCCCTCCTTGTCTGAGTGTTCTTATTTTATCTTTTCTTCCTGTTAAAATTTTGTGTGGATAACATTGGTGTCCCACATCCCAAATTAATTTGTCACTTGGTGTATTGAAAGTATAATGTAGCGCAACGCTTAATTCTACAACACCTAAGCTGGCACCCAAATGTCCTCCGGTAACTGATACTGCATCAATCATTTCCTCTCTTAATTCATCAGCAACCTTTTGCAGTTTTATTTCAGGAATTTTTTTTAAGTCCGATGGAAAATTAATTTGATCTAAAAATTCGTATTTTTTTTTCATTTATTTCTATTCAAAATATAATTTAAGGTTTCAGATAAATTCTTGGATTTTGGTTCATAATCTTTTAATTTAGTATTAATTTTTAAAATAATTTTATTTGCATATTTAATAGTATTTTTATACCCCAGTAAACTAATAAGAGTTGCTTTACCCTTTTTTTTATCTTTTCCTGTTTTTTTTCCTGCAGCTAAGAGGTTTCCATCGTAATCAATTAAATCATCAGCAACTTGAAATAATAAACCTATATCAGCTCCAATATTTTCAAAATTTTGAATATCTTTTTTACTTTTATTCTTTAATATTAATGGCGCTGCGCAACAAAAACTAAAAAGCTTTCCAGTTTTTTTTATTTCCATTTCAATTATTTTTTTTTTTGAAATTTTCTTATGTTCGTAGCTTAAATCTAAATATTGACCACCAGCGATGCCAAGGTGTCCAGAACTTTCAGAAATTTTACTGATTAATCTAATTTTTGTTTTTTCACTGGTATTTAAATCTTTATGACTTAAAATTTCGAAAGCCATAGTTAAAAGTGAATTTCCAGCGAGAACAGCTGTAGACTCTCCAAATTTGATATGAGTAGAGGGCTTACCTCGTCTTATTAAATCATTATCCATACATGGTAAATCATCATGAATGAGTGAATAAGCATGAATACATTCAACAGCGGCACCGATAATTATTAATGTTTTATAATTCAAATTAAATATTGAACCAACATCAACCAGTATTTTTGATCTTATTTTTTTGCCGCCTGAAAATAATCCATATTGCATTGGAATAATTAATTCAGATTTACTTTGTTTTTTTATAAACCTTTTTAAAAAAGTATTTGTATCCTTAGCAATTTTATTTAGTTTTTTTTGCATTACTCTTTAATGTTATTTTAGATATATTTTCTTTAGTTATTGTATTGATATCGATGACCCTTTTTTTAAATTTTTTCTCGATAATATTATTAAGTTTTAATAAATTTTGATATTTTTCAATCGAATTTTGTAAATCTTTTTGACTTTCTAAATCCTCAATTAATTTATTAGCTTCAAGAGTTAATTCATCAAGAGATGAAGACTCATAATCATTTGGTAAATCTTTATCTTTCATATAATACTCTCAGATAATACATGAAAATGAATCTTGCAAATATTAAAAAAGCTAAAAAACTACTCTGTAAAAGAGAATGTATTGCGATACCTACAGAAACAGTTTATGGTTTGGCGGGTAATGCTTACTCAGACCGCGCTTGTCAAAAAATATATAAGCTTAAAAAAAGACCAAAAAATAACCCTCTTATAGTTCATTATTTGGATATTTCTAGATTGAAAAAAGATTGTTATCTAAACAAAGACTTTATTAAGTTATATAAAAAATTTTGTCCTGGCCCCCTAACATTTATTCTAAATCTTAAAAAAACCTCAAAAATTTCAAAAGTAATTACTAATAAAAAAAATACATTAGCAGTAAGATTTCCACGTCACTTCGTCACGAGAAGATTACTAAAAATTTTAGAATTTCCTTTAGCGGCTCCAAGTGCTAATCCCTCATCTAGGGTTAGTGCTGTTACATCCGCTGATGTAAAAGAGGATTTTGGGAAAAAAATAAAGTACGTACTTGAAGGTGGAAAATCATCTATCGGATTAGAATCAACAATTATTGATCTCAGAAAGAATCCTCAAATCTTAAGATTAGGTGGTTTAAATGTTTCAACTATACAAAAAATACTAAGAAAAAAAATATCAATAAATAACAAACCTTCAAAAATCATTTCACCAGGTCAATTTAAGGTTCATTATTCACCAGGTTTGCCCATCAGACTGAATGCAAAAAATATTCATAAAGATGAGGCATACTTGTTGATCAGAAAGAGAAAAGTAAGTAAGTCAAATTATTATTTTTTGTCACAAAAAGGAAATTTAAAAGAAGCTGCAAAAAATTTATATTCTACTTTGAGAAAAATTAAAAAAAAGAAATATAGCTCGATTGCAGTATGCAAAATTCCCAATAGAGGATATGGTAAAACTATTAATGATAGATTATTAAGAGCATCAAGATTCAATGAAAAAACCACTTGAAGTAATAGGATTATCAAAAACTTATAATACAAAAGAAGCAGTAAAAGACGTTTCTTTTAAAGTCAGTCAAAATGAAATTATTGGGATACTTGGTCCTAATGGTTGTGGAAAAACTACTACAATCGGTATGATTTTAGGTTTGTTAAAACCATCAAAAGGAAAGGTTTTAATAAATGGACTCGAAATTGAAAACCAACGTGTAGATTTATTAAATCAATTAAATTTTATATCTCCTTATATAGAGCTACCAAAAAAATTGACAGTTAGACAAAATTTAGAAGTTTATGGGAGGCTTTATGATGTAAACAAACATAAGGCAAAAATTGATTATCTGTGTGAAAAATTAAGACTCCACGAATTTATAGATAAATTAACCGGGGAGTTGTCATCTGGTCAAAAAAATAGAGTTAGTCTTGCAAAATCAATAATTAATAATCCAAAAGTTTTACTTCTTGATGAACCTACAGCATCACTTGATCCTGAAACAGGTGATTTTGTTAGAAGTTTTTTAGAGGAATATCAACAGGAAAATAAAACATCAATTTTATTAGCATCACACAATATGGCAGAGGTAGAGAGACTGTGTTCCTCAGTTTTAATGATGAATAAAGGGTCGATTATTGATGAGGGTAGACCTGAGGAATTAATTAAAAAACATGGAAGAAAAAATATGGAAGAAGTTTTTTTAAAACTTACAAGGGAAAAAGTATGAATTTTAATAAAATGTATGGTCTTTTCCTTAGACATTTTTATTTAATTAAAAGTTCTTTGCCAAGAATTTTGGATTTAATTTATTGGCCAACAATTCAAATAATTTTGTGGGGTTTTATCTCAAAATTCTTCTCAATACATAGTGACTACTATAGTAATACTTTAGGAGTAATTTTAACATGTGCAATACTTTACGATATTCTTTTTAGATCAAGCATTAGTTTTAATATGCTTTTTTTAGAAGAAATCTGGAGTAGAAATTTCACAAATTTGTTTATTGCTCCCCTAAAGCTTAAAGAAATTATTGTTTCATTAATTTTTACTGCTTTGATAAGGACTTTAATAGGATTGGTTCCTGCAATCATGTTAACCTCTCCTCTATTTGGTGTATCGATTTTAAAATTGGGTTTGCCACTTTTATTCTTATTCATAAGTTTATATCTATTTGGGATAACACTTGGATTATTTGTAAGTTCAGGTCTAATTAGATTTGGTCCATCTTTTGAAAATATTGCATGGTCATCCTTATTTTTGTTAGCTCCTTTGGGATGCATTTATTATCCAATAGAAATTCTACCAGACTTCTTTCAATTCATGGCAAAATGTTTGCCACTTGTTTATATTTTTGATGAAACTAGAAATATACTTTTAAATGGATCAATTGATTATGTAAATTTAAAACAAGCATATTTATTGAACCTGCTTTATTTGCTAATTGGAATAGTGCTATTTTATTTATCTTTTTTAAGAGCTCGAATTAAGGGAACTTTAATAAATATGGGAGAATAATTGGTGCGCCTGCTAGGAGTTGAACCCAGAACCTCCTGATCCGAAGTCAGGCGCTCTATCCAATTGAGCTACAGACGCATATATTATTAATATTATATTTTATGAAAAAAAACATTAATTTTATAGTTAAAGAACAGGAAAAGAATTTAAGAGTTGATGTTTTAATTAATAAAAGAGATGAATTTATCAGCAGAACAAGGATTAAAAATTTAATACTTAAAGAAAAATTAAAATTAAATAATAAGATTATTAAAAATCCCTCAAAAAAAGTCTCGGTTGGTGACTTTATAGATCTTCAAATCCCAGAACCAGAGACAGCATCTCTTAAACCTTATAAATTTAGATTAAAAATAGTTTATGAAGATAAAGATTTATTAGTAATTGATAAACCTGCTGGCATAATAATGCATCCAGGAGCTGGAAACTATGATAAAACAATCGTTAATGCCTTAATGAGTTATAAAAAAAACTCTTTATCAAACATAGGTGATGAGTTAAGACCTGGTATTGTTCATAGAATTGATAAGAACACCTCTGGTTTGGTTGTAGTTGCAAAAAACAATGAAACTCATGAAAATTTATCAAAACAATTTAACGATCACACAATTACAAGAGTCTACCAGCTTTTAATATGGGGTAAACTTAGACCGTCTTATGGAAGAATTGAAACTTTTATTACTCGTAGTTCAAAAAATAGACAACTAATGGCGGTTAGTAGTTTTAAAGGAAAAAAAGCTATAACTAATTATAAAACTATTGAAGTTTTTGAAAATGAAAAGATACCGACATTAAGTTTAGTTGAATGTAAATTAGAAACTGGGAGAACACATCAAATCAGAGTACATATGAACTACAAAGGTAACAGTATATTAGGAGATGATAAATATAAAAAAAAATATAAAAAATTAAAAAATGTTGATTTAGATCTTCAAAATTCAATTTCTAAATTAAAGAGGCAATTTCTTCATGCAAAAACATTGGGCTTCACTCATCCTAGTACTAAAAAACTAATGATTTTTTCCTCACTTTTGCCAAAAGATCTTAATAATATTTTAAAAAAGCTTAGAAATACTGAAAAATAAATTATTGAAAATTAATTATAATAAATTAAATAAACACTCTTATGAATACATCAATTAGCAGCAATCTACCAACTCTATCTAATGAAGGTGGTTTGGCTGCATACTTAGAGCAAATCAAAAAATTTCCAATGTTAGCAGCAGAAGAAGAATATATGCTTGCAAAAAATTGGAAAACGACTGGAAATATTAAAGCTGCGGAAAAATTAGTTACTAGTCACTTAAGATTGGTTGCAAAAATTGCAATGGGATATAGAGGATACGGATTACCTGTGAATGAAATGATTTCAGAGGGAAATGTAGGGTTGATGCAAGCAGTTAAAAAATTTGAACCAGAAAAAGGTTTTAGATTAGCAACTTATGCAATGTGGTGGATCAAAGCTTCAATTCAGGAATATATTTTAAGATCATGGAGTCTTGTTAAAATTGGTACCACAACTGCACAAAAAAAATTATTTTTCAATTTAAAAAAAATTAAGAATCAAATTTCGCCAGAGACGGAGGGTGATTTAAAAGATGAGCACGTAAATAAAATCGCTAGTAAACTTGATGTGAGTAAAGACGAGGTAGTTTCGATGAATAGAAGGCTTTCAGGTAAAGAATTTTCTTTAAACGCTCAAGTTGGTGAAGATGGAGATGAATGGCAGGACTGGCTAGTAGACAAGGAACTAGATCACGATTTGAAATATGCTCAGCATGAGGAGATGGAACAAAGAAAAGATTTATTAAAAGACTCAATTAAAGTTCTTAATGATAGGGAGAGAGAAATTTTATATTCAAGAAGACTAAATGATGATCCAACTACCTTAGAAGATTTAAGTCAAAAATATAAAATTAGCAGAGAAAGAGTCAGACAGATAGAAAACAGAGCATTTGAAAAACTTCAAAAGCACATGCTACTTTTAGCTAAGTCAAAAAATCTATTGCCTACAAATTAAATATCAAAAGGATTTTCAATTAAAATAGTGTCATCCCTTTCTGGACTCGTTGAAATACTGGAAACTTTTGCATCAATAAAATCCTCCACTGCAAAGATATATTTTTTTGCGTTTTCGGGCATTGAATCCATATTTTTGATACCACTTGTGGAAACTTTCCAACCTTGAAAAGTTTTATAAATAGGTTTTATTTTTATTTGATCCTCTACAGCAGCAGGCAAATAATCTAATCTTTTACCATCAAGCTCGTAAGCAATACACATTTTTATTTCATCTAGTTCATCTAAAACATCTAATTTTGTTAAAGCAATAGAATTAATACCTGAAACTTTAATTGTTTGTCTAACTAAAACACCATCAAACCATCCACATCTTCTTTTTCTACTTGTGACAGTTCCAAATTCTTTTCCCCGAGTACCTAATAGTTCACCAATACTATCTTTAAGCTCTGTTGGGAACGGACCTTCTCCAACTCTTGTTGTATAAGCTTTTGTAATACCAAGAACATAATTTATCGAATTAATTCCACAGCCTGTTCCTGTAGCTGCACTTGATGCGACAGTATTTGAAGAAGTAACAAAAGGATAAGTTCCATGGTCAACATCAAGCAAAACACCTTGAGCACCCTCAAATAAAATTTTCTTTTTTTGTTTTTTGAATTCATCAATTTTGAGCCACACAGGTTGTGAAAATTCTAATATTCTAGGTGCTATTTTAAGTAAATCAGACTTTAACTGATCCTTTTCAAAAATTTTTTTTCCTAGACCTTTTCTTATTGCATTATGGTGAATTAGCACTGATTCAAGTCTTTGATCTAAATTTTTTTCAGACCTTAAATCCATAACTCTTATTGATCTTCTACCAACTTTATCTTCATATGCAGGTCCAATTCCTCGTCTAGTTGTGCCTATCTTGCTTTTGCCCGCTGCATCCTCTCTAATTTCATCCATTTCCCTGTGAAAAGGTAAAATCAAATTTGCGGACTCAGAAATAATAAAATTACTTGTATTAACCTTTACACCTTTAGATTTTATTTCTTTAATTTCTTCTAATAAGGCCCAAGGATCTACTACAACACCATTCCCAATGATTGATATTTTACCCTTTCTAACTATCCCAGATGGAAGTAATCTTAACTTATAAATTACACCATCTATCACAAGAGTATGTCCAGCATTGTGACCACCTTGGAATCTTATTACCACATCTGCTTGTTCAGATAACCAGTCGACAATTTTTCCTTTACCTTCGTCACCCCATTGAGATCCAACAACGACTATATTTTTCATTATTTAAATTTTGCTTTTATTTCAAGAGAAGTGAGATGGTTAATTGGGCCATGACCTTTTCCATATTTAGGGTTAGATTCTATTGCTGAATTTACATACATAATACCAAGCTCACAAGATTTCTTTATTGGTTTTCCACATGACACAAAAGATGTAATGGCACTAGATAGGGTACAACCTGTGCCATGAGTATTTTTTGTCTTATGCCGCTTATTATTAAAAAACTTAATATCTTTTCTATTAGTAAAAATATCAATAACATTCTTGTTTATAAGATGACCACCTTTAATAAGTACATTTTTAGCTCCCATTTCTAAAAGTTTACTAGCAGCATAAATCATATCTTCTTTATTTATAATTTTCGTTTTAGTCAAAATTTCTGCTTCTGGGATATTGGGAGTCACTAGTAATGCTTTTTTAATTAACTTAAATTTTAATAGTTGAATCGCCTTGTCATCTATTAATTTGGCTCCACCTTTTGCAACCATAACTGGGTCCAAAATAATTTTTTTAATTTTAATTATATCTAAAGCCTTTAATACCGATCTTACAACTCTTTGAGAGTGCAGCATGCCTATTTTAATTGCATCAGGCCTGATATCTTTGCATGTATAAATAATTTGATTGAAAATGTCCTCTGGATCAATTCCAATTATCGATTTTACACCTGTAGTGTTTTGTGTTGTAACCGCAGTTATAGCTGTCATAGCATAAGATCCAAGGGCGGTTACAGTTTTTATATCAGCCTGGATACCTGCTCCACCTGAAGAGTCTGAACCTGCAATAATTAAAATTTTAGAGTTCGGCTTCAATTTATTTTATTTTTTTTGATATAATTTTAATACATTTATATAGAAGTATTTTATTTTCACTTTCCCCCATAATTCTTATTTTAGACTCCGTACCTGATTTTCTTACCAAAATTCTTCCTCTGCCCTTAATCAATTTTTCTACAGTTCTTATAGTTTTTTTTATCTCAGATTTATTAATAATATTTTTATCTTTTACATCGATATTTACTAGAAGCTGAGGTGTTTTTTGAAATTTATCAAAAAATTGACTTGCTTTTTTTCCCTTTCTTAAAGCAAAAAGAGCCTCTAAAGCAACAAGCAGACCATCACCAGTAGTCGCAAATTTACCTAAAATAATATGGCCTGATTGCTCACCACCAAGATTATATCCATATTTTTGCATTTTTTCTTTTACATATCTGTCGCCGACTTTAGCTCTAATAAATTTTATTCCCTTTGATTTAAAATATTTTTCTAAGCCGTAGTTTGACATTAAAGTTCCAACCACACCACCTTTTAACATTTTTTTATCTTTCCACCTTGTTGCTAATGCAGCAATTATTTGATCTCCATCTATAATGTTACTTTTTTCATCACACATTATAATTCTATCAGCATCTCCATCTAAAGATATACCAATATGAGCTTTATATCTTTTAACAGCTGTTCTAATTTTTTTTGGAAAAGTTGAGCCACATTTTTGGTTTATATTTAAACCGTTTGGATTAACACCAATTGGTATAACTTCAGCTCCTAGTAATTTTAATAATTCAGGCCCTGCTTTATAACTAGCACCATTAGCACAATCAATAACGATTCTTAATCCTTTTAAATTAAACTCTTTTGTAAAATTTTTTTGTAATATTTTAATGTATTTTTTTGTTCCAGTTTCCAATCTTTTAACTCGTCCTAATTTTTTAGGTTGAGATAAATGTTTTGAAATTTTTTTGTCTATAAGACTTTCAATTTTTTTTTCGATTTTATCTGATAATTTCATTCCATCTGGACCAAACAATTTTAAACCGTTATCATAGTGGGGATTGTGTGAGGCTGTAATCATTATGCCCATATTAGCTTTCATTTCTTTTGTAAGCATTGCCAACCCATTGGTCGGCAAAGGCCCAAGAGTATAAACATCCATGCCAGCAGATGCTAAGCCCGAAACAAGAGCAGGTTCGAGAGTATAACCAGATAATCTAGTATCTTTGGCGATTACTGCAGTTTGCTTTTTTTTTTTTTGAGATTTAAAATAAGTCCCACTTGCAAGCCCGAATTTAAAAAACATATCTCCATTTATATTTTTACTATTTACAGCCCCTCTAATTCCGTCAGTTCCAAAGTACTTTTTTGTCATTAATTTTCAATTAGCTTCCTAAAAACTTTAATTCCTTGCATTACTTCATTCACATCATGAATTCTTAATATTTGTATACCTTGCATCATTAAAAATATTGAAGATGCCATTGTTCCACCAATTCTAGTGTTACTATCATTCTTTTTAGATATATCTTTAATAAATCTTTTTCTAGAATTCCCAACAAGTATAGGAAAACCAAGAGAATGAAAAATGGAAATCCTTCTTAATAGATTCATATTATGTTTCAAATTTTTTCCAAATCCAATACCTGGATCTAAAATTATGTTATTATGTTTTATGCCTTTAGATCTAATTAACTTAATTTTTTCCTCAAAATAATCATAAATATCCAATAATTCATTTTTATAATTGGGATTTTTTTGCATATTCTCTGGTTTGCCCTTTGAATGCTGTAATACAAAAGGAATTTTATTTTTTTTAAGAACTGTCAAAGTTTTAGTGTCGTATTTAAATCCAGACACATCATTTATAAGTTTTACCCCTAATGTAATACCTCTTTCCATGATTTTAGATTTTCTTGTGTCTAGGGAAACTGGTAATTTTTTTACAATTAAACTCAAAATTTTATTAATTCTAACCCACTCTGTTTCCTCATTAATAGACTTAGAACCTGGCCTGGTCGACTCACCACCAACATCAATTAGATCAGCCCCTTTCTTATAGAGATTCATTGCATGATCTATTCCCTTTTTTTGTGTATTAAATTTTCCACCGTCTGAAAAACTATCAGGGGTTAGATTTAACACTCCTAGTATATTTGGAATTTTTTTAAAATTAAGTTTAGAAAAGTTTTTTTTTTTTGAATTAATTTTTTTTAAATCTAAATTTATTTTATTTCTCAAATTTTTAGGTAGATATTTAATTTGATCTATAGAAATTTTTTTTTTTGAGTTTCTAGTTATGATTTCTATATGATCAAAAGATATTTCCTTTATCTGATGCAGAGATATAGATTTTTTCTTTCCAATTAACCTTTTTGACTGATTACCATAATAGAAATTACACGCTCTTGTGTAATATCTCCTCATTATTTATTAATGGACAATTTTTGGTTTTAAACCCATTGCACCCAAAGCTGAACTTTTATCATCTTTGTCTTTTGGTTCTTCTAATATTTTATCTTTTGGATAAACATTTTTATTAATTATGTTTTCAATTTCTTCTCCGGTTAAGGTTTCATAAGTCATCAACGCTTTGGCAATCTTGTGTAAATCATCAATTTTTTGGGTTAATATTTTTTTTGCCTGGTTGTAACCCTCGTCGACAAGCTTCCTTATTTCTTTATCGATTTTTTGCGCTACTGCCTCAGATACGGATTGTGTTTGTGTTACTGATCTACCCAAAAATACCTCCTCTTGATTTTCACCATATTCAACTGGTCCCATTTCCTCGCTCATTCCATACTTAGTGACCATAGCTCTCGCTAATTGAGTTGCTTGATTTATATCAGATCCAGTTCCTCCACCAGCTCCAGTGGTAATGTCGTCTTTACCAAAAATAAGCTCCTCCGCAACTCTACCTCCAAAACACACTGCCAATCTTGCTTTAAGATATTTGATAGAGTAACCATGCTTATCTCTCTCAGGTAAATTCATAACCATACCTAAGGCTCTCCCTCTTGGTATTATTGTTGCTTTATGAATAGGATCATAGCTTGGCATGTTAAAAGAGACCAAAGCATGACCACCTTCATGGTAAGCTGTAAGTTTCTTCTCATCCTCGGTCATTACCATAGATCTTCTTTCAGCTCCCATCATGACTTTATCTTTTGCTTCCTCAAATTCCATTAGAGTTACAATTCTCTTATTTTTTCTTGCTGCCAATAATGCTGCTTCATTTACTAAGTTAGCTAAGTCTGCTCCTGAAAAACCTGGTGTTCCTCTAGCAATAGTTCTTAGATTGACATCTGGAGCCATTTTAATTTTTTTTACATGCACTTTTAAGATTTTTTCTCTTCCTATAATATCTGGATTTGAGACAACAACCTGTCTATCAAACCTACCTGGTCTTAGTAATGCAGGATCTAAAACATCCGGTCTATTGGTTGCTGCAATAATAATTACGCCCTCATTTGTATCAAACCCATCCATTTCCACTAATAGCTGGTTGAGAGTTTGCTCTCTTTCATCGTTTCCACCACCTAGACCTGCACCACGACTTCTACCAACAGCATCAATTTCATCTATAAAAATTATACACGGGGAATTTTTTTTACCTTGTTCAAACATGTCTCTGACTCTAGATGCACCAACTCCAACAAACATTTCCACAAAATCTGAACCTGAAATTGTAAAAAAAGGAACACCAGCCTCCCCTGCTATTGCTCTGGCTAATAAAGTTTTTCCGGTTCCAGGAGGACCAACCAATAAAGCACCTCTAGGAATCTTTCCACCAAGTCTACTAAATTTTCTTGGATCTTTTAAAAACTCAACTATTTCCTCAACCTCTTCTTTAGCTTCCTCCACTCCTGCAACATCATTAAAGGTTACTTTACCCTTAAGTTCATTCATCATTTTCGCTTTTGATCTACCAAAACCCATGGCTCCACCTTTGCCACCTTGCATTTGTCTCATAAAAAAAATCCAAACTGCAATTAATAACAACATTGGAAACCAAGAAAGCAATACTCCGAATAATGATGGCATTTTTTCTTCAATAGGAGCTGCCGAAATACTTACACCTTTTTCAGATAGTTTTTCTATTAAATTTGGATCATTTGGTGAATATGTTGTAAAATTATTTCCATTAGAATAAGTGCCCTTTATATTGTTACCTTGAATCTCCACTTTAACAACTTCACCGTTGTCAACCGCTGTTAAAAATTCTGAAAATATTACTTTATTGTTTCCACGAATGTTTGATTGGGGATTCTTGAACATGTTATATAGACCTATAGTCAAAAAAACTATCACAGCCCACATCGCTACATTTTTTAAATTCATATTCTTAAAATAAGAGTTATTTTAAATTTAACAAGTGGCAATTTTGTTAATTATCGGAAAAAGTTAACTTTCTTTTGAAATTATTACTGTTTGGTTCACTTTTTCAATGACACAATTGCCTAAAGTACACTTCAAAAAAGTATTTTTTTGAATATCTTTAATAATCCTATCAATTTTTCTTCCTCTAGAAGCATAATAATTTTTACCCACTAAATTTATAGAATCAGATAATGATCTAAATACTATTTCGTATGGTTGATTGAAAAATTTATTATTAAGTATTAGTCTATTTTCTTCATATGAAAAAAATGAATTACTTTCTAAATTTTTATTCACAAAATGATTTATTACATCATTCGACTTTTTAAGGTTAATAATTGTATCATTAAACTTTTTTTGACTAAGACCATTAATCTTGAGACCCTTTAAAAGTTTTCTTACTCTAACTCTTAGAAATTTTTCTTCATCATTTGTCGGATCTTTAACATAAAAGCCAAAAACTTTTTTTGAAACTAATATTAAATCTTGTTTTTTTTCATTTATAAGAGGTCTTAAAACATTAATATTACCAAATTTTGTTTTTTTACCGAATGAAATTAAACCCTTTAAACCGCTACCCCTAAGAATTCTTATGAAAAAATTCTCAAATAAATCTTCTTGATGATGTCCTAAGAGAATATTATTTATTCCAGATCTTCTACATTTAGAAAATAGAAGTTCTAATCTTTTTGTTCTTGCTAAAGATTGAATATTATTTTTAGGCTTTGTTCCACGCCAATTTAAGATTTCCGCGTTTATATAAAGTTTCCTAAGTATCTTTTTAACATATTTTGCCTCAGAACTAGATTCAGATCTTAATTGATGATTAATAATATAATATTTTGCATTAAGTTTTTTTTTAATAGAGTAAATTTTGGAAAAAAAAGCTAAAGCAAGGCTATCAGGTCCTCCAGAAACAGCAACAATGAAATTTTCATTTACATCTAAAAGTTTTTCAAATTTTTTATAGATGAGATTTACTCTACTAATATTTAATTTATTTGCTAAAACTTTAGGAATTTTGGTTTTTACACTCAAATTTTTGAGACTCATATTTAGCTTTTTGTATCACAGACTGATTTGCGTCAGGATATTGTTTTGCAACACCATTAATCATCTTGCAGCCTTGATCCTTTTCTCCTATCTGAACCATTGATACACCTAACTTTAACAAGTTTACAGGAGCTTTTTCACCGTTTGGATATTTTTGGTATCCCTCAAGATACGCAGACGCTGCGTCTGAATAAAGTTGTCTAATTCTAAAAGTTTCAGCGTACCAATATTGTGCGTTACCAGCAAGTTTATGATCTGGATTTGTTTGCACAAATTCTCTAAAAGCTCTTTCTGCAGTAGAATAGTCCCCAACTTTTAAAAAACTCGTCGCGAATTCATATTGAGTTTCCGGAGACTTGCTTGGAAGAACTTTTTCTTCAACCTGAAAAGATTCTGTGATTATAGTTGCAGTGGCATCAATTGATTGGGTTTGTTGCGTAGTTTCATTAGTGTTTGTATCTTTATATGATATTGAACCCAAATCTTGTGGCTGTGAACTTCCAGGCAAAATTTTATTTTTAGATTCATTTTTTGTTAAACTTTTTAAACTATCATTTGTAATAGAGGCATTTTCTAAATCTTGAAATCTTATTTGATTATCTGCTTGAACTTTTGATAATCTATTTGATAATTTGTCAAGTTTGAAATTTATTTCCTCGAATCTATTTGTCAAATCTTGAAATTGACTCTCAATTTCAGAAAGTTTTAAAAGATGTCTTGTTAATACGTCTTCTGAGTTAATGTCTAAAGAGGAGATTGTATTATTGTTATTTTTAGTGTCATTTGACTCTGAATAAACTGCTCTTTCAAGAGTTTTAATATCTTTTTGTAGCTGTTCTAAGGTTTCATATATATTATGATTATCTGCAAGTAAATGTGGTGTAAAAAAAAAATAAAATACTAAAATACTTTTTTTAAGTTTTTTAGTTAATAATCTCATACTAAACTTTATTATCAAAATAATGGCAAAAAAAAGACCCCTAAACAAAAATAAATGTTTAAGGGTCTTTAGTTTAAAAAATTAATTTGCTTTTACAGTTACAGATCTTCTATTTTTTGACCAAGCCAAAGGGTTAGATCCCGAATCCACTGGACGTTCTTTTCCATAACTTAAAACAGAAATTCTGTCTGAAGAAATTCCATAAGTCATCAAATAATCCTTTGCAGCATTTGCTCTTCTTTCACCTAGCGCTAAGTTATACTCTCTTGTACCCCTCTCGTCTGCATGACCTTCAAGCACAACTGTGATTTTAGAATTTTTTCTTAAATATGCTGCTTGTTTTCTTAATGTCTCTCTGGAAGCAGTCGTTAAAACTGACTCGTTAGTTGCAAAAAATACTCTATCAGGAACTCCTGATGCTAAATACTCAACAGTATCTGTACCAGTGTAAACATCTCCTTGCATTTGACCTGTAGTTTTTTTTGATGTCGCACAAGCTGAAAGTGCAAAACAAGCAAAAACTATTAATAAAGTTTTTTTTAGAATTTCGTTTAATTTCATTATTGCTCCTTGATCAATATTTCTTATTAATGACTTTTTCACAACTAATTAAATGTTTCAAGTTAAAAAATCAAGATAATTCAAGCTAATTACTTAATAATGATGACCATGATGGGTCGGAAGCATCTGTGGGGGTTTCAACCATCCTCTCGTTATAGCCTGTTAAATCAATAGACCATAATTTAGCGGAAAATCCCTCCCCCTTATCATCAGTTTTTGTCTCCCTATAAAAAATCAAAACTCTTCCATTAGGAGACCAAGATGGTGCTTCTTGATAAAAATTTTCAGTTAAAAGTCTTTCTCCACTTCCATCTGTTCGCATAACACCAATATAAAACCTGCCTTTATGTAGTTTAGTAAATGCTATCAAGTCACCTCTGGGTGACCAAACAGGGGTACCATAAAGGCCTTTGCCGAAAGATATTCTCTTAACATTGCTTCCGTCACTTTTCATAACATAAATTTGCTGATAACCACTTCTGTCTGAATTAAAACAAATGAACTTTCCATCAGGTGAATAAGATGGAGAGGTATCTATTGATGGATGATTTGTAATTTTTTCAACTATACGATTCTCTAAATCCATCGTGTATATATCTGAATTACCATCTTTTGCAAAACTCATTATAATTTTTTTTCCATCAGGAGAAAAACGTGGAGCAAAAGTCATGCCTGGAAAATCACCAACAACCTCTTGCATACCTGTTTCGATGTCCAAAAGATACACTCTAGGTAAATTTCTAAAATAAGATAGATAAGTAACCATTTGACTTGTTGGATTAAATCTAGGTGTCAAAACAAGTTCATTACCTAAAGTTAAAAATTTATTATTCGCCCCATCTTGATCTATAATTGCAAGTTTTTTTATACGATTTGTTTTTGGGCCTTCCTCCGCTACGTAAATTATTCTAGTATCGAAATATCCCTTTTCGCCAGTTAATCTTTGATAAACCTTGTCAGTTATTATATGACCAACTCGCCTCCAATTCGTTGGCACAGTCGTAAAAGCTAATGCAACCATTTCTTTTCCAGCAAGCACATCCCAAAGTCTGAATTCAACTCGTAATTTTTCCTCGTTGAAACTAACCTTTCCAGTAATTAACGCTTGAGCCTTAATCAGATTCCAGTCTTCAAACCTTGGTTTTAAATTTGCGATATCGGGTGCTTGTAAAAATGCATCTTTATTTAAAGGATTAAATAAACCAGAAGTTTTTAAATTTACTTCAATTATTTTTGAAATTTCCACTCCAATATTTTTTTTTTTTAAAATTTTTTCGAAGTTTTGTCTTGAGTTTTCATCAATTGATAATGGTGAGACTGCTATAGGTAGTGGGTTAAGGTTTCCTCTTGTAATATCAACTTCAATAAGACCAAAGCTCTTTGAGGGAATTAAAAAAATAAAAATGATAATTTTTAAAGAAATTCTCATAAATTTTTATTATCCTTCTAACATCTCCCTTGCATCGAAGTTTAATTGTAACTCTTTCCATCTCTCATAACCAGTTGTTGGAACTCTAAGCGGTTGACATAGTTTTACTGCTCTGAGAGCGCTTTCCGCCAATACTTTATAAAAACCTTGGCCAGGTTTATTCATTCTTGCATGATCTAGAATTTCAGATTTAGCTACCGTTCCATCTTTCTTTAATTGCAGTTTAATTCTAACCAATAAATTCTCATTATAAGGCAAACCTAATGGTATACTCCAGCAACCAAAAATTTGTGCCTTAAGAGCATCCTCTTCACTTAAGGATAAACCTGTGTTCTCAACATTTTTTTTTTGATCTTGAGTAACTCTGTCATCTTTTTTTGTTGTTTCGGCTGCTTCCTCTTTTGATTTGTCAATTAATGCTGCGATGTTGTTTGGATCAAAAAGCTCTTCTTTTTCAAACTCCGAAACTTGCTTGACTTCATTATCTACTAACTCAGGATTTTGCTTATCTTCCTTAACTTCTTTTTTATTCTTTACAAGATCTTCTGGCATCGGTACTGAGTCAGGTTTTATCTTTTTTATTTTTTTGGGTGGAGCCTGTTCTGACACCAATTTTTCCTTTTTTTTTTTCACTTCTTCTATAATTTTTTTTGCTTTAGGAGCAAAAGGAATATTTGTTTTATCAGTAATTTGAATTAACTCAATTGATACAATTGGAGGAAGATCAATGGGTTTTTTTGCTAAAAATGGTAAACTCATAGCAGTTAAAAATATAAATACTCCATGCAAAACAGAAGATATAATTATACTTCTATTCAAGTTGTTACCTTTCTTTATATGGTTCTGAAATCAAGGCTACTTTTGTGAATCCTGATCCAGATAATAAACCCATTATTTCAAGCACTCTTCCATAATTTATTGTTTTGTCACCTCTAACATAAATTCTAGTATCTGTTCTATTTTTGGAAACTGCTAGCACTTTTGCGATTATTTTTTCATATTCAACTTTAGACTCTTGTATAAAAATCTCTCCCTTTGAATTTATTGATAATGTTAACGGTTCAGCTTCCTCTGGAAGTGAGTCTGCAGAACTCTCAGGTAAATCAACTTGAACTCCCACTGTCAGCAATGGAGCTGTAACCATAAAAATTATCAAAAGTACTAACATTACATCAACAAAAGGTGTAACATTTATTTCACTCATGGGTTCTTTTGATGAACGATTTATTTTAAAGGCCATAACTTAAATTATTGTTAAAAACCTCTTAGAAAAATTTTCTAATCGCTGTGAATATTTAATTGAGTCGTTATTAAATTTATTATATGCCACCACTGCTGGTATAGCTGCTAATAAACCTAAAGCAGTAGCAAATAAGGCCTCAGCGATTCCGGGAGCAACAATTGCTAAACTTGTGTTCCTAGAAATTGCAATAGATTGAAAAGAATTCATAATTCCCCAAACTGTTCCAAAAAGGCCTATAAAAGGTGCTGTAGATCCAACTGTGGCCAAAAAAGTAAAACCTTTACTAATTTTAGTCATTTGTTTCTCTACTCCAGTTTCAAGTAATGTGATCATTCGGTTATTCAAATCTGTTTTAGTTCTTCTTTTAAGTAAATTTTGCATTGCATCCCTAAAAAGTAAAGCCATTGGATCTTCAGTGGTTGCAGGGAGATTGTTATAAAAAGTTTCTGCAGACTTAGAGTTCCAAAACTTATTTTCAAATTCTTCAGTAGATTTATTAATTTTTTTGAAGAGCTTAAATTTTTCAAATATTACAGCCCATGAATAAATTGAGCAGGCGATAAGTATTAAAATAACAGACTTGACCACAACATCTGCTCTTATGAACAAATTCATTAATGAAAAATCAGCACTTGAAGCTAGTCCAACTGCTTGGGATGATATTTCAGCTTCCATACCAGCTTCTGTCACTTAAATGTGTCATGAATTTGACTTATTTGTCAAGATTTATTCCTCAATTTTATAAGTTTCGTAATAAAAACTAGCAATTAATATAGCATCAGCCTTATTTGAATCTTTCTTTTTTGATAATTGTGATGAGAAATTTGGAAATATCTCAATAGCTCTAGTTCGACTAGCATCTTTTTCAGAATTGATTAAATTATAATATTTCTTCCATTTTGCGGGTCTAACGAAAAACATCGGTAGCCTCATCGCAGAACAAATACCCTTTAGGACTCCAAAAGACTGACCAAAATTAAACATACTTGTCACTCCTTGCCCCGGCATAGCTGTAACATGCTCTATCACAACTCTTATGTTAGTTTCAGGATTGCTATCAATTTTTTTAGTAATTTCATTGTAAATTTGAGCTCCATTAACCTGTTTTTTATTTTTTTTTCCTTCATTCATGACAGGCATTTCAATTACATCTAAGATTTTTCCATTTTTAAGAAAGCAAATTGAACCAGAAACACCGGGATCTATACCAATTATTAACATAGCTTAGTTTAAAAACTCAGCATTTGAATATACGTTTTGAATATCATCATCATTCTCCAATGAAACAAAAAAATTTATTAAAGTTTCATGATCTTCTTTTGGTATTTGTACATTATTTAATGGAATCCATTCTATTCCAGTTGATATAAAATTACTAATTTTTTTCTCTAACTCTCTTTTAATATTATATATATCTACTATTGAACATTGAATTTCATAAAATTCTTTATTTGATTTGCATTCATCAGCACCTGCTTCAATAGCTAAGTCTAAAATTTTTTCTTCTGAAATTTCATTTTTGTCAATTTTTATGACACCTAGTTGAATAAAATTATGAGAAGCTGAGCCTTGTGTTCCAAGACTGCCACCAGATTTTTGAAAAATAGCTCTTATATTTGATGCAGTCCTATTTTTATTATCTGTTAAAGTTTCTACAATAACAGCAACTTTATTGGGTCCAAAACCCTCATATCTTAAGTTTTCATAATTAGCAGTATTGTTTAATGATGATTTATTAACAGCTCGCTCAATATTATCTTTTGGCATATTGGCAGATCTTGCTGCTTGTATAGCTGATCTTAGCCTTGGATTTATATTTGGATCTTTATCTCCCAATTTTGCAGCAACAGTAATTTCTTTTGATAACTTAGAGAATAATTTAGATCTTTCCTTATCTGCCTTCCCTTTCTTGTGTTTAATACCTGCCCAATGTGAATGTCCAGCCATAAATCAACTATTTTTTAATTGTTCTCCAAAAATATAACTTTCGACTTTATTAGCTAAACCAGTTTCTGTGTTACACTCAACAATTACCCCGCATAAAGTAGAGTCTCCATTTGCTGGAAAATGTTTTACGGAGTCTTTTTTCGTAAATCTATTTAATGAATTATTTTTGTTCATCCCAATTACTGAGTCATAATCACCGCACATCCCTGCATCAGTTTGATATGCAGTACCGTTTTGTAAAATTCTTGCATCATTAGTTGGTATATGAGTATGTGTACCTACTACAAGCGAAGCTTTACCATCAAAAAAATGTCCAATTGCATTTTTTTCACTTGTAATTTCTCCATGAAAATCAACAACTAAAAAATCAAAATCCTCTTTCAGTTTAAACTTATTAATAAATTGATTGGCTGCTTCAAAAACATCATTACTTTTTTTCATGAAAACATTTCCAATTAAATTTAAAACTCCAATTTTGAAATTATTAACAGTCGTAAAAATTTCAAACCCTTTTCCTGGAGAGGGTTCAAAAAAATTTTTTGGTCTCAGTATCCTTTTTTCATTTTCAATAAATTGCATAATATCTTTCTGATCCCAAATATGATTCCCACTCGTGATTACATCAACTCCACTTGAGAAAAATTTTTCACAAATTTTTTGAGTTAGACCAACTCCACTTTCATCTGCATTTTCTCCATTCACAATTACGAAATCAATCTCTCTTTGTTTTTTTTGAGAAAGAAGATTTTCAACTAATTTTGAACATCCTGAACTACCTACAACATCACCTAAAAATAATATTCTCATTCTATAATTTTTTTTTCTGTCACCACAAAATCAAGTGTTTTGTCGTATCTGTTAAAAGGAATACTTTTAACTCTTTGAAAAGAATAGGCCAATCCAACAAGAAGTGGTTTTTTTTTTCTTTTTATTCTCTGGATATATCTGTCGTAGAATCCACCACCATAACCCACTCTGTTCAATTTTTTATCAAAACTCAATAAGGGTATCAACAATATATCTGGAAATTTTATTTTACCACTACTTGGTTCTGGTATACCAAATTTATTTATAACCAATGGTTCTTTGTAGCTCCATTGAATAAAATCCATTTGAAAGTTCTTTTTTATTTTTGGTAAAGAAATAATGTAATTTTTCTTTTCTAATTTTTTCAAAATTTGAATACAATCTAACTCATTATTGTAAGGGTAATATCCTCCAACTATTTTTCCTTTTATTCCTTTTTTTTTTAAAAGCTTGATAATATCATTATGATTAATTGATTTAACTTTTTGTAATTTATTTTCTCTAAGTTTTAAAAATTTTTTTCTAATTTGAGATTTTTTCACAAAATTTAAGACAAATTTTCTAAGTTTGCTTTTTTTACAAAATTTGAAATTTCATTCGTCGCTTCATCAATTAATTTTTCATAACTTTGCTGACTCAGCTCAATTTCATTTTTTAAATGAATATGTTTTGTATTCAACTTACTAATTTCATTCTCCTTTTTATCTCTATATTCATATATCAAGGACTTAAGTTCTTTAAACTTATTCGACAAATCATTAAGTTCCTTTTTTTTTTGCTCTACTTTTTTTTGTGTCTCATAGTATTCATCCATAATTTTAACAGCGGTAATAAGTAAAAGTTTATTTTCACCTAAATTACCAAGATCATTTTTAATTTTATTAAACTTTTGATTTAATTGGATTAATAATTCTTCTAATTGGTCTTCTTGTCCATCTTCACAAGAAAGTAAAAATTCTTTACCGTTAAATTTAATGCTTACGTTTGCCATTCATCTATTTCATTTAACAAAATATCTGTTTCTTGATTTAATTCATCAATTTTTTCTGAAAAATTTAATTGCTTTTGTTTTTCAATTTTTTCTTGTCTTTCAAATTCATCCAATTTCCTCGATAATTCGTCATGCTCATTGACTAAAGAAGTGTATTTTTTCTCCAGTTCTTTTTTTTCAATTTCTAATTGATTTTTTTGATCCTTAAGATTTTCAATATTCTTATTTATAGTTGGGTCATTGAGATTTAAATTTTTTAATTTTGTTAAGGCTTCAATTAACTTTTTTTCTTTTTCACTAAAAAAATTCATATATATATATTTATATTATTAAATAGAATCTTCTTAGTCTAGACAGGATAATTTTGAGTAAACAATACAGGGAATTAGCTAATTGCATTCGATTTTTATCAATTGATGCTGTACAAAAAGCCAACTCGGGTCACCCAGGAATGCCTATGGGTATGGCCGATGTGGTAACAGTTTTATTTAAAGATTTTTTAAATTTTAACCCAAATAACCCAAGTTGGGTAAATAGAGACAGATTCGTTCTCTCCGCTGGTCATGGATCAATGTTGCTTTATTCACTTCTTTATCTCACCGGTTATAAAAGTGTTTCTTTAAATGATATTAAAAATTTTCGTAAATTAGATTCAATTTGCGCAGGTCATCCTGAATATCACCCTAATACTGGTATAGAGACTACTACAGGTCCTTTAGGGCAAGGGATATCTAATGCAGTTGGATTTGCTATTTCAGAAGAAATTTTAAAAAAACAAATTGGAAAAAAAATTATAGATCATAAGACCTATGTGATCGCAGGTGATGGGTGTTTAATGGAAGGGATAAGCCATGAGGCTTTAAGTCTTGCTGGACACCTCAAATTAAAAAATCTAATTTTGCTTTTCGATAATAATTCTATCTCAATTGATGGTCCCACAAACTTAGCAGTTTCTGACAATCATGAAAAAAGATTTCGAAGTTATGGTTGGGATTACATTAAAATTAATGGACATAATTATAAAGAAATATCCAAAGCTCTTAAAAAAGCTCAAAAGTCAAAAAAACCTATCGCAATTTCTTGCAAAACTACAATTGGTTATGGATCTCCTAATAAAAGTGGTAAAGCTTCTTCGCATGGCAGCCCACTAGGTGATGATGAAATAAAATTAGTAAGAAAAAAATTAAACTGGAGTCATAATCCCTTTGAAATTCCAAAAAAATTATTGAATGAGTGGAATTTAATCGGTGAAAGAGCATTTAAAAATGCAAAAAAACACGAAAAAATTTTTAGTAAGGAGCTAAAAAAATTAGGTTGGTTAGGATGGTCAATATCTAATAAATTTAAAAAAGATTTTCCACCAGGATATAATGTTACAAGAAATGCTATCATTGGATCCGTAGAAAAAGCAAAAACAGAATATTTAAAAAATCTGGAGCCAATGGCAACAAGAAAATGCTCTGAAAAATTCTTAGAGATTGTATCAAAACTTCCAAGTTTAATTGGTGGATCAGCTGACTTAGCTGGTTCAAATAACACCAAAACTAAAAATCATAAAGTTATAGAGTCAGGTGATTTCTCTGGAAACTATATTCATTACGGAGTTAGAGAGCATGCCATGTGTGGAGTCATGAACGGTATTTCGCTTCATAGTGGTCTAATACCATACGGTGGAACTTTTTTAATATTTAGCGATTATTGTAAGCCATCAATCAGACTTGCGGCTATGATGAAACAAAAAGTCATATATGTTTTTACTCATGATTCTATTGGGCTTGGCGAAGATGGTCCGACTCATCAGCCTGTTGAACAATTAGCAAGCTTAAGGTCTATTCCCAATTTAAATGTTTTTAGGCCCTCTGACCTTATTGAAACTTTTGAATGCTGGCAATTAGCATTGGAGAGTAAAAATACACCAAGTGTGATTGCCTTAACAAGACAGACAATCAAACCTGTAAGAATTAAAAGTTCAACAAAAAATATGTCCTCATTAGGTGCTTATGAAATATTTAGGACTAATGATGATATAAAAGTTACAATTATAGCAACCGGATCAGAAACTAGTTTGGCAAGTGAAGTTGGTCATAAATTAGCCACAGATGGTATTTATTCAAAAATAATATCAATGCCTTGTCACGAATTATTTGATCAACAAAGTGAGGGCTATAAAAATGAAATTTTATCAGAAACAAAACTTGTTGTGTCAATAGAGGCCTCTGAAACAAGTTATTGGAAAAAATATACAAACAACAATAATTTAAATTTTGGAATTGATGATTTCGGAAAAAGCGCTCCGTATAAAGATATTTATAATCATTTCGGAATGAGCAGTGAAAATATAATTAAAAAAATTAAAGAGAAATTGTGAAAATAAAAGTTGGAATTAATGGACTGGGTAGAATAGGAAGAATGATTATTCGTTCAATTATTGAAAATAATTACAAAAATATAGAGATCAAACATATAAATAATAGAACAGATTCGGAAGCCAGCTCAAAACTTTTAAAATATGACTCTATTCATGGAAAATTTAACTCAGAAATAAATTTTGATGAGAGAAACTTGATTATTAACAATAATAAAATTTCTTTTACCCAAGAAACCAATTTAAATAATATTGATTGGAAAAAGTATGGTGTGGAGTACGTTTTTGAATGCACAGGTAAATTTAACTCTAAGGATAAATTGAAAACCCATCTAAAAAATGGGGCGAAAAAAGTTATTGTTTCTGCACCATGTAAAAATGCAGATAAAACAATTGTATTTGGAGTAAATGAGTTAGAATTGAGAAAAAACGACAAGATAATTTCTGCTGCGTCATGCACAACTAATTGTCTTGCACCTGTAGCTTTTATTTTAAATAAAAATTTTAAAATTGAAAAAGGTTTTATGACTACCATTCACGCATTCACAAGTGATCAAAGAATTTTAGACAATTCTCATAAAGATCCAAGAAGAGCAAGATCTGCAAGCCAATCTATCGTTCCAACTTCAACTGGAGCATCAAAGGCAATTGGTGAAATAATTCCCTCCCTTAAAGGTAAATTAGAAGGTATAGCAATGAGGGTGCCTACACCAAATGTTTCTTTAATTGAACTTGTATTTTGTACAAAAAAAGATTTGAGTATCGAAAAAATAAATTCAGTGTTTCAAAATTTTAGCAAAAAAAATAAAGTTGTTGAATTTACAAAAGAAAAGCTTGTATCTATAGATTTCAATCATAATCCTGCTTCATCAATTATTGATGGAAGTTTAACGAATGTAATAGGAAAAAATATGGGTAAAATTTCAGCTTGGTATGATAACGAGTGGGGTTTTTCAAACAGGATGTGTGATATTGCGGAACATCTTCATAAAATTTCTTAATGAAGTATATAAAAGATCAAGAAAACCTTGAAGGTAAAATTGTATTATTAAGACTGGACCTAAATGTACCTCTGAGAAACCAAGTGATTACAGACGAGACAAGGATTAACAAGATATTGCCTGTCATAAATTTCCTCATTAAAAAAAAATCTAAAATTTTAATAATTTCACATATTGGGCGACCCAACGGAAGAATAAATAATGATCTGTCTTTAAAACCAATTTGCAAAAATTTAGAGAGAAAGACTAATCAAAAAATTAAATTGGTTAAGGAAAATATTTATAAAATAAAGAAAGATGACTTGTTTAAGGACTCTAAAGATAAAATAATTTTTTTAGAAAATATAAGATTTTATGAAGAGGAAGAAAATAATGATACGAATTTCTCAAAAAATTTAGCTAAATTAGCAGATATATTTGTGAATGATGCCTTTTCTTGCTCACACAGAGCCCACGCATCAATAAGCAAAATAACTGAATTTTTACCCTCATTTGCAGGCTTACAACTTGAAACAGAAATAAGTGCACTAAAAAAAGTAACTACAGAAATAAAAAAACCAGTTTCTTGTATTATTGGTGGAGCTAAAATATCTACAAAAATAGGTCTAATTAGAAACTTAATACCTAAGTTTGATAACATTGTAATTGTTGGAGCGATGGCAAATAATATTTTAAATTATAAAGGTAATCCAATTGGGAAATCTTTAAAAGAAGAGAATTGTAAATCAATAATAAATGAAATTTTTGAAACAGCAAAAAAAAACTCTTGTTCAATCAATTATCCAGAAGATGTTGTGGTGGGAAAAAGTATGGACGATAAGGCCATAATCAAAGAACTTAGTGAAGTTTCCAATGATGACATAATTTTAGATATAGGACCAAAGACAATTAAAAAAATTAGAGATATCATTGAGAGAAGTGAAACAATCTTGTGGAATGGACCGGTGGGATATTTTGAAAATCCGAACTTTGCAAATGGTTGTTATGAAATTACAAAAAAAATCATTGAAAAAAATGAAAAAAATCAAATTTATTCTATTGCTGGAGGAGGAGATACAATAGCAGTTTTAAATCAAATGAACGCAATA
>CACGAB010000007.1 GCA_902570915.1 uncultured Pelagibacteraceae bacterium | reverse complement strand
ACAGAAAAGGAAGTTAAAACTGTTTTAAATTTTTGTAAAAAAAAGAAAGTTGAAGTCAGTGAATGTAAGCATTGGGCTAAGGGTGGAAATGGGACCAAAGATCTTGCCAAAAAAGTTGTTAAAGTCTGCAAAAATAACAAAAATAAATTTAATTTTTTATATAATAACAATCTTAAACTCTGGGATAAGATAGAGTTAATTGCTAAACAAATCTATAAAGCTGATAAAATAACAGCTGATGACAAAGTTAAAGAGCAATTAAAAGTTTTTGAGGATAATGGTCATGGAAATTTACCGGTTTGTATTGCAAAAACTCAATTTAGTTTTTCAACAGACCCCAAACTCAAAGGTGCCCCCTCAAATCATGAAATACCAATAAGAGAAGTAAGATTATCTTCAGGAGCAGAATTTGTGGTAGTCATTTGTGGGTCAATAATGACGATGCCAGGATTACCAAAAAAGCCAGCCGCCGATACTATTAAATTAAATCAAAAAGGCCAAATTGAGGGTTTATTTTAATTTAATTCTTTAAGCCAATTTTTAAGTTCTAACATTTTTTTTTCTTTAACTGTGACCTGAATTTCTTTTTCAATAAAAGATATGTGATTTTCAAGATCATTTTCATTTTTGAATACTTTTCTGTATTCAATTAATCTTTTTCTTCTAAAATTAATCAAACTTATCATTTTTTCATAAGTTATTTCAGGATGATATTGCAAGCCCCAAACTCTAGTTTTATTTATTTGAAAATACAAACTTTGGACTTTATTAATTTTATTAGATGCAAGACAAATACCGTTTTCAGGTATTTTCACAACTTCGTCATAATTAAAAGCAGGAGAATTAAATTTTTTTTCTTTATCTTTGTATAACGGATGCTTTAAACCGTATTCATTTATTTCAATTTCTTTTGCGATACCTACATGAGATGTATTGGCTTTTTTTACCTGGCCTCCTGCAGCAGTTACAGCCACCTGCATGCCCCAGCAGATTCCTAAAATATTTTTAACTTTATTTTGACAATTTTTCATGAATTCAATTTGCCTTCTAATCTCTGGAGTATCGTTATAAATGTTAAGGCTGCTCCCTCCCCATATTAATCCATCATATGATTTAAGCTTTTCGTTGAAAACTTGAATATTTTTATCTGATGAGGGATTTATAACTTCTACGATTAGTTCTTTATTGAGATAATCTAGGCTTTCCTTTAAACTTTCGGTATGAGTTTTAATACCTGCCTCTGTAAAACTCCCGTTTTCTTCAGCTGTATTACCCTCAACTATTAAAATTTTTATCATTTAATTTATCTTGTTTATTAGACTTTTATAAATTTCTTAAACACAATTCCCATTTAAAATTTTTTTAACAATCTCTAGTTGTAATTGTTTATTTTAGTGTGACGTTTTTGCTTTACTTCTTAATAATGATTATTAATTGCAGAAACTCAAGCTATGTGATTAGATTATACCTTAATAGAATGTTTAACATAACTAAACATAAGGGAGGAATAATGTTAGCAAAAATAATTAAAAGGCTAACTTCTACTCTAACAGTAGTTATCGCTTTATTTTCTTCACTTACTTTACCTCAAAGTGTATCTGCTGCTGAGACGCAATATTTTCCAGTAGCAAGTAGCCGTGTTGGACCTTACTCAGCAATGGGTACTGGTTATTACGGGGCTCAAATTGATTACATGAACTATGTAAACATGACAGGTGGAGTAAACGGAGTAATGCTTACATGGCAAGAGTGTGAGACGGAATATAACGCTGTAAAAACGGTAGAATGTTACCAAAGACTTTTAGAAAAAGATGGTCAAAGAATAGTAGTGTTTGATACTTTAGGAACACCAGGAGCATACGCTGTAATTAACCGAATGGCTAAAGACAATGTTGTTTTAGCTCAATATGGTTATGGAAGAACTGACGGTGCTGATGGAAGAGTGTGGCCTTGGGTATTTAATGCTGCAAGTCACTACTGGTCACAAATAGCAGTTAAACTGAAGTTTATGGCTCAAGTAGAGGGCGGTATAGATAAGATGAAAGGTAAAAAAATCGTTCACTTACACATCGACTCTGCTTACGGAAGAGAACCGCTTCCAGCAATGAGAAAAATAACTTCTGATTGGGGAATGAAATTAATTGAAATCTCAATTCCACCTCCAGGATTAGAGCAACAATCTCAATGGCTGCAAATCAGAAAAGAAAAACCTGATTGGGTTACTTTCTGGGGAGCGGGTTCTGGAATGAATTCAACAGCAATGACTAACGCTGCTAGAATTAATTTCCCAAGAGATAGAATGATGTATGTAACATTCGGTGCTGCCGAAGAGGATATGTATCCAGCAGGTGATGCAGCTAAGGGAACTTATGCTGTTGCAAATGCTTTACCAGGAGAATATCCATTAGTTAAAGACATTAAAGATAAAGTATATGGTGCCGGAAAAGGTAACTTAGCTGATCCAAATAGGATTGGTTCCGTTTACTGGAATAGAGGACTAGGTGCTGCCGTTATGTGGATTGAGGCGTTAAGAATTGCTCAAAAAATGCATAACAAAGTTGGTAAAGCAGTAACTGGTGCTGAGTTTAGAGATGGTTATGAAAATTTAAACATGACTGAAGCTAGACTTACTGAACTTGGAGTTGGAGGAATGTTAGCTCCATTTGCTATTTCATGCGCAAACCATGAAGGTGCCGGTAAATTTGCTGTAATGCAGTGGGATGGAACTAAATTCAATCAGGTAACTGGTTGGGAAGCTCCAGGTGATCCTGCATTTATTAGAGGTCTTGTAGAGGCATCTGCAGCGAAATTTGCTAAAGAAAACAACATTACACCGAAAAAATGTGGATAATTAATTTAGAAATAAATTAATATCTACTAAAGGGGGAGTTTAGATAATCAAATTATTCTAACTCCCCCTTTAAATAAAATTTAATATAAATATAATTGAAAAAAATTTAATGAGCACTTCAACCAACATACTTAGTATTAAAAATATCGAAGTCACATATGATAATGTTATTTTAGCTCTACATGATGTTTCATTAAAAGTGCCAAAGGGAAAAGTGGTAGCACTACTTGGCGCAAATGGAGCGGGTAAGAGTACAACATTAAAAGCGGTTTCAACTATGCTAGCCTCAGAAAGAGGTAAAGTAACGAAAGGTACAATAGAATATGATGGCACCTCAATTGAAAAACAAAATCCTTCACAAATGGTTGGGCTTGGCATGGTTCAAGTATTAGAGGGCAGAAGGTGTTTTGGCCATCTAACTGTAGAAGAAAATATTATTGCTGGGGCATACTCAAGAAAATTATCAAAAGGTGATATCAATCAAGAATTAGAAAAAATATATACTTATTTCATAAGATTAAAGGAAAGAAGAAAAAGCCAAGCCGCATTTACATCAGGTGGAGAGCAACAAATGATAGCAGTTGCAAGAGCTATGATGGCAAAACCTAAAATGCTACTCTTAGATGAACCTACAATGGGTTTAGCACCCCAATTAGTGGCAGAGATTTTTAACATTGTTAAAGAGCTAAATCAAAAAGAAGGTGTAAGCATTTTACTAGCTGAACAGAATACAAATGTTGCACTAAAAAATTCAGATTATGGTTATATTATTGAAACAGGCAGAGTTATGCTAGATGGTACAGCCCAAAGTTTATTGAGTAATGATCAAGTGAAAGAATTATATTTAGGTATTTCAAAGAAAGGTAGAAAAAATTTTAGAGATGTACTTAAAGAAGAAAGTTTAACGAAGAAAAAAATTAATTAAAGATGACAATTGAGAGAAAATTTAAAATAGGTAAACCAATATTAGAGGTAAAAAATATCTCCCTTTCTTTTGGTGGTGTTAAAGCAATAACTGATACCTCGTTCGACGTACTTGAGCATGAGGTTAGGGCTATAATTGGACCTAATGGTGCTGGAAAAAGCTCAATGCTAAATTGTATAAATGGAATTTATAAGCCTCAACAAGGAACAGTTTCTTTTAAAGGAAAAGAAATTCCAAATATTACTCCAAATCTCATGGCACAAATGGGCCTTTCTAGAACATTTCAAAACTTAGCTCTATTTAAAAGAATGTCAGTTCTGGATAATATTTTAGTAGGCCGAAAGCTGCACACGAAAACAAATTTTCTTGAAGTTGCTTTTCAACTACCTAAAGTTAAAAAAGAAGAAAAGATTAATAGAGAAAGATCTGAAGAAATAATCAGTTTTTTAGAAATAGAAGATATTAAAGATACGCCAGTTGGAAAACTTCCTTACGGATTACAAAAGAAAGTAGAATTAGGTCGTGCTCTTGCAACTGACTCATCTGTAATTTTACTAGATGAGCCAATGGCTGGAATGAATGTTGAAGAAAAAAGGGACATGTGTAGATTCATTTTAAAAGTAAATGATGAACTTGGCACAACTATGGTTCTTATTGAGCATGACATGGGAGTAGTTATGGATATATCTGACAGAGTTGTAGTGCTTGATTATGGTAAAGTTATTGGCGATGGTACGCCTGACGAAGTAAGATCAAATCAAAAAGTAATAGATGCTTATTTAGGAGTAGAACACTAGGATAAAAATATGGTTGAAGAATTATTATTTTTTATGGAAGTTCTAGTTGGCGGTTTGCTTGCTGGAACTATGTACTCATTGGTAGCTTTAGGATTTGTTCTAATTTTTAAAGCTTCAGCGACGTTTAACTTCTCTCAAGGAGCTATGGTTTTCTTCTCAGTTCTTGCTTTTGTTGGATTTATGCAAGACTTCAATATACCTTTCGTACTTGCATTTATTTTGGCTGCCCTTTTGATGGTAGTGGTTGGCTTGTGCACTGAAAGATTTGTTTTAAGACCTTTAATGAACGCTAGCGAAGATACCGTATTAATGGCCACAATCGGTTTAGGATATGTTTTAGAAGGCTTGGCTCAAGCAGCATGGGGAGTAGAAGTAAGAAGATTAGATTTAGGTATAGGAGATTTTCCAGTACCGTGGATCGCTGATAACTTAAAATTATTCATTAGCGCTCTTGATATTACTGCAGGACTTGTGGCTGCTATTATGATTATTGGTTTATTCCTTCTATTTAAATATACGAAAATTGGTCTTGGTTTGAGAGCTGTTGCAGATGATGCAGGTGCCGCTAGTTCAATAGGTATTCCTTTAAAACACATTATGTTACTAGTTTGGTCTGCTGCTGGAGTTGTAGCATTAGTTGCAGGATGTATGTGGGGTGCAAGAGCTGGTGTTCAATTTGCTCTTGTTGATTTAGCGTTAAAAGCTTTACCAGTTTTAATTATAGGTGGCTTTTCATCTATTCCAGGCGCAATTATTGGTGGCTTAATCATTGGTGCAGTAGAGAAAGTTTTAGAAGTATACATTGGTCCTTTTTTTGGTGGCGCGATTGAAGGTTGGGCTCCTTACGTGTTGGCAATATTCTTTTTATTATATAGACCAGAAGGTTTATTTGGAGAAAAAATTATAAGGAGAGTTTAATTTATGAAACCAGTATTTATGACTTATACAAAAAAAGACCTAATTAACTTAGCTGTTTGTATGGTTCTGAGTGTATTGGTAATACCTACATTTATTACAACAGAATATTGGTACACTTCTATATTGATACCTTGGCTTTGCTTAGCTCTAGCTACAATTGGACAACAGATTGTTATGGGTTATACAGGACAATTAGCTTTAGGTGCTGCTGGCTTCATGGCGGCAGGTGCTTTTGCAATGTTTAACCTTATTTTAAGAGTGCCTGATTTAGGTTTCGTAGGCTCACTAATAGTGTCAGGTTTAATTGCTGCAGCTTTTGGAATTTTGTTTGGTCTGCCAAGTTTAAAAGTAAGAGGAATTTATCTGATGGTTGCTACATTAGCCTCACAGTTCTTTATTATATGGATGATAGATAAATTTGGTTGGTTTAAAAACTACGACTCATCAGGAATTATAACTGCACAAGACATAGTTATCTTAGGAAAACCATTTACAACACCATTAGCAATGTATTTTGTATGTCTGGCTGTTACAACAGTTTTAACTTTACTAGCGATGAATATGGCTAGAGGTAGTACAGGTAGGAATTGGATGGCAGTTAGAGACATGGATATCGCTGCGGAGTCGATGGGAGTGTCATTATTACGAACAAAAGTACAAGCCTTTGCAATCAGTGCATTTTATTGTGGAGTTGCAGGTGCACTCTTTGCATTTTGTTATTTAAAATCTTTAGAACCAGTTGCATTTGATATTAAATTATCTTTTAAAATATTATTTATGTGTATTTTGGGTGGACTTGGTACAATAAATGGTGCTTTTATAGGAGCAGCATTTATTTTACTTTTCCCAGTTCTTCTTAATGCTATTGGTAATAATGTTTTTCATGGTGCTATTGATGCTACAATTATATCCTCAATTGAACAGGTAATATTTGGTGGATTGATGATTATTTTCATGATCTATGAACCTTTGGGAATGGCAAAATTATGGGAAAATATAAAACAGAAATGGAAGACAAAAATCCCATCATCTACAAATTTAAAGTCTTCTCTTGGTAAAAAAACCTAGGAAGTGGATAAAAAAAAATTAATTTTCGCATTGATAGTAGGAATTATCATCGGATTGCTCGTAGAAAATAACTTTCTAATAGGCTAAATTTTTCTATTATATAGTATCGTCTTTAGCAAATGAGCCATCAGCGGTATATTTTTTTTATTAATTTTTTTAAAAATATAAGGAGCAATCTCTCTTGCTAATTGCTCACCTTCCACCGTATCTTTTGGCATAAACTTTTTTTTAGCTGCTGCGAATGTAAAACCTTTACCTAAAAAATCTCCCATTTTACTATTTCTTCCTCCCACAGCACTCACATAGAGATCACCAATTCCAGCAAGACTTAATATAGTTGACTGATCGCCTTTAAAATATTTAATCAAAAATTTCATCTCATTTACACTTTTTTGAAATAAATCTGATGCAGTATTTAAATTTTGACCTGAGCCTATAACCATTGCATAAATATTCTTAATTGCTGAGCAAATTTCTACTCCAATAACATCTCTTGAAAATTCAGTCAGATAATATTTTGTTGATATCTGTTTTCCAATCCATTTAGCTATTTTGATATTCTTATTTGCTATTATTACACTTGTCTTATTTTTTCTTGCTAATTCTTTAGCCAGACAAGGTCCTTTTAAAACTGATACATTTGCAACATTATAATTATTTTTGAGTAACCCTGAAATAGTCAAGAGTTTTTTTCTTTTTTTATCATATTTTAGTCCTTTAGTAAGAACTAGTAATGGTGTTTTTATTTTTAAGTCTTTCAACTCTTTTCCAATAAAATCAATTCCAGCAAGACTCAATGCAATTACAATCAAGTCAAACTTTTCTCTATATATATCTTTTGAATAATACTTAAATTTTAACTTTTTTGACAAATATGTTTTTAAGGAGGAATGAAATTTTTTTTTTGAAGATAAGTTCTTAATGAAAACTTTATTATATGGTTCTGTTATTATAACTCTATTATTATTTTCTAAACATGGGATTGAAAAAGCAGAACCCATTGCACCACCACCAATAATTAATATTTTTTTCATACAGTTTTTCTTTGTATAAATATTAATATAGGTTTATTTATAGTTTGAATATAAAAAAAATTTATAATGCAAAATCTTAAATGGAAATACTCCAAATTCTTAATAAATAAAAACTTTCAATTTAGTAGAAACTATGTCTTAAAATATTTGCCGTCAAATTTATTAGTCAATTCTCATAAAAATATATCTAAATGGAAAGGATATAATCCAACTCCTCTATTGAAATTAAACAAATTAAATAAAAAACTTCAGCTTAAGAATATATTTTACAAAGATGAATCGAAACGATTTCACTTGAAATCCTTTAAAGCACTTGGTGGTGCCTATGCAGTAGAAAAAATTTCAAAAAAAACTAACAAAATAATTGTTTCATCAGCAACAGCTGGCAATCATGGGAGATCAGTAGCTTGGGGGGCAAAAAGACTAAAATTGCAGTGTAAAATTTTTGTTAGTCAATACGTGAGTGAAACAAGAGTAAAAGAAATTAAAAAATTTGGTGCTGAAGTAATAAGAGTAAGGGGAAATTATGAAGCATCCTTAAAAGAATGCCAATTACTCTCAAAAAAAAATAACTGGAAAATTGTTCAAGATGTATCTACAAAAAATTACAAGTATATTCCTCAATTAACAATGGCAGGATACTCTATTTTGATTAAAGAAATTTCTAAACAAACTAATCAGTATATTACTCATATATTTCTTCAAGCGGGTGTTGGTGGTTTAGCAGCAGGTTTGGTTGCTGGAGTAGCAAAATATTTTAAAAAAATTCCAAAAATCATTATCGTTGAACCAGATAGAGCCGATTGTGTTCTTCAAAGTATTAAAAATAATAAGTTAAAAAAAATAAAAATAAGAAAAGAGAGCATTATGGGTGGTATGTCTTGTAATGAAATGTCTCTTGTTCCCTGGCAAATATTAAAAAAAGCCAGTAATTGTTGCGTCTCAATTTCAGATAAAAATGTTGCTAAAACAGTAGCTGGCTTAAAAGATAAAAAGTTCAGCAAAACTTCAATTGTAGGTGGTGAGTGCGCTACTCCAGGAATTATCGCTTTAATTGGAATTTGTAACAACCAAAAAGCTAAAAGATTGATAAGTCTTAATGAAAATTCAAATGTCTTAGTTATTGGATGCGAAGGTAATGCAGATGTTAAACTCTACAAACAACTGCTATCTAAAGGTAGAAAATAAAACTTTTATGACAAAAAACGCGATCACTTGGATAAGAGAAGATTTTAGAATTGAAAACAACCCTGCTCTTTCTTATGCAACTCAAAATCATGAAAGTGTGCTCGCCCTATATATTTACAACAAAAGTGACTTTGATGCCAAAAGAGAAGCACAAAAATGGTGGCTTTCAAAATCATTAGAAATCTTTAAGTCTGAATTATCTAAGTTTAAGATTAATCTTCAAATATTAGCCGGTGATGAGCTAGATATATTTTCAAAGATTAAAAAAAAAGACAATATTTCAATATATTGGAATAAAATTTATGAACCAGACGTAATTGCAAAAGGAAAAAAAATTAGAGATATTTTCGTTCAAAATCAAATTAATTATAAATACTTTAAAGGAAATATTCTAAATGAGTTTCAAGAAGTAACTAAAAATGATGGAACACCTTTTAAAGTATTCACCCCGTTTTGGAAAAATGCCGAGCAAAAATTTTTAGGATTGCCCCCAAGTAAAAATTATAGTGTAAAAAAAAAACCAAAGTCACTAACATTCTTTAAAAATTGTATAGAACCAAAAGATATTCTTCCAAGAAAAAACTGGTATAAAAAGTTTGAAAAATATTGGAAGGTATCTGAGGAAGAGTCTAAAAAAATTTTAAAAAATCTAATTGATGGTAAAATTAAAGATTATGGAACTGCAAGAGATTATCCTTCTATTGAAGGTACATCGAAATTATCTCCTTATATCAAACATGGGCAAATTCATGTAAATACTATTTGGAAAAAGTGTAGTGAAATTAAATCAAAAGGAATTGGTTACAGAAAATATATTAATGAACTAGGTTGGCGTGAATTTTCACATAGTTTAATCAATTATTTCCCAGAATTTTTAAAAGGAAATTATAGAAAAGAATTTGATAAGTTTCCTTGGGTCAAAAATGAAAAATTTTTAAAAGCATGGAAATCAGGTATGACGGGTTATCCGATTGTTGATGCTGGGATGAGAGAGCTTTATGAAACTGGTTGGATGCATAACCGGATAAGAATGGTTGTGGGTTCCTTTCTAGTAAAACATTTAAGAATAAATTGGACTGAAGGTGAAAAACATTTCAGAAATTGTTTATTAGATTTTAATAAAGCTAATAATGTTGCTCAATGGCAATGGGTTGCTGGTTGTGGCGCTGATGCAGCTCCCTATTTCAGAATATTCAATCCTATCCTTCAAGGTGAAAAATTCGATAAAGAGGGAAAGTATGTAAAAAAATGGGTGCCAGAATTAAGTAAGGTTCCACAAAAATTTATTCATAAACCATGGGAAATGGAAATTAAATATCAAGAGGCAATAAATACAATTATTGGAAAAAGTTATCCAAAACCAATTGTTATTCATGAGCAAGCAAGAGCTTCAGCTTTAAAAGCGTTTCAAACTTTAAAAAATTAGTAATATAATTTATAAATTGTATTCTCTAGATGTTAAATCATACAATCGACTTATGGTACGCTCAAAAGGAGCTTTAAGAGATTTTGAAGATGTGAAATTTTCCAAACTTTGGGCAGCTGTGGTAGCCAAAGGAATATCTTTATCGTGAATTATATCTAATAATGTTATAAATCTCTGTTGTTGATCTGAATTATTATTGCTAAACAATGGAATTTCTTCGATAACAATAAATTTAGAGTTTTTAACTATTTCCAAATAATCCTCAGCTCCTAAATTTCTATTACAAAGTTCATCAAAGCTAAATCTACAAATCCCTTCATAAAAGTTTTGTATTGTAAAATCTCTCCCCTTAATATTTAAATTCATAGGTGAGTTTTTTTTTTCTTTTGTAAGAATTCTAAAAAATTTGTTTATTTTAAAATTGGTTTCTTGATTTAAAGGAAAAAAAAATCTTTGTTTTTGATTTTCTTTTGATTTTCGATAATCATCCTCAATTTTTAATTCATAGTTAATAGCATTTTTTTTCATAATTTCTATGAATGGTAAAAATTGGTCTCTCTGTAATCCATCTTTATACAATTCAGATAATTCAATATTTGAAGTTAATATGATCTTAATATTCTCTTTAAAGATTTCTTCAAAGAGCTTTCCTAAAATCATAGCATCTACGATATTAGTAACTTGAAATTCATCAAAATAAATAAGTGATACTTTTAATTTTAAATCTTTAACAAATGTGCTTACTACATTCTCTGGATTTTTATCTTTTCTAGTATGAACATAATCATGAAATTCTAACATAAATTCATTAAAATGAAGTCTTTTCTTATCTTGATTAACTAAATCAAAAAAAAAATTTAGAATCATTGTTTTGCCAACACCGACACCGCCATGAAGATAAAAAGCTTTTTTTAAAATTTTTTTTTTAAAGATTTTGAATAAAATAGATGTGAAATTTTGATTAAAATAATCTTGTAATTTTTTAATTACATTAATCTGATTTTGATTGACTTCCAAATTTTCAGCCTCACAATATAGTTTAAATTTTTCTTCAAGATCCTTTGGCATCAATCTTTTTTGGTCTTGAAATCGATGCCATATTCTGATCTTGGGCCTTTTCTAAGTCCAAAAGGACCAGATATAAATATTGTCAGAGGTTTCGTGCCTGGTTTAATATCAACTCTATGAAGATTATTTGCTGATCTGAAACCAATATAGCCAGGTGGTCTCCAAAATTTTCCAGTGCTCAGAGTTTCCCAATAACCATCCCTTAAAATTATTGTAATATATGGAAATGTATGATTGTGAACACCTTCACCATGATCATCTGCTAACATTTCATGTATTAAAATATTGAAAGGAAACCATTTTGGTCTGTGTCTCATTAAAACATAATATCTATTCATCCATGGTTTAGCTTTATGGAATTCGGGATGGGAAGGTCCCCTATCTAGGACAATTTTCTTTCTACCTATTTTTTCTAAAAATTTTAAAAACATTCTTATTTGTATTGTACAACAGAGCCATTTTTAATCATAAACAAATGATTATTATATAAGAAAGGTTCTGACATTATTTTTCTGGCAATTTTTTCTGTTTTCAAAACATTACCAGTTTTAAGATCTAGGATCATTAATTTACCGTCATTATTGGATAGATAGATTTTGTCCTGACTTATTGAAAATCCTGTAGGTCTAATCTTTTTTCTGTTTTTATCTTTATACATTTTATAAATATCTTTTATCTTAATTATGTTTCCTTGTTCCTTATCTATCACGAATAAATAACCATTATCTGAAAATGTGATGATGAAGTTACCAATTACAATTGGGGTTAAACTTGAGCTAATATCATTAATCCAGTTTATTGAACCATTTTTCAAATTAATAGAGTAAAATTCATTTTTGTTGTTTGAAAAAAAAATATTTTTTCCTTCCGAGACTATTTTGGAATTTTTAAAATTATAAGTGATGTTTGTAATATCACTACTTTGGGTTGGAAGTTGCCACATCAAATCCCCTGAAAGAATATCAGCGGCTGTTAGGTCCCCTAGATTATTAATAAAATAAACTAAGTTACCGGCAATTAACAATGAGTTTTTTGAATTTGTTATAGTCAAAGTTTTTTCGGTTTCAAGACTCCAACATTTGGAACCATCTTTTATAAAATAACACCTCAAAACGTTTTTAAGGTCGATTACATAAAACTTATTATCAAATATTTTGATTTCTGAATTGAAAGGATAGTCATTTTTTTTCTTCCAAATTAAATTGCCATTTTTTAAATTTATTAAAAATAAGTTAGATAAATTATCAACAACAATAAGTTTATCGCCATGTATTCCAAAAGAAAGCTTTGGATTATTTTTTTTTTCAAATTTTGAATAATAATTTTTTTTCCAAACTATTTTTTGATCATTATCAAATCTAATTACAGAACCTTTGCTATCAAAAAAAACTATGCCGTCTCTTAAGAATAAAGGTTTTAAATCTGTTTCAATTTCATTATTAAATTTTGAAAATCTAAAATTTTTTATTTTTTTGATTTCACCTGAGTATTTTTGAACACCAAAATTATTTTTATCATCTAAAATTTTGTTTTGAATTTTAATCTGTGATAAATTTAAACTTATATTTGGATTTAATTCATTATAAGAAATTTTTTTTTCTGCAAATATAATTTTGGTATTCTTGTCAATATTCAGTTTTTTATTTTTATTCCAAATTTTTGAGTTTTCGTTCAAAGAACAATTTGCCAAAATTAAAGGCAACAAAAAAAGTATAAAAATTCTAGTCACTTAAATCTCTATTTAATCTTTTTCGAGCTTCTGTAACTAGATCGGGGTTTGATTTTTTTAAATTAATAATCTGATTAAAAAACTCTTTAGACTTCTGTTTTTGATTTTTTGAGTAAAAATACTCTGCTAGTAAATATAATGCATGCGAACTCCAGACACTTTCTGACTTTATAATTGGATTTAAAATTTCCAATAATTCATTTTCGGATATTTGATCAGCATTATATAAACCTTTCTTATAAATTATTAAATTTTTAATCTCTTTTTCTAATGAGGTTTTTTCAATCAAAATATTAAACAAATCATTAATTTGGTCTGCACTAGAAATTAAATCATTATCTAAAATAAAATATAAAGAAAGTGGAGAATAAGTTGGATCTTTTAATTCAACAACTTCTATTAGTTTTTTAATAGTTATCTCTTTTTTGTTTTCCTCATAATTTATGATTGTTGAATAGAATAAATTTGAGACTTTTTGTCTCTGATAATCTTTAAACTCCCCATAGCCAAAAAAAGATATTAACAAGATTACGACTATTACCAAAAAAGCTAATAATTTTTTTTTATTAGTTAGAAAAAAGTTTTTTATTTTTTCATTTCGTGTATTTGAATTAATTATTGATATATCCTCATCCATATTTAAATCATATTTCTCAAAACATATTGAAGTATTCCACCGTTTTTATAATACTCTAATTCATTTTTGGTATCAATTCTGCATAGGGTATTTATTATTTTAACATCACCCGACACATACTTAATCTCAATTTTAACTTTATCAGAAGGTTTAATTCCTTTTTCAATATCTACTACACTTATCAATTCGGAGCCTAATAAATTAAGATTTTTTCTATTCATATTTTCTGTAAATTGTAATGGCAAAATCCCCATCCCAATTAAATTAGATCTATGTATTCTCTCAAAACTCTCTGCAATTACTACCTTGACTCCTAGTAGTTTGGTCCCTTTTGCAGCCCAATCTCGAGAAGATCCTGTGCCATATTCTTTGCCACCGATTACAACTAAATCAGTTCCTCTTTTTTTATATTCCACCACCGCATCATAAACTGACATAACTTTTTCCTCTGGATACAATTTTGTGAAACCCCCTTCAGTTCCTGGAGCCATTTCATTTTTAATTCTTATATTTGCAAATGTACCTCTCATCATTACCTCATGATTTCCACGCCTAGAGCCATATGAATTATAGTCCTTAGGAAGAATTTGATAATTCATAAAATATTCACCTGTTGGACTATCCTTTTGAATATTACCAGCTGGAGAAATATGATCAGTGGTAACCATATCTCCCAATATCAGTAATGGTCTTGCATTTTTAATTTCTTTAAAGCCCTCTGGCTCATCGCTAAGATTTTCAAAAAATGGGGGTTTTTTTACATAAGTAGAATTTTCATCCCAATTGTAAATGCTACTTTTTTCTGTTTTGATTTCTTGCCATTGTTTTGGTCCCTCAGACACATTTGAATATCGCTTAACAAACATATCTGCGTTTAAAGAATTTTTTAAAGTATCCTCTATTTCTTTATTTGAAGGCCAGATATCTTTTAAAAATATATCTTTACCTTTTTTATCTTTTCCAAAGGAGTCTTTGAATAAATCAAATTCCATATGACCTGCAAGAGCATAAGCAACAACAAGTGGTGGAGAAGCTAAATAGTTTGCTTTGATATGAGGTGAAATTCTTCCTTCAAAGTTTCTGTTACCTGACAAAACAGATACTGCGTATAAATTATCTTTTTGAATAGCCTCTACTATATTTTCTGCTAAGGGACCTGAATTACCAATACAAGTTGTGCAACCATAACCAACTAAATTAAATCCTAATTGATCTAAGTAATTATTTAGACCAGCTTTCTCTAAATAATCTGTTACTACTTGAGACCCTGGAGCTAAAGAGGTTTTAACCCATGGTTTAACATTTAGTCCTAACTCAACAGCCTTTTTAGCTAAAAGGCCAGCTCCAATTAGAACATTAGGATTAGAAGTGTTAGTACATGATGTGATCGCTGCAATTAATATTGAACCATCCTTAATTTCATAATCTGTACCTTTAACCTTAGAAATTTTGTAATCCTTTTTATCTGTAGCCTCTTTAAATACTTTTTTAAAATTGCTTGATGCGTTAGTTAAAAGAACTTTGTCTTGTGGTCTTTTAGGACCTGATATAGTTGGAACTACAGTGGACATATCTAAAGAAATTTTATCGGTAAACTCGATTTCTTCGCTCGACCATAAACCTTGGTCTTTAGCGTACTTTTCGACAATTGCCACTGTTTCTTTATCACGTCCAGAAAATTCTAAATACCTTAAAGTTTCTTCGTCTATCGGAAAGAACCCACATGTTGCTCCATATTCAGGAGCCATGTTAGCAATTGTCGCTCTATCAGCTAAGGTTAAATTTTTTAAACCCTCGCCATAAAATTCAACAAATTTTCCAACTACACCTTTGTCTCTGAGCATTTTAACAACGGTTAATACTAAGTCTGTAGCAGTTGTACCCTCTGGCATTTTTTTTGTAACTTCAAACCCAATTACTTCAGGGATCAACATCGAAATAGGTTGTCCTAGCATCCCTGCTTCAGCTTCAATTCCACCAACACCCCAACCTAGAACTGACAAACCATTAACCATTGTTGTGTGGCTGTCTGTTCCAACAAGTGTATCTGGGAATAAATATTTATTACCTTTATACTCCTCTGACCAAACTACTTTTGATAAATATTCTAAGTTTACCTGATGACAAATACCAGTTCCTGGAGGAACAATCCTAAAATTGTTAAAGGCACTTTGACCCCATTTCAAAAAAGAGTATCTTTCACCATTTCTTTTAAATTCAATATCTACATTTTTTTCAAACGAATCTTTTTTTGCAGATTGGTCAACTTGAACGGAATGATCAATAACTAAGTCAACTGCAGACAAAGGGTTAATTGTATTTGGATCTTTATTTTTCTCTTTTACAGCTTCTCGCATAGCAGCCAAATCAGCTACTGCTGGTATTCCTGTATAATCTTGAAGCAAAACTCTGGCTGGCCTATAAGCTATTTCAGTTTTCGATTTTTTTGTATCAAGCCAGTTTTTTATGGCTTCAATTTGGCTTTTATTAACTGATACATCGTCCTCGTATCTAAGTAGATTTTCCAATAAAACTTTTAACGACTTCGGTAATTTTGAAATACCTTGTAATCCATTCGACTCAGCTTTTTTTAATGAATAATATTTAAAATCTTTACCATTAACCTCTAAGTGAGATAAAGAATTGTAAGAATTTTTATTTCCTGGTTTCATATCTTATATATAAAATGTAATTATGCTCAAAAGAAGAAGCCCTGACATAACATAATTAAAGTATTTAATAAATTTCTCATTTGTCGCAAATTTTCTTAAATATTTGCCAACAAAAGTCCAAAAGGTGATGCTTGATAAAGATACTATAAAAGCAAATAAAACCACTTGAGTCGCATAATTTAGATAATTTTCTCCGTATTCAACATATGTCGAGACTATAATAATTCCAATTAAAACACCTTTTGGATTCAAAAACTGAAAAATAAAAGTATCTAAAAAGGAAATCGGGTTTTCGTTTTTTTTTTCGTCAGATGGTTTTGAAAAACTAATTTTATAAGCTAGATAAATTAAAAATAAACTTCCTAAATATTTCAAAATCGTTTGTATAATTGGAAACAGTTTAAAAACATTAACTAAGCCGATTGTTAAAGCAAATACCACAGAAGTAAACCCAAAGGTAACTCCAAAAATATGTGGGATTGTTTTTTTAATTCCAAAATTAAAACCAGAATAAGATGCAACAACGTTATTTGGTCCTGGGGTATAAGCGGCCACAATCCAAAATAGTGCCATTGATAAAAACTCTGGGTGCATATTTATGCTATCGGTAAACCGTTATCTGCTTTTTGTGATGGATGTACCAGTGTTACTTTTCCTTCAGAGTCTATTGATCCTAAAAGTAAAAACTGAGATTTTATACCAGCAATATTTTTTTCTGGAAAATTACAAACACCAATCACTTGTTTGCCAACTAAATTTTTTTCATTATAAAAATGGGTTATTTGAGCCGATGAAGTTTTAACACCTATTTCATTTCCAAAATCAACTTCTACTACTAACGAAGGTTTTCTGGCTTTTTCGTTTTTTTTGACTGATAGGACGGTTCCAAGTCTAATATCTATTTTTTCAAATATGTCGTAAGTAATTTGCTCTTTCATAAACGTGATATTTATATTAATTATTAACAATGAGTACAGAAGTAAATTTAGAGAAAATATACAAGAATTCTATTCAGATTTTATCTGATTTAATTGGATTTAAAACTATTTCAGGAGATGATAACAATGATTTAATTAATTATTGTGAAAAATACCTTAGTAACCTAGGGGCATCCTCATTTAAAACATACGATGAAGAAAAAAAAAGAGTAAATCTTTTTGCAACAATTAAAGCAAAAAAATCAAATGGGATAAAACCAATAATTTTATCTGGTCATACTGATACTGTTCCCGTTTCCAAAAGTTGGAGCACAGATCCTTTTAAGGCAACAATTAAAGAAGATAAACTTTATGGAAGAGGTTCTTGTGACATGAAAGGATTTATTGCATGCACTCTAGCATTTGCTCCAATTTTTTCTAAAGTTGATTTGAATAGAGATATTCATTTTTCTTTTACTTTTGATGAGGAAACTGCATGCTTAGGTGCACCAATATTGATTGAAGAACTTAAAAAAAGAAAAATTCAAAATGGAATTTGTATAGTTGGTGAGCCTACGAATATGAAAATTATAGATGCACACAAAGGATGCTACGAATACACAACTTATTTTGAAGGACTTGCAGGACACAGCTCAATGCCACACAAAGGTGTCAGTGCTGTTGAATTTGCATCAAAGTATGCCACCAAATTAATAGAGCTTAGAGAAGAACTAAAAAAAAGAGCACCTAAAGACTCAATATTTGATCCTCCATTTTCAACGCTACAAGTTGGAGGTATATTTGGAGGTATAGCTCATAACGTAATAGCTGATAAATGTCGCGTTGAATGGGAAACAAGACCAGTTGTCAAAGAAGATGGTGTATTCCTAAATCAACAAATAGATAAATATGCAAAAAATGTTTTATTGCCAGAAATGAAAAAAGTTTTTCCTAATTCAAAAATAACAAAAGAGATAATTGGTGAGGTTACTGGTTTCGATCGTATAAATAAATCAGAGGCATGTGAATTGGTCTCAAGTCTAACTGGTGATAATTCTAGGGAAGTTGTGTCCTTTGGAACTGAAGCAGGACTATTTCAAGAAATAGGTATTAGCACAGTTGTTTGTGGCCCAGGTTCTATAGAACAAGCTCACAAAGTTGATGAGTTTATAGAACTGAATGAACTTAAAAAATGTTTGAAATTTCTTGACGGAATTAAAGATAAATCTACTCTTAATTAGTCCAACCACCAACTGATTTAACCTCTAAGAATTCTTGAAGACCATGTTCACCAGCTTCTCTACCTATTCCTGAATGTTTAAAACCTCCAAAAGGTGTATCGATTGCTATACCTGCTCCATTTACATCCACCATTCCTGATCTGAGTTTTTTTGCAACTCGTTTAGCTTTTTCTTGGTCTTGAGTTTGGATATAATTTGTTAGTCCGTAAGGAGTATCATTTGCAATTTTGATTGCGTCTTCTTCTGACTCAAATGGTATAACTGACAATACAGGTCCAAAAATTTCGGTTCTAGCTATTTCCATACTATTATCAACGTCGACAAACACAGTTGGTTTTACAAAATATCCTTTTTCATGACCATCAGGCTTTCCTAGTCCGCCCGCGATTAGTTTTGCTCCTTCGTCAATTCCTTTTTTAATTAAATCTTGAATCTTATTATATTGGGACTCTGATACAACTGGCCCAATATGCTCTCCTTCTTTTTTAGGATCCCCTACCTCTATACTGTCTGTGTACTCTTTAAGTTTTTTTATTGCTTCAGAGTAATTCGATTTTTCAATTAACATTCTTGTTGGTGCATTACATGATTGACCTGAGTTTTTAAAACATCTTAAAGCACCCCATTCAATAGCTTTTGGATCAGCATCTTTAAAAATTATATTTGCACCTTTGCCACCTAATTCTAAACTTACTCTTTTAAAATCATTGGCTGCATTCTGTGAAATTAAAGCACCAGCTCTAGTCGAACCAGTAAAAGAAATCATATTAATATCTGGATGTCGCGTCAGAGCATCGCCAGTTATATTTCCATCACCATTTATTAAATTAAATACTCCTGGGGGAAATTTTGTTTCATCAATAATTTCGGTCAAAATCATTGATGATAATGGAGCAAGTTCTGATGGTTTTAAGACCATTGTACACCCTGATGCCAAAGCAGGTATTACCTTAAGACAAACCTGATTCATTGGCCAATTCCATGGTGTTATCAATGCACAGACTCCTTTAGGCTCGTATAAAAGTCTTTGATTGGGAGCATGATCGCCCAAGGGTTTTTCAAATTCAAAATTCTTAAGATGTCTTATAAAAGATTTAATGTGAGCAGCTCCTGTGCCTACTTGAAGCTTAGTTGCAAAGTCTTTTGGTGCACCCATTTCAGTAGTGATTGCCTCAGAAATATCTGCCCACCTTTTTTTATAATTTTCGTAGAGTTTTTCTAAAAGTTTTACTCTTTCTTCTTTAGTTGAAAAAGCCCAAGAGATATAAGCTTCTTTAGCTGAATTTACTGCAATATTGACATCTTCTTTATTACCAAGAGTTATGATCGCACATTTTTCTTCTGTGGAAGGATTAACAACTTCAATTTGTTGTTTGCTTTTTGGAACCTGCCATCTTCCATTTATATAAAAATTTTTTTTATCTTTCATAATTTCTAATAACTTTTTGTTATTTTTTTGCAAATAAATTAGTTAATTCATAAACAATTGTAGCAGCAGCAAGTGATGTTACTTCGGCATGATCGTAAGCTGGTGAAACCTCAACTACATCTGCAGATATAAGATTGAGGCCTGATAAACCTCTTAAAACATTTACCATTTCCCTTGAGGTCATTCCAGCAATTTCTGGTGTTCCTGTACCTGGTGCGAAAGCTGGGTCTAATACGTCTATATCTATAGATAAGTATAAAGGATTGTTGCCTACTCTTTTTTTAATTCTCTCAGCTATATTATCCGTCCCCTTTGATTGAAATTCATCACAATGAATAATTTTAAATCCAAAACTCTCATCATTCTTAATGTCATCTCTGCTATATAAAGGACCTCTAATTCCAACATGCATTGATGCATCATCTAAAAATAAATTTTCTTCCCTCGCTCTTCTAAAAGGAGTTCCATGAGTATATGGAGCTCCAAAATATGTGTCCCAAGTATCAAGATGAGCATCAAAGTGCACTAATGCGACTGGTCCATTGTTAATCTTGTTCACCGCTTTTAAGAGAGGAAAAGCAATTGTATGATCTCCACCTAAACAAATAATACCTCCAACCTTTTTTAATAACTCTTCAGCTCCTACTTCTATCTGTTTTATTGCTTCATTAATATTAAATGGATTACAAGTAATATCTCCAGCATCAGCTACTTGTTGAATTTTAAATGGTTCAACATCATAACTTGGATGATAATTGGTTCTTAAATGCCTTGAGGCCTGTCTTATACTTTGAGGTCCAAATCTTGCTCCAGGTCTATAACTCGTGCCGGCATCGAATGGAACTCCAACGATTGCAACGTCACAACTTTCTACATCTCTTAGCTCTGGTAATCTAGCAAACGTTGAAGGCCCTGCAAACCTGGGAACTTTTGTTCCACTAACTGGTTGAATTGGATCTTTATTAGTTTTTTTTTTCACACTAAAAACTGTATCACATTCTTTTAATTTGGAATATCTTCTATATTGAGATTTATGATTTATTTTAGATATATAATATTATTCTTTATAGTTTTTAATTCCGCGCACGCAGATACTATTTACAATCTCATCAAAATTCCTAATTTGGAAATATATAATATTAAAACTCCAAATAAGCTTAGATACTTATACGCTAAACAACCTTTCACAATAGGAGTTGATAATAATATAAATTGTTACAACTCTAAAAAAAAAACTTTAGACAAAAAGTATAAAGTTATTCAAAAAAATTTGAGCAAATATGATCAAGTATTTTTGAAAAAAATAAATTTAAAATATATTGTTTTATGTGAAGACTTATCAATTTCAAATATCAATACAGCAGGAATTCCAGATAATATAATGAAAACATTAATTCTCGATATAAAGTTTGATGAAAAATATTTTGAACGAGTAATTCATCATGAAGTTTTTCATATAATTAACGATAGTTTTAAAGATATATTTAATGAAAGTACTTGGTCGAGCTTCAATTTAACAGATTTTAAATATGCAGAATGTTCCACCTGTACCGATAAATTAGGTTTGGAAACTTATATTAATACTAAGGGATTTTTCTCAGAATACTCGCAATCTACTGCATCTGAGGATATGGCAGAAGTTTTTTCTCATTTGATGATTGGAACTAATTTAAAGAATATAGACCCCATTTTAGAAAAAAAAATAAATTTTATAAAAAAAAATTTGTTAAGAATTGATCCAAATTTTATCCTATGATCAAAAAAATTAAGGCAACAAGATCAGAAAAAATAATTCTTATATTTTTACTATCCTTGGCAATATTTTCTTTTGGTTCTTTTTTTTTAATAAAGAATAAATGTTTATTTGTAAAAAATTATGATCCAACAAAAATTACTTTTGAAAATCCTTCAAATATCGCAATTTTAAATGTTCCTTGTGGAAATGTTATAATTGAACTTTATCCTCAAATTTCTCCAAATGCTGTTCAGAGATTTAAGAAATTAGTTGAGTCTAAAGCCTATGACAATTCTGCCTTTCATAGAGTGATTAAAGATACACTTGTGCAAGCGGGTGATTTAGAATTTGGTAAAAAAGGAAACTTGAATTATGCAAAGATTGGCACTGGCAAGTCTGGTTTAGGAACAATAAATTCAGAGATAGACATTCCATTTGATTTCAAAAAAGGAAGTGTAGGATTAGCAAGATCAAAAAGTTACAATACGGAAGATAGTCAGTTTTTTATAATTTTAAGAGATGAACCGTTATACGAGTCTGAATACACCCCTATAGGTAAAGTAATTTACGGTTTAGAGGCGCTAAAAAAAATTAAGTATCTTGATAAATCTCAGTATGTATTAAGACCTGATTTTATTAATTCTATAAGAATGCTAATTAACTAATGGCTTACCAGTAGCTAAGGTGTGTTTTATTCTGTCTTGTGTTTTTTTTGTTTCAATTAATCTCATAAATGCATCTAGCTCTAACTTAAACAAATCATCTTCGGTTAATGTTTTTTCTATTGTTGTGTCCCCACCACTTAAAACCTTTGCCAATTCTTTTGCAACCTCTACACCATGTTCTAGAATCACTTTTTCATTGTAAAGTTTTTCTATAATCTTATTCATTTCACCTCTAACGCTTTCTCCAGGAAGCTTAAATATAAGCTCTTCAGGTGTTTTAAAAGCTTTATTTTCATTGAGAATTTTTTTTGAGACTTCTAATAAACTGTTTCTATTCATAATTTTTTTATCTTCAGGTCTTAGATATTTTAGCGGTTCTGCTTCCACAGGTGAAGTTGCCGTCTTACCATAGCCAATAATATCAAAAACTTTAAGTGGGGCAAAATTTGGATCTTTTTTTGCTTGTTCTGTATCTAACCATCTTCCTAACATCTCCTTACATCCTCCACCTGCAGGAATTAATCCAACAATGGTCTCAACAAGTCCCACAACAATATTTGTGTGGGATGCTACAAAATTACTTTGAACCATAACCTCAAAGCCACCACCAAGCGTTAAACCTGATGGAGCAGAGATCACAGGATATTTTGAATATTTTAAATGCTTACATGTCTCTTGAAAATATTTAATAAATTTTTCTATTGATTTAAAATCATTTTTATCTGCAAATTGCATAGTGTAAGTTAAGTTTACGCCGGCAGAAAATTGCATGCTCTCATTTATGATTATTAATGGTTTGTCTGTAGCTTTTTTAAGAGCATCCATTGAGTCGTAATCTAAAGCATTAGCTTTAGTGGTAAACTCAACAATATTATAATCTTGAAATCTATATATCTTCGCAGAGTCATTACCATCTAAACTGATTGCTGTTTTTTTAACTTTGCCTAGTGTTTCTATATTGGTATATTTCTGTCTTTCTCCATAGAAATCTTCATTTTTATTTTTATTTAATTCCTCTAAAAAATTATTCCCACTAAAATCATCAACTTTGTTAAAAAAGTTTTGAACACCAATTTCCTCAAGCATTTCAAATGGTCCTTTAGCCCAATTAAAACCTAACCGCATTGCCTCATCAATATCATTAAATTGATTAGTAATCCCTGGAACTAGTGATGATGCATATTTTATTATTTTTGAAATCACAGACCATGCATACTCACCGTATTTATCTTTTCTGTTAATTAATCCTTTAAGATCTACTTTGTCAGACTTAATATCAATTTTTTTACTTGGCGAATAATCACCTGTTTCAAGATTAATTGCCTCCATAACTTTAGTAGTTCCAGATTTATTCATTCTATAAAAACCACCCTTACCTTTTCTTCCCGTATAACCCGTCTCAATTAACTTTTTTACCAATGGTATTTCTTTAGCAACTTCATGAAATTCATCTGTTTCTGGCAGCTCTTTAATAAAACTTTTTAATACATCAGCCATTAAATCGATCCCAATCAAGTCATAGAGACCAAAAACACCTGTTTTTGGAATTCCCATCGGCCTTCCAAAAATAGCGTCTGCCTCCTCAACTGATAACTTCATTTTAAAAGCTTCTGTCATTGCAATTTGCATTGCATAAACTCCCACTCTATTTCCTAAAAATCCTGGTGTATCGTTGCAAACAATTGCGCCTTTACCTAGCTCAGTTTCACAAAATTTTTTTAATTGATTTATTTTATTTAGATCGTTGTTCTCATTTTTAACAATTTCTAATAGCCCCATATATCTAACAGGATTAAAAAAATGAGTTATACAGAAATCTTTTTTTTCTGTATCTGTTAAGTTTTGAGATAAAACTTTTATAGGTATCGAAGAAGTATTAGATGAAACAATTGCGCCTGCTTTTCTTGATTTAAATATTTTTTCATAAATTTGGTGTTTTACATCTATTCTTTCAACTACCGCCTCGACAATCCAATCAGCATTTTTTACAACATCAAAATTATCAGATATATTTCCAACTTTAATATTATTTATTTTAGATTTATCGATTAATAATGGAGGTCTAGATTTATGAATTCTTTCCCTAGCCTTTTCACTAATATCAGTTTTTAAATCTAATAATGTAACTGGGATATTTGCATTACATAGATGGGCTGCTATACCGCTTCCCATCGTACCAGATCCAATCACCACAACATTTTTTATATTCATGTAATGAAATTTTTATCGATTTATACCTCTGAGTCTTTCAGATCTTCTTCTTAAAAGTTCAGCGGTAACTAATATTAATGTTGATAAAATAATAAGACAAGTTGCAACTGCAAGAATTGTTGGACTTAGTTGTTCCCTCAAACCTGTCCACATTTGAATTGGTATAGTTGTGTTTTCTAATCCTGCTAAAAATAGAACTACTACAACTTCATCAAATGATGTTACAAAAGCAAATAGCCCTCCAGATATCACTCCTGGTAAAATAAGTGGTAAAGTGATTTTCATAAATGTATTTACTGGGTCACTACCTAAACTGGCTGCAGCTCTTGTGACACTATGATCGAACCCTGATAGAGTTGCGGTTACTGTAATAACTACAAATGGTGTTCCTAAAATAATATGCGCAAGTACTATTCCTGTGTGAGTGGCTGCTAATCCAACTTTGGCCATGAAGAAAAATATCGCTACACCCGAAATAATTAAAGGAACTATCATAGGTGAAATTAATACTGCCATAATTAAACCTTTGTACGGCATATGCCTGCTACTCAAGCCCAAAGCCGCAACTGTTCCAAGTATTACAGAGCCTATTGTTGCAAATATAGCAATGATAAAACTATTTTTTGCAGCTAATCCCCAAGGATTTTTAGTCCCATAAATCATATCTTGATACCATCTTAAAGAAAACGCATCAGGATCTAAACGTTTCATTCCATCAGAAAAAACTAAAAATTCCTCAGCATTAAAAGATAATGGAAAAATAACAAACAATGGTGCAACAAGAAAAAAGAATACTGCTGCACAAATTGTCAAATAAACGTAATGCCAAATTCTATAATGTGGTTCTGTATATTTGGGTAAAGCCATTTTGTTTATCCTAATTTAATGTTATCTATTCCAACTAATTTATTGTACAGCCAATAAATGACTAATACTCCACTTAACAACATAAGTCCCATTGCTGAAGCAAAACTCCAATCGAGAGTACTTTTCATATGAAATGCTATCTGGTTACTTATTAACGTACCTGAAGCTCCACCAACTAAAGCTGGGGTAATGTAATAACCAATTGCTAAAATAAAAACTAATAAGCATCCCGCTCCAATACCTGGGATAGTTAAAGGAAAATAGACCTTCCAAAAAGCCACAAAAGGTGTTCCACCTAATGACTTACCAGCTCTCATTAAACTTGGAGAGATTGTTTTCATCACGCTGTAAAGTGGCAGAACCATAAAAGGCAGTAAAATTTGCGTCATTGCAACATAACTACCTGTTTTATTAAACATCATTTCTAGCCGGTTATCATCACTAACCAGGCCTATCATAACAAAGAAATCATTTACTATTCCTTGCTGTTGTAGAAGAATCATCCAACTAGCAGTTCTAACTAATAATGAGGTCCAAAAAGGAAGCAAGACACAGATCATCAAGAGGTTACTGTACTTCATCGGTAATGTTGCTAGTAAGTGTGCAATTGGATACGCCATTAAAAAACAAAACACCGTAACAAAGAATGCAATCTCCAAAGTCCTCATCCACAAAATTCTATGAACTCTTCTATCTTCAGGAACATTAATTATTTCTCCTTTTTCATTTTCATACATATCAATCCCCTTTAAATATTTTTGATAAGTATATGCAGGAGCTCTTCTTTTAATTGCTCTCCAATATTCAACATCAGCCCATCTTCGATGAACAGACATAATTTGTTCTTTATAATTTCCCTCTTCAAAAGATTTGGACTTTCTTCTTAATTTTTTAATAATACTTTTAAAACCATTTTTTGTATAATTTAGTTGTGTTGAAAGTTTTCCTTCTCGTTCCTCTTCAATCAATTTTTGAAAATCAAAATAGAAAGCTTCAAACACTTCTTCAGGAGGAAGATCCTGTCCGTCCCATTTTTCCATGGATTTAAAAGTTTTAGGTAGCATTTCAGTTACCATTTTATCGTCAACGCTTCTCATAAGCATATCGCCTATTGGAAACACATATGTAATAATTATGAACAACAATAACGGAGCAACAAGTAAAAAAGCTTTAATCTTATTTTTCTTTTCTGCTTTTTTAAGGCTTACTTCTAAAGGAATTCCGTCAGTTGTTAAAATTTGTTTTGTTTCTGAGCTCATAAATAAAAAGGGCGGTTATCAAATAACCGCCCTCTCAATATATTATAAAATTTTAATCTTTAAAACTTAAAATTAAAATCCTGCTTTCATTGCTTCCCATTTTTCACCAAGTTCTGTTCCGTTATCAGCCCAGTAAAGTGGATCTACTAAGAAGTAATTTTTAGTGTTTGCTGGTGCAGTTGGCATATTAGGTACCATGTTTGTCTTACCATCTTTGTACCATGGCTCACCTTTTTCCATTACAGCAATAGATGATTTTCTCCAAGGTGCATATGCAATGTATTTTGCACTTCCTGCTAGACCTTCTGTACTTGTCATCTCAGCTAAAGCTTTTTTAGCATCAGCTTCATTTGGCGAACCTTTAACTAATACGAAATACTCGTAGTCTAAACCTTGAGCATCCCATACTTGTACGATTGGAGCACCTTCTCCAACAGCAGCATTAAAGAATCTACCATTCCAGCCAGTTGCCATAACAACTTCACCACTCATTAATAGTTCTGGTGGTTGAGCACCTGCAGACCAAAATACACATCCACCTTGTGGGTCTGTGCAAAGTTTTTTGATCTTATCCATAGCTCTTTGAACACCTTTGTCAGTGTTTAAAGCTTTATAGATTTTTGCTCCACCTTTACCTGGTTTGATACCATCTGCAGCTAAAGCAATCTCTAAGTTTGTTAGAGCGCCTTTGTAGATAGCTCTTTTTCCAGGGAATTTTTTAGTGTTAAAGAAATCTTTGATAGTCTTTGGAGTACCTTTAACGTTATCTGAGTTATAAGCGTAGTTCCAAGAGTATAAAATATTTCCTACAGCACATTCACTTGGCATGCTAGTAAAAAAATCTTTACTTGCAGGAGTTCCATCTGGAGCTGCTGGGAAGTCTTTGTCAAAATCAAATTTAACAAATAAACCTTCATCACAGCCATTGATAGTATCCATAGCAAATACGTCCATTATATCCCACGTAATTTTGCCTGCTTCTTTCTGTGCTTTAATTTCTGATAATCCACCTGAGTAGTCGACCCAATTGATCGGTATACCTAACTTTTTAGCAGTAGGATCACCATAACCTAACTTTTGACTTTCTGTATAAGCTCCACCCCAAGACGCAACTGTTACTGCGAATGCTGATGTAGTTATAGAAAATAAAAAAGATAGGGCTAGTAATAATTTACTAATTTTTTTCATTTTTCCTCCGTTTAAACGTTTTGTATAAATAGTATTACAACAAGATCGATAATGAGAGTCAACAGCCCTTTTTTACTTGTTTAATTGAGATATTTCTGGTGTTTATTTTGGATCTAGTGCTCTAGCATCTTCACTGTTCCAACCAATCTTAATTTCATTTCCTAGTTTAATATCCAGATTAGACGAACTATTGGGGACTTTAAGAATAAATTCAGAATTACCTAATAAATTAATTCTAACTCTTGTGTGATCTCCATGGTAAATTACTTCTTCAATTTTTCCTTTATGAATATTGTCCATTTTATCACTTGGATTAATTAAAGCTCTTTCAGGTCTTAATGAAACTGTCGTTCTCTCACCTTTTCCCTTAACCGAGATTGGGTTTGCTAATATATCTGCACTCGCTAACTTAACTTTACACTTTCCACCTGAAATATCAGAAACTTCTCCTGCAAAAGTATTATTCTCTCCAATAAATTCTGCTACAAAAGAATTAACAGGTTTTTCATATAACTCATCTGGGCTAGAAAGTTGTTGAACCTTTCCATCATTAAAAACTGCAATTCGATTAGACATAGTTAATGCTTCACTTTGATCATGAGTTACATAAACAACAGTCACTCCAATACTTTCATGAATATGTTTGATTTCATATTGCATACTTTCTCTTAAATTTTTATCTAAAGCTCCAAGAGGCTCGTCCATCAAAACTAATTGTGGGTCAAAAACCAAAGATCTTGCTACTGCTACTCTTTGTTGCTGTCCACCTGATAATTGACCTGGCATTCGTTGCGCAAATCCTTGTAAGGACACCATGGATAAAGCTTTATCAATTTTTTTATCCGCTTCATCTTTTGGAATTTTCCTAACTCTCAATGGGAAAGCCAAATTCTCATATACTGTCATATGAGGAAATAAAGCATAGTTTTGGAAAACCATTCCTATACCTCTTTTATGTGGAGGAATACTGGAGATCGCATTTCCATCAAGGTATATTTCTCCATTAGTTGGTGTTTCAAATCCAGCTAACATCATTAAACAAGTGGTTTTACCTGATCCAGAGGGACCTAACATGGTAATAAACTCACCTTCTGCAATGTCTAATTGGAGGTCTTTGACAACTAAAACTTTGCCATCATAACTTTTATCTACCTTATCAAACTTAACAAATTCTTTATTAACCGACATAAATTAAGTAACTATAAAACATTTGTAAGAAAAAATATCAACCTTAAATAATTAGCTTTTAACGTGAAGTTCTTTTGACATATTACAAAATAGTTCTGATCCTTTGTCAGTAACTCTAATAGCTTCTGAAGCTTCAACGCCCCAATCTCCAAATTGCATAACAGCAATCATATGAAAACAAACATTTGGTTTTAGAACGGTCATATCACCTTTATAAATATTTAATGTATGCTCTCCCCAATCTGGTGGATAGCCAATACCAATTGAATAACCAGTTCTTGATTTTTTTTCTATCCCATACTTGTCCAAAACTTTCCAGAAAGCTTGCGCTACATCATTAACAGTATTACCTGGTTTGGTAGCGCTTATACCTGCATCAATTGCTTCAATAGTTTTTTTCATTGTATCGATTTTTAATTGATCAGGTTTTCCTAACAAAACTGTTCTAGCCATTGGAGCATGATATCTTTTAAAAACCCCTGATAATTCAATAATAGTTGCTTCACCCTCAACAAATTTGTCTTGTGATGCAGTTAAATGTGAAGCTGAAGTACCTTTTCCAGTTGGTAATAAAGTTGCGATACTTGAATATTCCCCACCAAATTCGGGTGATCCATAAAATAAAGATTTTTGAATTTCACCAACAGCATCACATTGTCTAACTCCTGGTTTAATTACGTCAAAAGCTGTTTTCATTCCAATTTCAGAAATTTTAGCAGCAGATTTCATATAATTTATTTCAACATCAGATTTTACTAACCTCGCCCAATTAACCAGTCTCTCTGAATCTTTCAAATTCGCATTTGGTAAACCTTGTTTAATTTTTTCATAACAAAATGCTGTAAAATAATGAGCATCCATTTCTAATCCTATAGAAAGTTTATCCCACTTTTTATCTTTAATAACTTTAACTAAATAATCGTAAGGATGTTTTGGCCAATTATGAATATAATGTTCATCATAAACAATTATGTTTTCTTTTTTTAAATATGTTTTTATATAAGCCCCTCCAGCATCTTGATCTCTTACAAAACATATAGGTTCATCAGCATTTATATGAACCACTGCACATTGAGCGTAATAAAATGACCAAGCGTCATACCCCGTTAGGTAATTGATATTATTCGTGTCATGAGAAATCAAAAGTTCAATGCCTTTTTCTTGCATCATTTTTTGAACTTTAGATAATCTTTGTTTGTATTCTTCTTTTGTAAAAAGCATAATTAAGAATTGGTAAACAAACTTCCAAAACCTTTGATATTATTATTTTTTCCAATTTTTTCTAAAGTATCCCAAATCAATGTTTGATTGCTAGATAAAACAGGTTTGTTTAATTTTTTTTCCAATCTATCTATAATGCTTAAAACCGGCAAGGCTGTACAAGAAATGAATAAAGCATCAGCATCTTCAATATTCATATTAACTAGAGAGTCATAGATAAAATCTTGATCAACTTTTCCAATGTCATAATCTGCAGCTATATCTAAATATGAATTGGAGACCACTTCAAATTTTTCCTCTTTGAAATATTCAACAACCTCATTATTTAGTTTTTTACTATACGGAGTAAAGATAGCTAATTTTTTTGCCTTTAATTTTTTTAAAGCTTTTATCGCAGCTGTACTGGGAGTTGTTAACTCAGCCTTAGGTTTTGCTGCCCTTACTTTTTTCTCAATCACATCATGACCTGTTGCTATTGTTCCAGAGGTACATCCATAAACAACACAATCTATATCCTCATTGGGTAAAATATTATTTGTAACTTCAGTTACTTTATCAGACATTTTTATTAAATTTTCTTTTGTTAAGGGATTATAACATTCAATTCTATTAACAAAAAAATCAATCTCTTTATCTTTAATTACGTTTATAAAATCCTTCTCAATCATAAAATCGGTAGCTAAAGCAATTAATCCAATCCTAGGATTAGAGTTTTTTTTAAACCGAGGTTCTATTTTGTTTAATTTCATACTAAATTAATATGAAGTAAGTCTAGATTAATTAAACGTATTATAAAATAAGATAATTTGCTTGTTGAAAATCTTTACAAATCGGATTTAATTAAATTTATATAAAATAATTGTTAACTAAATATAGAGGATAATAATGAAAAGACTAATTGTTGCTGCTTTCATATTTGTTTCAACTTTTTCAACAAATGTTTTAGCAGAAATTAAAATGGGTGTAATTTTGGGTTTCACTGGCCCTATTGAATCTTTAACCCCCGCTATGGCTGCATCAGCCGAGCTTGCTTTCAAGGAAGCTTCAGATTCTGGATCTCTACTAGGTGGAAAAAAAATTTCAGTGATAAGAGCTGACTCAACATGTGTGGACTCTGCTGCTGCGACTGCAGCCGCTGAAGGAGTTATTTCACAAGGAGTTGCAGCAATAATGGGTGCTGATTGTTCAGGAGTAACTGGTGCAATAGCATCAAACGTTGCAGTTCCAAATGGTGTTGTAATGATTTCACCATCAGCAACATCACCAGGATTAACAACTTTAGATGATAAAGGATATTTCTTTAGAACTGCGCCATCAGATGCAAGAGGTGGTCAAATCCTAGCTGATATTACTAAAGACAGAAAAGTTAAAAGTGTTGCAATTACCTATACAAATAATGATTATGGAAAAGGTTTAGCAGATGTTTATAAGGCAGCTGTCGAAGCGCACGGAATTAAAGTTACTACTGTAACTGCTCACGAAGATGGAAAAGCAGACTACTCTTCTGAAGTAGCAACTCTTGCCTCAGCAGGTGGAGATGCAGTAGCTGTAATTGGATACCTAGACCAAGGTGGTAAAGGAATTATTCAAGCTTCTTTAGACTCTGGTGCATTTGATAAATTTATTTTATCGGATGGAATGATCGGCCAATCATTAGTTGATGCATTTGGAAAAGACTTAAGAAAATCTTTTGGTTCAATGCCAGGATCAACAGGAAAAGGTGCTGGAGTATTCTCTAAAGTTGCAAGTGCTGCAAACATAGATAGCTCTGGTCCATACACTGGTGAGTCGTACGATGCTGCTGCTTTAATCGTTTTAGCAATGCAAGCAGGAAACTCAGCTGATAGAGCTTCAATTGCAAAAAATGTGATGGATGTTGCTAACAGCCCTGGAACAAAAATTTATCCAGGTGAACTAAAAAAAGGTTTAGATTTATTAGCTAAAGGTAAAAAAGTTGACTACGAAGGTGCAACTGGTGTTACTTTTACTAGCGTCGGTGAAGCTGAAGGTTCTTTCTTAGAACAAGAAGTTAAAGGCGGAAAATTTAAAACTAAAAAACAAAGATAATTTATCTTAAAATTTAAACCCCTAACATTAATTTGTTGGGGGTTTTTTTTTAAAAAAATAGATATTTATCAGCCATATATAAAGCCCAAGCCAATGCAGCACCTGTAATGATATATTTCATAATCTTATTTTATTTCTATTTTTTCAGGAAGTATACCTTTTGGTCTATATCTCATTATGACCAAGAGACCTACTCCCATCATTAAAAATCTAAAATATGGAACACTTTCAATTAAGTGTACTTTTAAAAAGTGTGTGTCGTCTAATCCAGCAGTAGTTAAATTAACTAAGTAAAGACCAATTGGTGCGGCCTCAATCCATAAGAACCAAACAACAAAACCTCCAAGAATTGCACCAAAGTTATTTCCACTTCCACCGATAATAACCATTACCCAAATTAAGAAAGTATATCTCAAAGGTCTATAACTTCCTGGGGTAAACAAGCCATCTTGAGTAACTAACATTGCGCCCGCAATACCAACAATGGCTGAACCTAAAACAAAAATTAAAAGGTGTTGTTTAACTACATTTTTGCCCATCGCATTGGCTGCTTCCTCATTATCCCTAATTGCTCGCATCATTCTTCCCCAAGGAGAATAGAGAGCTTTTTGAGTTAAGATTAATAAAATAATTACTACAACTAAAAATAATCCAGAGTAACAAAGTTTTACAAAAACTGATGATCCCTCGATTACCAGTTGATTTAGTGTAGCTTGTCTTTCTGTTAAATCAGTAATTAGATTTAATTTACTTGAGTTAAATTTTTCAACAAGACTTATAAACCATTCTGTTTGTTGCAAATTTACCTCATAAGGTGCAGGTCTTTTTAATCCAATTACATTTTTAACACCTCTTGTTAACCAATCTTCGTGTTTTATAATTGCAATAACAATTTCTGATATTAGTAAAGTTGCTATAGCAAGATAATCAGCTCTTAAACCTAAGGCAACTTTTCCTATAACAAAAGCTAATCCACCTGCAAAAAAAGCTCCAACAACCCAAGAAAAAATAATTGGAAGACCTAATCCACCAAGAAAACCAGTTTTTGCAGGATTAACTCCCTCAATAGCTTCAATTCCTGGTTCAGAAATAAATCTTATGATTATAATTCCTAAAATTATAATTGCAGCTACTATGTAAGTTCTGTTTTTTGATTTCTTATAATTTTTTAAAATATACCTGACAGCTAATACCATTGCTATTATAAGAAAAAGACTGAATAAAATATTAAATCCACCTACACTCCATGCTTCTTGAACAGGATCTACTGAGATTAAAACAGCTGCTAAACCACCTAAAGCCGTAAAACCCATTATCCCAAAGTTAATCAAACCAGCATAACCCCATTGAATGTTGGCACCCATTGTCATTACTGCTGAAATTAGACAAAGATTAAATATTGATAAAGCTATGTTCCAAGACTGGAATATACCAACAAGGATAATCAGCCCCATCATTATACTGTATGCAGCAATTACATTTAAATTTTTTCTCACAACACCTTCCCTTTAAATATACCTGATGGACGATAAAGTAAGACGATGACTAAGATTGAAAAAGATACTGCAAATTTATAATCTGTAGAGAGTAATTGAATTAGACCATCTGGCTCCATACTTTCAGGTAAAACATACATGAAAAATTTTCTATAAGCGTAAGTTAACAATATTTCAGAGAAGGCAATTACATATCCACCGAGAAAGGCTCCAAATGGATTACCAATGCCGCCCACTATAGCTGCTGCAAATATTGGTAGCATATTATTAAAGTAGGTGAATGGTTTAAAGCTTTTATCTAAACCATATAAAGCACCACCAATTGTTGCAAGAATGCCTGCTATGACCCAAGTTATCATGACAATTTTTTTGGGATCGATACCTGATAATAATGCTAAATCCTCGTTATCAGAGTATGCTCTCATACTTTTTCCAGTCTTAGTTTTATTTAAAAACCAAAACAAAGTTGAAACTAAAATCAACGTAACAATAATCGTAATAACTTGAGTAGATTTTATTGCAAGACCCTCGTTTAATCCTGTCATTTCTTTAAATTCACCAGCTTTAATTAAAAATTTTTCTCCATCAAAAAATCTTCTATCTGAAGGGCCAATAATTATACGAACCACTGCCTGAGTAACAAACATCACGCCAATACTTACCATCGCTAATTGCACAGGGGGACTTTTGTTTATTCGGTAATATTTAAATACTAATTTATCTACTATCAGCATGTAACCAACCATAAAAATAATACCAAAAGGAATTGCGAGAAGGGCTGTAGGTAAAACCCCAAAACTAATTCCAACAGACTGAAAATAGAAAGTGAATAAAATCACAAACATTGTCCCAAAAGACATCATGTCCCCTGTAGCAAAGTTTGCAAACCGTAAAATTCCGTAAATCAATGTTACAAAAATTGCACCAAGTGCTAGTTGAGATCCGTACGCTAAAGCTGGAACAAAAATATAATTTAATAAAAGTATAATTGCATTCACAAAGTCCATATTAACCACCTAGAAAAGAGCTTCTTACTCTTGGGTCTTCTAATAGTTCTTTTCCAGTGCCAGAGTGCCGGTTCTCCCCAGTCACCAGAACATAACCCCTATCAGAAATATTCAATGCTTGTTTTGCATTTTGTTCAACCATTAAAATTGCTACGTTCGTTCTTTTTACTTTTACGATATGATCAAATAATTCATCCATCACAATAGGTGATACGCCAGCAGTTGGTTCATCCAACATTAATACAGAGGGCTTGATCATAAGTGCTCTACCTAATGCAACTTGTTGTCTTTGTCCTCCAGATAACTCACCAACTAATTGATTTTTTTTTTCTTTTAGAATTGGAAATAATTCGAAGATTTCATTAATAGTCTCTTTAAATTCGGTGTTTATTAAGAAAGCACCCATCTCTAAATTTTCCTCCACCGTCATACCTGCAAAAACATTTTTTGTTTGAGGAACGAATGAGATGCCTTCTTTTACTCTGTCTTGTGGAGAAAGTTTTGAAATATCTTTACCATTGATAATTACTGAACCAGATTTTAAATTTAATAAGCCTAACATTGCTTTCATCGCGGTAGATTTTCCAGCTCCATTAGGTCCAAGGATCGATACTATTTCTCCTCTTTCAACATTTACTGAACATGAATTAATTATGTCAGGGCCATTTCCATATCCACCGGTCATGTTATTCCCTTCAAAAAATGCCATTTAATTATCCTTTAATTTTGAGCCTCTACCTAAATAACTTTCAATAACTTTTTCATCTTTTTTTGCATCCTCAACTGAACCTTCGAAAAGGACTGAACCTTCTGCCATTACGATCACTGGATCACATAATCTTCCTATAAAATCCATGTCATGTTCGATCATACAAAAAGTGTAACCTTTTTCTTTATTAAGTTTTTCGATAGCTGTTCCAAGATCCTTTAGTAAAGTTCTATTAACACCAGCGCCAACCTCATCTAATAATACTAATTTTGCATCAACCATCATTGTTCGACCTAATTCTAACAATTTTTTTTGTCCTCCGGATAAATTTCCTGCTAATTCATTTTTTAAATGACCAAGATTAAGAAAATTAATGACCTCCATAGCCTTTTCTTTAATTTGACTTTCTTCTTTTGCAACTAATGAGGGTTTTAACAAAGCATTAACCAATTTTTCTCCAGATTGATTTCCTGGAACCATCATTAAGTTTTCTAAAACAGATAAATTTGTAAATTCATGAGCTATTTGAAAAGTTCTTAGCAATCCTTTTGAAAATAATTCATAGGAAGGAACATCAGTAATGTTCTCATTATTAAAAATCACACTGCCAGCAGAGGATTTTAAATTTCCAGCAATAAGGTTAAATAAAGTGGTTTTGCCAGAACCATTCGGTCCAATAATACCTGTAATAGTTCCCTTTTTAACTTTAAGAGAACACTCCGATACTGCCGCTAGTCCTCCAAAATATTTTGACAAATTATTAATTTCTAAAATATTTTGTGACATTAATTATTTGCTTAGTCTTTTGTGTATATCATTCAAAGTTTTTACAACTGAATTATAAACACCTTTACTTCTCATAAGTTTAAGACCTTGCTCATTTAATCCTTTAGGGGTTTGAGACTCTTTTACTAAATATTTGAGTTCCTTCTTCGAGTTTACGACTGCATCTTCAGACAAAGCTACAAATAGAGAAGTAATATATTTCTGTGCATCTTGTCTCTTTACTCCTTTTTTTACCAACCAATCACTCATGATCTTTAAAATTTCATAATAAGCAGCCATCATCCCCGATGTTGACCAGAAATTAATTGATAACTTTTCATTTTTAATCTCTACAGTTGAGCCAAGTTTATCAAAAAAACTTTTTACTTTTTTATTTGGAGGACAAATTGGAACTGGTCCTTTTTTTAAAGAAATCGGAGGTAACGGTATCGCTCTTACTATGTCTGATTTAACTTTTATTATTTTTTTCAATTGGGGTATCGTGATTGTTGAAATAAAACTTATTACAGTTTGATTTGATCTAAATTTAAGATTCTTTAATATTTTTTTACCTACAGTTGGTGTGACAGCTAGAAATATCCAACTGCAACTATCAATTATTTTTTGATTATTTTTTTCGATAGAAATTTTTTTAAATCTTTTTTTGAGATTTTTGGAGATTTTGTTATTCCGTGAAGAAACAAATATCCTGTTATATTTTATAGATGAATTACAAATACCAGTTATAACTGATGATGTAATTTTACCCGTTCCAATAAAACCTAATTTCATAATTTAAATACTTATAAAGAATTGTTTATATTAATTAATAAAAAAAGAACCCCTTATTCTTAATAATTCTCTACTTAAATCTTTATTTTCTTTAAAAGGTTTTCGTCCATGAAGCCAAAAATAGTTGTTTGCTACAATTGAAGATCCCACTGGAAGTTTTGTGATTATCTTATTTTTACTCTCTTCTAAGTTGTCAGATAACTTTTGTAAAAAAATACCTTGTTTCATATTTTTTGGTTCTGGAAACTGATCTATATAAGAAATTTGAGCTCTACCGTTTTGATCTGTTGAAAATATAGGATGTTCAACTTTATAGTCTATATTTTTACTTTTTGGTGATCCCCAAAGAAAGTTTTCCTGTCCTGTTGGATCATTAAACAATTCATCACAATGTTCCCAATCATCGAGATGCAACATGGCAGTTTCACCACCTTCTGCATTTCTTTCCTCTAATTTTGACATTAATAGCCAATCAGTTTTCTCTTTTACGTAAGTGCCATCTGTATGAAGATCCATGTTTGTATACGCTTTCCTTAAATAAGAGTCGCTTTTATCGACGTGCTTTACATGAAATCTTGCATAATATTTACCAGCCATAGCATCGTAATTAGGTATACCTACTAAATGAGAGATGGCAGTTGATAATTTAACTAAAAAATTATCATCAATTTTTGAATTTAAATTTTGAGGTTTAATAATAAAACATCCTGTATTTCGATCTTTTAAAATTTCATTTAAAAATTTTGATAATTTATTATTACTCAAGTCGTCTAAACTTTTTGCAATAGTGAATCTTGTAAAAGGTTTGTATTCTAGAGCAGTAATATCGAACTTATTAAATGGAAAAATGAGTTTACTCAAAACTTCATCGCTGATGTCAATATTGACAATTCTAGATGACAGTTCGTGTTTTTCTATTTGAAATCCATCAATCTTTTCGCTCATACAAATCTTGTAATAAGAGATAGTATGATAGCAGAGAAAATTGTAGGGTAAACTAAATTTTTTTTAGTTAAAAAGAAAATAATTATACATAAAGAAACCACAAAAATTCTGACTGATAAATCTACTTCTGCTAAAGATCCTAATGGAAAAATAACTATTCGAGCAATTAATGCAGCAAGAGTTGAATAAGCAAGACAATTAAACCATCTGAACATTTTTGAGGTTTCTTTAATTTTTTCTGAACTAACAACTCCTAAAAATCTTGATAAGTATGTAGCTAGAGATGTGACAAATATAACAATTAAAATATTACTTGCCATTTTTTTCTCCAATTAAAAACGCTATAGTTCCAGCAGTGAAGCCACCAAACAAGATACACCACTCAGCTGATAAAAAATAAAAAATAGGACCAAGCGTTGCACCTAAAATAACCGATAAACTTATTTGAAAAGTTTTCATAGCTCCAACCATCATGCATATAAAATATATTGGATTTATAATTGCTAGACCAATAAGTATGTCTTTGTTAAAAAAATCAGAAGCTACATAGCCAATAATTGTTGAGAATATCGCAACAGACCAAGTTGCTACTCCAATTCCAATCCAAAAATCAATTCTATTTTCTTTTTCTATATTTTCATAATTATCCTTCATTATCAGCCAAGAAGAAACTGCTATAAAATGACAGGACAAATAATATTTCCATCTTGGCTGGTCTCGGTGCATCAACAACGGCATTAGCGCGACAGTCATTGGATATAATCTCGCATTAACCAACCAAACGGCTAAAAAAATATTTATCAAAGATGCTCCGATTAACATTGACTCAGCCATCACTAGTGAGCCAGGTAAAGCGTATGTGAGGAAAGTTGAAAAAATGCTTTGTTGAATTGTGAAACCTAAATTTTTTAATAGTGCGCCTATAGCTATAAAACTTGCACCTAAAGCTATGGCAGGACTACCAACACCTTTTATAGCACTGAAGCCTTTTAAAAAATATTTTGAACTAATCATTAACCACCCAAAAACAGGCGACCAACATCCGGATTATTTAAAAGATCATCCCCTTTACCTGCAATTGCAGTCTGACCAGATACTAGCACGTAACCAATATCTGCGAACTCGAGTCCTTTTTTAGCATTTTGTTCAACTAAAATAATTGTCTTTTTTTCATTCTCTTGGAGATCTCTTAAAATTTCAAATACCATATCAATATACCTTGGTTCTAGACCAATTGATGGTTCATCAACTAATAAAACTGATGGCTTCATTACCAATGCTCTTGAAATTTCTAACAATCTTCTTTCTCCACCTGATAATACTTTTGCAGGTTGGCTTCTTCTGTTTCTTAATCTTTCATATTTCTCAAAAATTCGCTCAGCTTCCGCGTAAGACTCTTCCGTTTTTTCTTTAATAAATCCACCCATTAATAAATTTTCCTCCACGGTCATATCTGGAAAGACAGAATTATCCTGTAGTATGTATGCTATTCCAACAGTTTTCAATTTTTCAGCTGGTGTTAAATTTGTGATTTCTTTTCCGTCTATTTCTATTTGCCCTGAAAAAATATTTGTAAAACCATAAATAGAGTGAAGAATAGTAGATTTACCAGCTCCGTTTGGTCCAATCAGACATAAAGATTGAGCCTTACTAACGAATAGATCGAAATTATGAAGAATTTCCATTTTGCCATATCCAGCATTCATATTTTTAATAGTAAGATGAATATTATTTGGGGATAATTTTTTTAAATCTTCTGCTACTGGAGCTTTTCCTAAAACTTCGTATTGATTTGACATTATTGTGCTCCTAAGTACGCATCTATTACACGTTTATCATTTTTAATTTCGTCAGGTGTTCCATTAGCAAGCATCTTGCCATGTGCTAAACAATAAATACTTTCTGCTAATTGCATAATTACTCTCATATTATGTTCAATTACTAAAAGTGTAATACCAAAATCTTGATTTACTTTAATCAATCTATCGATGATACCATTTATAAGAGTAGGATTGATCCCTGCAGTAGGTTCATCTAATAATAACATTTCAGGTTCATTCATCAGTGCCATTGCTAGCTCTAGAAGTTTTTGTTGACCAAAAGATAAATCTCCAGCCCTTAATTTTCTTTTTTGATAAAGTCCAACGAAGTTCAGAAGATTTTCTGCCTTTTCTGTTAAATCTTGTGGAATTTTTGAGAATATTTTTAATATACTTTCATCACTACCTTTATGACTAATTAACATATTGTCTACACAATTTAGTTTTCCATAAATTCTAGTTTGCTGAAAAGTTCTAAGTAAACCAAGTTTTGCAATAACAGGCACGGGTAAGTCTGAGACTTCTTTGTCATTAAATTTTATTGAACCATTATCTATCGGATATGTTCCAACAATAGAGTTGAACAGTGTTGTTTTACCAGATCCATTTGGACCGATCAGTCCAAATATCTTACCTTTTTCTACTGACATTGATATATCTACATTGGCTTTTACTCCGCCAAAAGATTTACTAACATTGTTTACTTCTAAAATACTCATTTAAGTTCTACTTGAGCCTTTCGATCTTTTTCATCAATTACTTCACCAAATTTTTCGGGATATTTTTCTCTTAACCAGCCCATAATCCCTTCAGGAAAATAAATTACGATTACAACAATTAAAACTCCTAAAGCAACATATTGCCAACCTAAAAAGAATGTCCAAAACCCTTCTTTAAAAATATGAAATACTGTTGCACCAATAACTGGTCCCCATAAAGTTCCTTTGCCTCCTAGGATTGCCATTAAAACCATGAACACTCCCATTTCTCTACCGTCAAAGGCAACATCAGTTGAGTCGATGTATCCAACTAGTCCTCCCATAATACCACCTGCTAAACCACAAAAGAATGCAGATACCATCCAGCCAATAATTTTATATTTCATTGTTTCAATACCCATTGCCTCAGCTTTATCCTCATTATCTCTAATCGCATTTAAGATTAATCTAAATCTTGTTGAATAGATTGCTCGTACCGCAACAAAAGTTAATATGAGGGCTCCAAAACTTAAAAAGTAAAAAAATTCTCCCCTTGCTTCAAGTCCACCAACCTCAGGAAATGGAGGAGTGGTAAACCCCTGACCTGCACCTATAATTTCTATACCTCCAGAAATTTCTCCTGCTGCAACACCTAAACCTAAAGTACAAATAGCAAAATAATGTCCTCTTAAACCTAAAATCGCATATCCAATTAACCCAGCTACTATTGTTGGAACTACTGCAGCTACAACAAGTCCAACAGCCATACCTTGAAAAAATTGAGCTGGAGTATGAACAAAAGTTTTTTCACCTCCACTTTCTGTCCATTCTGCAAGAGGGAAAAACATACCAACTTGAACAGATGCACATAAATACATGCCTAAACCATAAAATAGTATATTCCCGAATGTATTGTATCCCATTTCACCACCCTGAATATTCCAAGTCGTAGCTAAAACTATCAATACACATAGAATGGACAATTGAACTTTAAATGCAGGAAAAACAAATGGTGCCACCAATCCAAAGATTAGAATAGCTGAATATAAAAGAATATTTTTACTCATTATTTTAGATACTCTCTCTTCCTAGACAGTTTAAATCTTCTATAAACGAGAATTAAAACTAATAATAAAAATACTGCCCCAATTCTAAATTCAGTTCCTAAAATATAGTCAGCAAATTCCTCAAAAACCCCAAGTCCCATTCCAGACATTGCTACTCCTGGTAAATTACCTAGTCCTGCAACAATTACGATCATAAAAGACCTTATTGTATATGGTAATCCCATGTATGGATGAATTGTAAATGTAATAGATATTAAAGCACCTGCTACTCCACAAAGCGCAGCATTAATTCCAAATGTAGCTGCATAAACTTTTTCAGTATCAACTCCTAAAATCTTTGCGGCTCTTGAGTTTTGTGCTGTTGCACGAATTGCTCTCCCTAATTTTGATTTTTTCATGTAAATAACTAAACCAATTGCAAAAACAATACTGATTACAGCTGAAAAGATTTTTGAGTTAGGTAAGGTAACATTGTTATCAAATAACATAGTTGTTCCATAACCTGAATTGGCTAGAACAACATCTGCGCCAAATGCAAAATTCATTAATTGCATAAATAAAATACTTATTCCAAAAGTTGCAAGAATGGAGATGAATAAATCTCGATCGACCACTTTATTAATTACTAATTTGTAAATTCCAACTCCAATAAAATACATTATTATTGGAGAAACAATTACACCCCAGGCTGGATGAATTCCATATAGATACATGAAGTAAGCAATATAGCCTCCAAGAATGACTAGGTCACCTTGTGCAATATTTATGATATTCATAACTCCCCATTGCAATGCCATACCGTATGCAATCAATGCAAATAAAATACCAAGAAGTAACCCGTCCAAGCAAGCTTGGACAGTAATCATTGGATATTGGAAAACCATGAAATCCATAATCAACTCTTAAAAAAAAATACCCCCTAGAATTTAGGGGGTATTTATAGATTAGTTTTTATCTTTCAGACCACTTAGGAATTGGGTGAATTAACTTCGCTGAAGCCCATTTAGTTGGAGCTACAACTTTGTTTTCACATTTTCCTGAGCCATCACACATTACTTGGAAAAGAACCATAGGCTTGTCAACATTCTGACCACCTTCTGCGAACTTTATATTTCCATAAAATGTTTGCATGTTAGTAGCTGCAAGAGCATCTCGTACTTTTTTCTGATCAAAAGAATTTGCTCTTTCAAATGCATCTTTAAATACTAACAGTGCAGCTGAGGACTCTGCTGACTGATATGGCGGATCATAACCAAACTCTTTTTCAAAGTCTGCTGCATATTTCATACCATCTTTAAAGAAATTATCTTTATAAGTTAATGTCTTATGCCATTGAGATGCACATAAAGCATACTGTGAATTCTTACCATGTTGTTTTGATAATTTCGCAGCATCGCAGTGTGTCATCGCTAACATAGGCACATCTACTTTCATTTCAGCTATCTGTCTAATTGCAGTTAGTGCTCCTTTTGTATGACCTGAGACTACAAGAACATCTGGCTTCATTTGTTTTACTTTAACTAATGTAGCAGCCATATCGTTTAGCTCTTTCGGCAATTTATCATCTATTACTTTCTTAGAGCCTGTTCTTTTAATTGCATCAAGCACTCCCAATCTTACATCTTGAGAAAATGCATCTTGTTCAAATGCCATTGCAACTGTTACTGGTTTACCATTATTCTTTTCAACTGCTAAATCTATAGCAACATCAAGATATAAGTTTGCCGGAGCTAATACTGCAAATAGATATTTGTATCCTTTTGTGAACAAAGATCTAGAAGCACCATTTGCTTCAACCATTGGAACACCATATTTTTCTGTAACTGGTGCAATTGCTTTTGTTAAACCTGAACTATATGGTCCAAGCATAAACTCAACACCATCTTGTGAGATTAATCTTTCTGCTAACTGAGCTGCTCTTTTTGGGTTTGATTCATCATCATAATAAATGATTTCAAACTTATAAGTTTTTCCACCAACTTTTACTCCACCCATGCTGTTAATTCTATCAACAGCCATATTGTAACCGTTTTGTGTATGAACACCATTAGATGAGTATTTTCCAGTTAATGAAATGGCAGCACCTAAGACAATCTTATCTCCAACAACTTTTGCAAATGATGTAACTGAAGTTGAAAGTAAAATTGCTACTGCAGAAATAAAACTCAAGATTATTTTGCTTATTTTCATTTTATTTCCTTTTGTTATTAATTAATTAATACTCAATTTAATAAATAATTTTAAAGTATTGCAAGTGGCAAAAAAACTTTACATATGTTCTAATACTGTTGTGTAACAATAATAATTAAGGCAATGATTACCAAAACACTCGCTGAGATTGTATTAATTGTTTTTGGATTTGCTTTTATCCATGTAATAAGTTTTTGTGCCAACAGAGCGTAACCAATCAAAGAAATAAAATCTAAAACTACATAAGTAGTAATTAAAATAAAAAATTGGACGATATAATTGGCACTAAAGTCAATAAATTGTGGGAATATTAAAGGAAAGAACAACCAAGCCTTAGGACTTGTGCCTGCAACTAAAAAACCATCTTTATAAAAAGAAAAAGTACCTTTTGAGCTAATTATTTTTGAATTAACATCTTTGGGTGAAGACTTATAAACATCATAAGCTAAATAAATTAAATAAATTACACCAATCCATTTAAAAATATTTAGGATATTTGGATTGTCAGATAAAAAGGAACCGATGACAAAAATTACTAAAGTTGCCTGTAGTAAATTTGCGGTAACATCTCCAAAGGCTGTCCAAATACAATTTTTAACTCCATAATTCATTGAATAAGAAATGATTACTATTCTAGGGGTACCAGGTGTAATAAATAAAAAAATAATAATCTGTAAAAAAAGGATAAAATCTAGGGGGAGCATAAAAAAAAAGATAGTCCTTAAAAACCGGGAGCTAAAGATGGCTAAGAAGGACTATCAAATCACAATATATCAGGTCTTAAAAAAAATGCATTATAGATTTTTTTGAAATATAAGGGATTTATGAAAAAAAAAGGTCACAGGCCTATCACTAAAGTCAAGAATCCTGAGCCAAGCGTTGAAAGTCCAGATTGGGTCATATGGGCTGCCTGGGCTGATAGGGTCACATTTGAAGAAATTAAAAAAAAAACTGGTTACGCAGAATCTGATGTCATAAAAATAATGCGAAGATCACTCAAACCCTCCTCATTTAGATTATGGAGAAAAAGGGTTCATGAAAAAAGTATCAAACATAGAAAAAAATTTGAATACTCTCGAAAACAAATATCTAGTAAAATTAAAAAAGGTGATTATCTATAGTCTATGAAAAATGTTACGATATATACTGGACCATACTGTAATTATTGCGATGCAGCAAAACGATTATTAACAAGAAATAATGCGCCTTATAAAGAAATTAATGTAGCTGAAGTCGAAGGTGCAAAAGACGAGATGATAAAGAAAGCTAATGGAAAAAAAACAATACCACAAATATTTTTTGATGATCAGCATATTGGTGGTTACGATGAAGTTAGAGCTTTAGAGAAAGAAAATAAACTACAAGATCTTTTAAAATAAAACATAATAAAGAACCCAAAAAATTAAAGTATATTCAAAAAAACTTTTAAATATTGTGATTTGTTTTTCACTAAACCTTTCATTGATAAACTTTTTTGAAAAATAAAATCCAATATTAACTAATAAGATAGCGATAATAATACCAATTATAGTAAATTTAATTGAAAAATTTTTATAACCAAAGTAACAAGCTGCAATTAAGGTAAACCAAGAAACTTTTGTAATAAGAATTTTAAAAATTAACCCAGCTTTTTTACTAAAAACAGATTGTGTTTTTATAATTGAATATGACCAAATAATACCAATTAAAAAACTAATATATTTAATTATCATTGTTTACTCTTTGGTTCAAAAACTAGGCAAATACCGTTATTACAATATCTTTTTCCAGTCGGTTGTGGACCATCATTAAAGACATGTCCATGATGAGCATTACAGTTTTTACAATGATATTCAGTCCTAGCATAACCTAATAAGTGATCCGTTTTTGTTTCAAAAACATCAGGTAGTGATTCATAAAAAGATGGCCAACCTGAACCACTTTCATATTTTGTTTTGGAATCAAATAATTTTTCTCCACAATTAGCACAATGGTAACTGCCTTCTCGCTTTTCATTATTTAATTCACTTGTACCTGGTGGTTCAGTACCATCCTCAAACATAACTAATTTTTGTTCTGTTGTAAGATCTGGATTTTTCTTATTCATAATTACTATATTAATTTAGCACATGACTGGTGCAAAAAAGAGTGTAATTCAACAAGTTTATTAATATTTTTATTGTAACCACCGCCTAAAACTCCACAAAGAGGAATTCTTTTAGAAAAAAAATTCTCTGTAACAATTTCATCTCTTTTTTTTATCCCATCATCTGAAATCTTTAATTTACCCAAGCGATCATTAAAATGGATGTCAACTCCTGCAATATAGAAAACAAAATCAAAATTTTCTTTATTTAATTCATTTAAATGAAATTTAAGTAAATTTAAATATTCCTTGTCCTCAGTGTCGTCTTCAAGCTCTACATCACAATCACTAATCGATTTTTTGGCAGGATAATTTGATTTTGAATGCATACTAAAAGTAAAAACATTTTTATTGTCCTTGAATATATCTGAGTTACCGTTTCCTTGATGAACATCCAAATCGACAATTAGTATTTTTTTTACCAATTCTCTATCTAATAAAAATTGGGAAGCAACTGCTACATCGTTAAAAACGCAATACCCTGCACCGCTGTTATAATTTGCATGATGACTTCCTCCTGCTGTGTTGCAAGCAATGCCATGATTTATTGCAAGTTTAGACGCAAGTACTGTTCCTCCTGTTGCAACCAACGACCTTTGAACTACGCTATCAACCAATGGAAAACCAATTTTTTTTACTCCGTTTTCATCTAGTGTTTTATTTTTTATTTCTTTAATATATTTTTCAGAGTGGGCACCTTTTAAAGTTTCATCTGAACATGGATATGGCTTATGAAACTTTGTTACTATCTTATTTTTTAATAAAAAATCTGCAAGATCACCAAATTTATTAATAGGAAATTTATGATCGTCGCCAATTTTAGCAAAATAATCTTCATGATTAACTACAGGTAAATCCATTTTACTCAATCACCCGAATTGGTTCCCCATTAACACAAGCCTCTAGTGACTCGATCATTTGAGTAAAATAAATATGATAATTTTCAGCTGTCACATATCCGATGTGAGGTGTGAGTAAGGCATTGGGCAAAAATCTTAATTTATTATTTTCCGATAAAGGCTCTTTTTCATAAACATCTAATCCAGCACCTGCAATTACATTTGTTGATAATGCAATTATCAAATCGTCTTCGTTTATTATGGGACCCCGAGAGGTATTAATTAAAAATGAAGTCTTTTTCATCTTATCCATTTCTTTTAGAGTAATACAATTTTTATATCTCTCTCCACCTTGTACATGGATAGATAAAAAGTCAGAGTTTTTTATTAGATCTTCTTTACTACAAGGCAGAACGTCTAACTCTTTACAGGTGTCTAAATTTAAATTTTCACTCCAAGCCATCACCTGCATACCAAATGCCTTACCAACTTTAGCAACCTGCGTTCCTACTTTTCCAAGGCCAATCAAACCAAGAATTTTACCTTTTAATTCTACGCCAACTGAAGTTTGCCAATAACCTTGGTACATATTATCAATTTCCTCTTTTAAGTTTCTTGCTAACCCAAGTATTAATGCCCAAGTTAATTCAGGTGTTGGGTTAGTATTACTCTCAGTACCACTGACAACAATTTTTCTTTTTTTCGCAGCATCTAGATTAATTGATTTATTTCTTAACCCACTAGTGATTATAAATTTTAATTTAGTTAAATTTTCTATCAAATTTTTTGTTATAGGAGTTCTTTCTCTCATTATAAGGAGAGCCTCAAATTTTGCTAATTTCTCTATAGCATCAGCTTCATCTGCAAAAGGCTCACTAAAAATTTTAATTTCATATTTTCCTGATAATTTTTTTAGATCCACAAATTGTTGTGAAACATTTTGATAGTCATCTAAAATTGCGACTTTAAGCATAAACTTTTTTATTAGATAAATAAATGCCAGACAATATAAAAAATGCTCCTACAAAATGATACATTTCAAATTTTTCTTTGAAAATAATAATTGCCATAACGGCACTAAATAACGGCATTAATTGAATAAACATAGAAGCTCGATTTGGACCAATTATCTCAATTCCTTTTTGCCAAAAATAATAAGCAGCTATAGCTGGAAAAATTGCTACATAAGTCAATATTAAAAAAAAATTTTTATCTAAATTTAATTCAAGACCGATTGATTTTTCATAAAAAAATTGTGGAATTAAAAAAAGTATTCCTACTGAAACCATTAGTTGTATCAAAGTAAATTGTGAAAATTTAAACTTATTTTTTTTTAGCAAGGTTGAATATAGAGACCAGGTAATTACACAAACTAACATCCATATATCACCTTTATTAAAATCTAGAGAAATTATCTTTTGGAAATCTCCATTAGAAATTATTGAGCCTATTCCAACTATTGAAACTAATAATCCAATTAACTGAAAAATATTTGTTTTTTCAATTTTCATTAATGATGAAAGAACAATTGTTGCTGCTGGAATAGCTGAAAGCATAAGCACGGCATTTATTACTTGTGTATAATTAAGAGCAAAATAAACTACAGAATTAAATGTGCTTATAGTAATTACTCCCATAAAACTAATTACAAGCCAATTTTTTTTTATATATGATAGATTTTTAAAAATTTCTTTGTAAGTAAAAGGTATCAGAATAAACCAAACAGAAATCCACCTAAAAACATTTAAAGTTAATGGGGGAATTTCAGATAATGTTGCGAATTTTCCAACTATAAAATTACCTGACCAACAAAATGTTGCAAGCACTAAAAATAGGTATGCTAAATAGTTTTTATTAGACACAAAATCAAGAAAATCTTCTTGAGCTATAAGGATTTAAGTTTAAATTTGTATTTTCTTTAGCTATCATTCCAGAAACTATCTTTCCAGATATTGGACCTAATGTCCACCCCAAATGATGATGTCCAAAACAATAAAACACGTTTTTATAATTTTTAGATGGACCCATTACTGGCAAAAAATCTGGCAATGTTGGCCTGAAGCCTAACCACTCATCCTCATGCTCAGGGAGGTCCTCCAACATATACTTTGCATTATTAATTAAATTATTTATTCTTGATTTTGAGGCGGGATTATCTAAACCACCAAATTCTACAGTGCCAACTACTCTTAAACCTTGTTCCATTGGCGTTATACCGAAACCTCTATTATGAAATATGACTGGTCTAGTTAAAAGATGATCACAATCTTTAAAATGAACGTGGTAACCTCTCTCTGTATCTAATGGAATTTTTTCATCCAATTTATCAGTTAGTTTCTTAGAAAAAGCGCCACAAGTTATTACAATCTTATCACAGCCGAAACTTTCATTTTCACTCAGCAAAACAGGGCTTTCTCCTTCAAAATTAATATTTAAAATATTCTTATTTTCAAATTTCCCACCTTTTTTTAAAAAAAGTTCAAAAAGTTTTAATAAAATCTTTTTTGGGTTTCTGGCATGTCTTGCGTATGGATAATAAACTCCTGCATGATAAAATTTTTTAAGATTTGGTTCTAAGTCATGTATATCTTTTTTATCTACGAGTTGTTGTTTAACACCTAACTCTTCTCTTACTCTGATTTCTAATTCTCTACTTTTTAGATTTTTATCATTCCAAACGTAGAGAATACCTTTATTTTCAACTAAGTTTTCTAGATTAATTTCCTCAAATAATTCATCATAAGCGGGAAGAGCTAAATCCAAAATTTGGTGCATATTTTTTGCGGTGTGCATCATTTTGTTTTTAGTCGTATTAAAAATAAATTTTAAAAACCAAGGAATCATTTTTGGTACATAATTCCATTTTAAAGCTAAAGGACCTGTTGAACTTAATAACATAGCAGGAACATCCATTAAAATATCTGTTCTATTCAATGATAAGGATGCGTATGGTGAAAAATGGCCAGCATTGCCATATGAGGCGACAGGACTACCAGGTTTTTCTCGATCAAATATTGTTACTTTAAACCCTTTTTTTTGTAAAAATAAAGCATTGGAAATACCTTGAATACCAGCACCAATTATTCCAACATTTAAATTTTTATTCATAAGAAAAATATACAATTATTCTCTAAAAAAATTTAAGCGACAAATTATACTTAGGCGATTAATTGTTGGCTGTGTACCCTTGCACTCATTACTATTCCAAAGCCAATCATGGTAGCTAACATTGAAGAACCTCCATAAGACATTATTGGCAATGGAGATCCAACTATAGGTAGTAAGCCTAGAACCATACTCATATTTATTGTAATGAAAACAAAAATGGCAGCTCCAAAACCATAACAAAAAAGTTTAGCAAAGTAACTTCTAGAATTAGCTCCAATAGCAATTATGCGGTAAATTATAATAATATAAATTACAAGCAGAACCACTGAACCAACAAAGCCGAACTCCTCTGAAAAAAGAGTAAAAATAAAGTCAGTATGCTTTTCTGGCAAAAATTCCAAATAACTTTGAGTTCCTTTTAAAAAACCTTTTCCAAAAATGCCTCCAGATCCAACTGCAATTTTAGATTGTATAATCTGATAACCTGCACCTAGAGGATCTTTGTCTGGGTTTAGAAAAGTTAAAACTCTTAACTTTTGATAAGGTTTTAAAAACGCTATTACAAATGGTAATGAAATTACAAATCCTAACATAGTATAGATAAAATATTTGTGATTAATTCCTGCAAACCACAAGACAGCTATTCCGCTAACAGCTATTAGCACTGAAGTACCCAAATCAGGCTGAACTATCACGAGACCCATAGGTAATAAAATTATTATGAGTGAGGTTAAAATTGTATAGACGGAATTAACATTCTCTAATTTCATCCTATGAAAGTACTTTGCCAGACACAAAATTATAAAAATTTTCATAAGTTCTGATGGTTGTAAATTTATAAAATATAAGTCCATCCATCTTTTTGACCCTGAAGATGTTATTCCAAAAAAATAGGTCCATACTAATAAGCTCACCACAACTATGTAAGATAGATAGCCAATAGAAAACCAAAATTTGATATTGATAAATGAAATAAAAAGCATCATCATTGTAAAAACCATTAACTTTGTAAAATGACTTTTCGTATGAAATAAAATCTTTCCACCATCTGTCGAATACATAGTTGCTAAACTAATGAAACCGAGCAATAAAATACAAATTAGTAAAATATAATCAAAATTTCTAAATTTTTGAAAAAAAGTAAAATTGTTATTTGTTAATCTGGTATGTTGATACATCTAAATCTCCAAATATTTTTTTTGATTAATTGATTGTCTCATTTCATGTCGATCAATAATAAGTTTGAATAATCTCTTTGCCATTGGAGCAGCAGTTGTACTTCCATTACCACCATGCTCCACAACAATACTTAACGCATATCTTGGATTAACATAGGGACCATAAGCGATATATAAAGCATGATCTCTTTGTTCATAAGGAATTTCAGAAGTTTTTAAATCTAATTCTCTTTCTCTCTCAGTAATTTTTTTAACTTGGGCTGTACCTGTTTTACCAGCAAATTGATATTTTGGATTATCAATTCTTGATCGGTAAGAAGTTCCCATTACTTCATTTGTAGAGCCAAACATTGCATCTTGAATAATTTTTATATTTCTAGAATTTTTATAAAGAGGTGTGTAATAATCACTTGGCTTTATTTTATCTTTATCATCTATGACTATTTTTGGATATATTTTATATCCACCATTAGCAATTTGTGCTGTCATTAGGCATAATTGTATCGGTGTAGTTTGAATATATCCCTGGCCAATTCCAGTAATTATTGTTTCTCCTAATAACCATCCTTTACCTAAAGCATTTTTTTTCCATTGAGTATTTGGAATCAATCCATCTTTTTCAATTTCGAATAAGTTATCAAAAACTTTTTTTCCTAATCCAAATTTTTTTGCTGTTTCACTTAACTTATCTACTCCAAGTTTCCTTGCTATCTCATAAAAATAAGTATCACATGACATCTTCATAGCGTTTCTAAGGCTAACATATCCATGACCCTCTTTTTTCCAACAATGATAAGTTTGATCATACAATTCAGTTTTTCCAGTACATCTGACAGTAAAGTTTGTATTTATAATTCCGTTTTCCAAAGCAGATAAGGCTACAATGGGTTTCAATGTTGAGCCTGGGGAATATCTACCTTGCAAAGTTTTGTTCAATAGTGGTTTCATTGGATCATTACGGATTATTTGCCAATTATCTTGACTAATACCGAAAACAAACAAATTTGGATCAAATGAGGGAGATGAGTGCATTGCAATAACCTCACCGGTAAATATATCCATTACACATATAGATCCTGCTTTATCTTTCAATAGTTCGTTTGCTAATTTTTGAATTTCTGTATCAACTGTGAGTTTTAGGGTTTGACCTTTTTTACCTTTTTGAAACTCAAGCTGACTTATTCGTCTACCATATGCATTTACTTCGTATCTCTCGATATCATTAGTTCCAATTAATTTTTCTTCAAAAGATTTTTCTAATCCAATTTTTCCAACTTTAAGACCAGGTACAAAATTCTTTTTTATTAATTCTGTATTTTCAATATCCTGTTCATTTGCCTGACTTACATAACCAATAATATGAGTAAAGTTTTCGTCAAAAGGGTAATTTCTTGAAATAGAGATAACAGGTTTCACTCCATTTAAATCATACAAATGATTATTTATTTTTGAAAATTTATCCCAACTTAGATTGTTTGAAACAATTAGAGTTTCCCAAGGTTTAATCTCTTTTTTCTTTTTTAAAACTTTTTTGAACTCTGAGTCAGATAACTCTAATAAATCTTTAAGTCTGTAGATAACATATTTGAAATTTTCTACTTGCTCAGGTATCACATGTAGCTGATAAGCTTCAAAGTTACCGGCTATTACATTACCAAAATAGTCTTGGAATTCTCCTCTAACAGGTGCTAATTTCCATTCTCTAATTCTGTTCTTATCCGAGAGTGTAAGATATTTTTTATTCTCTTTAACTTGTAAAAAAAACAACCTACTTACAATTCCCACCATTATAAAAAATTTTAGTGATCCCGTTATA
>CACGAB010000006.1 GCA_902570915.1 uncultured Pelagibacteraceae bacterium | reverse complement strand
TTACAGACATGGGATCGAGTCTAGTCTGGAACCAATTAACTCTAAAATCTAAATGTGGACCTGTGGATCTTCCAGTTGATCCAACCGTTCCAATAATATCTCCTTGATTTATTTTATCACCTACTGAAACCATTACACTTTCAAGATGAGAATATATTGTGGAAATACCATGTCCATGATCCATAATTATAGTCCCACCAGTATAATACAAATCATCCTCTGCCATTGTTACTGTCCCAGAGCCAGATGATTTAATCATAGTTCCTTTTTTAGCAGCAATATCAATTCCATAATGTGGCCATTTAGGTTTGCCATTTAAAATTCTTTGACTTCCATAAACTCCACTTATAATTCCTTTAACTGGCATAATGAATTGATTTTTAAAAAAAGGTAAATCGGAATTAATTGCTCTTGCTTTTCCTATCTTATTATTTTCTTCTTTAATTCTTTTGTAAACTGACTCTGGTGGGGTGACCTTGCTTTCTTCTAGTCCATCTATTCTTTGGATATTATATTTTCTTTTTAAAACTTTCTTTACTATTTTCTCTTTTTTACCATCTTGAATTTTTGTTATAGTTAGATCAAATTTTCTATCTCTATCTATACCAAAAGCAAAAAAACCATCCTTAGATACTTTAACTTCTTTTTTATCAATAATAATTTTTGCTGAAGGGTTAGTAATACCAACAATAAAATGACCCTGTAAAAATTTTCCTTTAAATTCAATAGCGTGTGAGTGAGTAGGAATGAGAAAGATTATAAAGAAAAATAATCTAAATATTATTTTGCTGTCCATCCACCATCAACCAATAATGAAGTTCCTGTAATCATTGAAGCTGCATCAGAAGCTAAAAATACTACAGCTGAAGCTACTTCAGATAGTTCTGCAAATCTTCCTAAGGGAATATTATTCAGCATATCTCTTTTAAATTTTTTATCTTTTAAAAACTTTTTAGTCATGGGAGTTACAACAAAGGTTGGGCAAACAGTATTAACTCTAATGTTATATTTTGCTAAATCTATGGACATTCCTTTGGTTAAACCCTCTAAACCAAATTTATTCATGTTATATACACTCCTTATAGGTCCACCTACATGCCCCATTTGCGATGACATGTTTACAATAGATCCTCCTAATTTTTTTCTATTTTTTGACTTTATCATTTTTAGCGCACAAAGATGAGCCAAGTTAAAACTCGCTATTGTATTAATCTTAACCATATATTCCATATCTTCCTTTTTAACTTTGGTAAAATGGGCTGGTCTATTGTTTCCTGCATTATTAATTAAGATATCTATTCTTGGCTGTTTATTGATAATTTTTTTAACTTCATCGTAATTTGTAATATCACAAACATAAGATTTACATTTTGATTTAAATTTTTTTATTTTCTTAGAAACTTCATTTAAATCTTTATTAGTTCTACTTATAATGATTAAATTTGCTCCAGCTTCAGCCAAAGCAATTGCACAGGCTCTCCCAATTCCTTTACCTGCACCAGTTACAACTGCAGTTTTGTTTTTAAAATTATAATTTTTAAGGAACATTATAAAAATAATATTTTAATATCAGTGTAAATCAACTCAATAGCAACAATAAGTATCGCAATTAAGCCAGCCCAAGCTATCCATTTATACTTTTTTATCCAATTAGATATTAATGTTGCAGCTGTTGCCATTAAAACAATGGATAAAACTAGTCCAAAAACTAATAGATAGTAATGATCTCCAGCTGCTCCAGCAACCCCTAAAACATTATCTAAACTCATGGTAAAATCAGCTAACAAAATTGTCCAAATTGCTTTTAAGAAACTTGAATTATCTACTTTAATGTCACTATCATGATTTGAACCTTTCACCACGTCAACGTAAAGCTTGTAAACAATATAAAGTAAAAGTACTCCACCAATTAATCTTAAGCCAGTTATCTGCAACAAATAAGCTGTCAATAATGTTAAAATTATTCTTAGAACAACTGCGCCACCAATACCCCAAAAAATAATTTTCTTTCTTTGCTCTAAAGGAAATTTTGAGGCAACCATTCCAATAATAATTGCATTATCTCCTGCAAGCACAAGATCTATTAAGATTATTTGCGTTAAGATAGTAATTTGTTCTGGTGTAACAAAATCAGCGAACATTAACTCCTAAGTATCATATCAGCACCTTTTTCTGCAATCATTATTGTCGGTGCATTAGTATTACCAGAAGTTATATTAGGCATTATAGATGCATCAATAACTCTTAAATTATTTAAACCTTTAACTTTAAGTGTTTCATCAACCACAGCCATATCATCTTGTCCCATTTTGCACGTACCAACAGGATGAAAAATAGTTTGAGCATAATCTGCACCAGCTTTTACCAGCTCTTCATCATCATTAATATTTATTCCTGGTCTATATTCTTCAGGGTTATATTTTTTAAAAGTTTCAGACTCCATTACAATTTTCCTTGTAAGTTTTAATCCTTTTGCAGCAATCATTCGATCATGTTCTGTTGATAGATAATTAAGTTTTACTTTTGCATAAATTCTAGAATCTTTATTGGTTATATTTACTTGACCTCTACTAGTCGGTCTAATGTTTGATACAGTTGGAGTAAACGCATGAAAATCATGATTCTTTGTTGCACCTAAAGTATCCATACTCATTGGTTGAACATGCCATTGAAGATCTGGTAATTCTAAAGAAGGATCACTTTTAGCAAACATGCACATTTGACTTGCACCCATTGTCATTGGTCCACTTCTATTGAAAACATATTCTAGTCCAATCATTAATTTACCGAACAAACTATTAATTTTTTTATTCAACGACTTGAGCCCGTGAATTTTATAAATTGGTCTAAACATTAGGTGATCTTGGAGATTTTCTCCTACTCCTTTTAGATCATGAACCATCTCTATACCTAAATTTTTTAGCTTATCAGAATTACCTATTCCGGAGGTTTGTAAAATTTGTGGAGAACCAATAGATCCAGAAGATAAGATAACCTCTTTATTTACTATAACTTTTTTAAGCTCGTTCTCTTGCCAATATTCAACACTTTTTGTTGTTCTATTTTCAAAGTTAATTTTTTTCACATGAGCTTTGGTAACGATTTTTAAATTTGTTCTATGCTTTATTGGATTTAAATATCCAACTGCAGTGCTACATCTAAAACCATCTTTTTCAGTAACTTGGAAATATCCGCAACCATGATTATTACCAGTATTAAAATCTTTAGTTTTAGGTATACCAAATTCTTCTGCAGCATTTTGAAACTCATTTAGTAATGGTAGCTGTATTCTTTGGTCAGACACAGATAAAGGACCACCAACTCCATGAAAATCATCTTTTCCACGCTCTTGATTTTCTGCTTTGATGAAATATGGAAGAACATCGTCCCAACCCCAACCAGTATTACCTAATTGTCGCCAAATATCATAATCTCTACTTTGGCCTCTAATATATAACAAACCATTAATTGCTGAACTTCCACCTAAAGTTTTTCCTCTTGGATACCTAATGGAGCGATTATTCATTGTTTCATCTGGTTCAGTTTTGTAACACCAATCAACATAGGGGTTGTGCATAGTCTTAAAATATCCAACAGGAATATGTATCCAAGGATAATTATCTTTTCCTCCTGCTTCAATTAATAAGACTTTATTTTGTGAATCTTCAGAAAGTCTATTTGCAAGGACACATCCAGCAGACCCTGCGCCAATAATTATAAAATCAAAATTTTCCATTTCTAGTTGAATTAATTTTTTACTTAATTTAATTAATCATCTTTACACTCATATCAAACGATTGTCACTTGTATCAGGTTTGTTTTTCTGATTGAATTGATTAAGTTAAATTTAACTAACAAGAGGAAATATAATGAAAAAAATCATTTCAATGTTATTTGCATCTGTTTTAGTGCTTGGATTTATATCTAATGCTAACGCTGCAAAAACACTAAAATGTCAGACAGTTCTTAACACTAAAGCTGATGAAGTGAAAATGTTAAAGGACTTTACTGATACAGTAACTGAATTAACAGCTGGTTCGTTAAAATTTGAAATTTTACCTGCAGGCGCTGTTGTTGGAGTTAAGGAAACTCTTGATGCTGTTGATAAAGGACTGATTGATTGTGGTTTCGCATGGACTCACTATTGGTCAGGGGATCATCCTGCTGCTATGTTATTTGGTTCGCCAGTAGCTGGTGGTGGAGTTGGTATCGACAATATCGCATTCCTATCATGGTTCCAATACGGTGGTGGTAAAGAATTATACGACCAACTTTGGAAAGAAATGGGAAGAGACATAAAAGGATTTATGATTCAACCAGTTGGTCCAGAAGCTTTAGGTTGGTTTCCAAAACCAATTAAAGATATGGCCGACTTTAGAAAATATAAGTTCAGAACTCCTCCAGGAATTCCAGGACAAACATATAAAGACATAGGTATAGCTTCTGTTGCAATGGGTGGTGGAGATATTTTACCAGCTCTTGAAGCAGGAACAATCGATGCTGCTGAATGGTGTTGTCCAAAACCAGACTTAACATTTGGTTTCCAAAAAGTATTAAAGCATTATTATTTACAAGGTTTACACCAAGTAGTGGTAAATGCTGACTTTTATATTACTGGAAAAACTTATAATGCTATGAGCGCTCATGAGAAGAAGTCTCTTGAAGTTGCTGCTAATGCTTCATTAGCAAAATCTTTAAGTTACAGAATCTATGAGAATGGTAAAGCTCTTAGAGAGTTAACTACTAAACATGGAGTAATCTTAGAGGACACTCCTTCTGATTATTTCACAGAATATATGGCTGCTGCAAAAGCATCTTTGAACAAGAATGCTAAAGATAACAAATTCTTTAATGAAGTTTATACTTCAATGAAGAATTTTGCTGATGTAGCTGTTCCTTTCTGGAGTGGTGCTCAAATGTCAAATGCGAAGCTAGGAATGGCTCACGCAGCAACATTAAAGTAATCAGTAATTAATCTTAATTTAATTAGAGCGGACTTTTAAGTCCGCTCTAATTTTTTAATTCAAACTTATGGCAGACGAACCAGGTAAACTAGATATATCAGATGAAATGATTGCCGAAAGGCGTGGTGGTTCGGGAAAAATGCCTGATGACATGCCATTATGGATGGCAAAATCCATTACGGGAATTGATAAATTTAGTAAGTGGATAGGTAATATTGTTTGTTGGATATTGATGCCATTAATTTTTGCAATGACTTATGAAGTTCTTGCAAGAAAATTATTTTTAGCACCAACTATTTGGGCTTATGACATAAGTCGTTTTTTATATGGAGCACTTTTTATGTTGGGTGCAGGTTATGCTCTTTCAAGAGGAGTTCATATAAGAGCAGATTTTTTGTATAGAAATTTTAAAACTAAAAACCAAGGCCTAATAGATTTTTGGTTATATTTATTATTTTATTTTCCAGGCCTAATTGTCTTTCTTTATATGACAGTTGGGTTTGTTGGAGAGTCAATCCAAAGAGGAGAACGAGGCATGGATACTACATGGATGCCTTATATGTGGCCAATTAAAACTTGTTTACTCATTGGTATAATTTTTTTACTAATTCAAGGAGTTTCTGAGTTACTCAAAAGTTATTGGGCAGCTAAAAAAGGTGAGTGGCCTGGAGAAACTAAATGATTGCTGAGTTTATAGATCCAGCAATCTTAGGTTTTATTCTTGTTGGAGTAATGTTATTTGCAATATTTGTTGGTTTCCCTATTTCATTTACACTAATTTTTTTAGGTTTTGTTTTTGGTTATTTGGGATTTGGAAAGTTAGTTTTTTATTTAATGACTCTCCAATTCTCTATGGTTATGACCGAACAAACACTCGCCGCTGTCCCACTCTTTGTCTTTATGGGAATTATGATGGAACAAGCTGGCTTAATGGAAAGATTATTTTCAGCATTCCAAATGATGTTAGCAAAAGTTAAAGGATCTTTATATTATGCTGTTTTATTTGTCTCTGTAATTTTTGCAGCTGCAACGGGGATTGTTGGAGCATCAGTGACAATTCTTGGAATTATGGCTGCAAAATCCATGAACAGATCTGGTTATGATGTGAGGCTTGCAGCTGGTACTATCACAGCGGGAGGAACTTTAGGAATATTAATCCCACCAAGTATTATGTTAGTTGTAATGGGTCCTATAATGGAAATTCCAGTAATAGATTTATTTGCCGCTGCAATTTTACCAGGAATTCTTCTTGCAAGTTTATACGCAGGTTACACAACGATTAGATGTATGATTAATCCTAAATTAGGACCAGTCATTCCTGATGATATGAGAGCTGCGAGCATGAAAGATGTTTGGATTGAATTTTTTTTAGGTTTAGTGCCACCCGCAGCTTTGGTATTTGCAGCATTAGGAAGTATTTTATTTGGTTTTGCAACTCCAACCGAAGCTGCAGGATGTGGGGCTATGGGAGCTTTACTTCTTTCATTAGCTTATAAAAAATTGACTCTTCCAAAACTACAAGAAGCATTGGTTAAAACATTAGAGATTACTGCATTGATTATGGTTTTAGTTGCAGCTTCAAATTTTTTTGGTGCTGTTTTTGCAAGATTAGGAACGCCGACTTTATTAACTGAGTTTTTGTTAGGTCTTGAAATGAATAAATATCTTATTTTAGCGATGGTTATGGTAATGATTTTTTTATTAGGATGGCCTTTAGAGTGGGTACCTATAGTAATGATTATTGTTCCAATTATATTGCCATTGATTGAAGCATTAGGATTTAATTTAACTTGGTTTGCAATATTAGTTGCTGTTAATTTACAAACCGCATGGTTATCACCACCTGTTGCACTTTCGGCTTATTTTTTAAAAGGTGTTGTACCTGAGTGGGACTTGAAAGATATTTACTATGGCATGATGCAGTTTATGGTACTGCAAGTATTTGGTTTGATTTTAATTATTATATTTCCAAAAATTGCATTATGGTTACCAACTCTCTTATATGGACAGTAGATTGTTAAAGTTCTATATTGTCTGAGTGAATCAGCAAAAATCAAAAAAAACACTAATTAATTGGGATTTGGTAACAGTAAATCCGAGTAATAAAAATTGGAACTGGAAAGATTTATTTTGTTTTTGGGGAGTTGGCATTCAAAGCGTAATTGGATTTTCTTTGATCGCATCTCTTTATGTAGTGTATGACTTAAATACTTTTGTAGTATTGTTTGGAACAATTTTTGCCTCTTTATTGGTTTATTTTTTTTCAAATTTAATTGGTAAACCATCTCAAAAATTTGGATTACCATTTGTAGTTTTATTGAGATCCTCAATGGGGGTAAGAGGAGCACAGTATATCGGATTTTTAAGAAGTATAGTTGGTATATTTATGTTTGGAATTCAAACATATTTTTTATCAAAAGCACTGGGATATTTATTAAGAATTTTAATTTTTTCTATTGATAAAACTCTTTTACAGCAAGAAATTTTTCTTATTTTTTTCATTGGATTAAACATCATAGATTGGATTTCAATTATAGTCTCAATGGCTCTACAGATTATTTTATTTAGTATAGGAATGAATTATAATAAAAAAATTATTAATATCTCTGCAATCTTTGTCTATTCCGGGATGTCGTTATTCTTTTTTATAGTTTTATTGAGTGATGTAAAATTTACAGTCAATGCATTTTTAGGTGCTTTAAGTTTAGAAAATTTTGTAGATAAAAATAATATCATACCATTGATAACTGTATCCGGAACGCTTTTTGCTTACTTTTCGATTGTTATTTTAAGTTTTGGTGACTTCTCAAGGTATGTTGAAAATGAAAATCAACTCAAAAAAGGGAATCTAACTTTAATATTAAATTTAATAATTTTTTCTTTTTTTGCACTTTTTATTGTCATAGGTGCAGATGCTTTTTTAAAACAAAGTCCTGAAAATATTGAAAAAATACTTACAAATCCTACAGACATAATTGGTCAGCTAAATAATTTATTGTTAACTAATTTAGTTTTGATTTTTATAATTATTGCGTCAGCTTCTACAAATTTAATTGCTAATTTTATTCCATCACAATATTCACTTATTAATTTATTCCCCACATCATTATCATTCAAGAGCTCAGGATTAGTGATAGGTTTAATCGGACTTTTAATAGGAGTTTTTTGGCTTACTGTTTTAAGTCAAATAGGAATTTTATCAATAATAGATACAATCGGAGCTTTTTTTGGACCAATTTTTGGAATTATGATTTGTGATTATTATTTGATTAGAAATGGTAATTTAATTAATAAAGATATTTACTCTTTAGAAAAAAATGGGTCGTATTATTTTTCAGGTGGTTGGCATATAAAAGGCACTTATTCTTTATTTTTAGGATTTGTATTCTCGGCCTCAACAATATGGAACCCCAATTTAATGTTTTTACAATCTTACGCATGGATTATTGGTGCATTAATTTCCTCTATAACTTATTATTTTTTGGCAAAAAAATAACTCGATGGATAAGATAACATTTAATTTCGAGAATAGGACTGCAGTTATAACAGGTGGAGCTCAAGGATTTGGATTTGATATAGCTAGGAGATTTTTAAACTCAGGCGCTAAAGTAATAATTTGGGACAATGATCCAGACACACTTAAAAAATCTGTTAAAAAACTTAAAAATACAAATTTAACCTCTAATGTTATTGATGTATCCAAATTTGAAGAAGTTGAAAACTGCACCAATAAAATCTTAAAAAACTCCAAGATTGACATATTAATCAATAACGCGGGAATAACTGGTCCTACTGCCCCATTGTGGGAATATGATCTAGAGAAGTGGAAAAAAATAGTAGATATTAATTTGATGGGAACCTTTAATTGTTGCAAAGCAATAGTGCCTAATATGATTAAGAATAACTACGGAAGAATTGTCAATGTAGCATCTGTTGCAGGAAAAGATGGCAATGCGAATGCAAGTGCGTATAGTGCAGGTAAAGCTGGCGCTATAGGACTAACTAAATCTTTAGGTAAAGAGCTTGCTGATAAAGATATAGCAGTAAATGCTGTCACTCCTGCGGGGGCCAAAACACGTATTTTAGATCAAATGACTAAGGAACATGTTCAAAGAATGCTTTCTAAGGTGCCTAGAGGACGATTTCTTGAGGTCGAGGAGTTTACATCCTTAGTTTGCTGGCTTTCATCAGAGGAAAATACATTCTCTACAGCGGCAGTTTTTGACATAAGTGGTGGTCGTTCGACTTATTAACTTTTTGGTCTTTCTTCAACTATTTTAGTATTAGTTGTTTTAGCTCGGCTTATTTTCACATCTTTTGATATCACTGGTGCAAAGATCATAATTGACCAGTAAATTAACAGTATAAAAATTGAAATTGTCTTCATAATTTATACATATTAGCTAAAGGTGATTTTTGGATGTTTAAATTTTGTCAAAATAATGTATTAACCACTTTTTAAAAAAAATTTTTGAATGAACATTTTAATAAAAACCCTGATCTTAATTTCTATAATTATCAAAACAGGTTATGCGAACGAAATTAAAGTTTTTAACTTTACAAAAGATGAACTATCAAATTTAGAGGTTCGAAAGGTGAGAGGTGCCGAAAATAAGACAATTTATACAATTGGATCAAATGAAAATGGAAATTTCTTAAAAGCTGTAGCTGATAATGCCGCTTCAGGATTAGGAAAAGAGGTCAAAATTGACCTTAATAAAACTCCATTCATAAATATAACTTGGAAAATAGAAAAAGATTTGCCTGGAATTAAAGAAAATACCAAAAAAGGACATGATTTTGCTGCTAGAGTTTTTGCCGTTAAGAAAACTGGTGCAACACCTTTGTCTAATAGGGCTATAAACTATGTTTTTTCAAGCAATAATGAAATTGGTTCTAATTCGCCGAGTCCTTATACTAAAAAATCTATTGATAATGTTTTAGCAAGCACAAAAAAAAATTTAAACGAATGGGTTACCGTTAAAGCAAACGTAAAGGAAGATTTCAAAAGATTTCACAATCTAGATGTTAATGAATTAGATGGATTAGCAATTATGTCTGATACAGATAACTCCAAAATGAAAGCTATAGCTTATTTTCAAAACATATATTTCTCTAAAAATTAATTATAATTTCAAATATTTTTTCAAAAAAATATTAAAAAAAGCTAAAATCACAGCTACCAAAACATCTTCAAGAGGACTAGCGGCAGGATAACCAAAGTTCCATGCAATAACTAATACTAACCAAATAACAAAGATATTCATTTTATTTTATACTTTAGATTCTATAAAATTAATTAATTATTTGATATAGTTATTTAATGCACGAAAACTTCTTTCATAAATTAAAAGTATATTACGAGGATACAGATTCTGGTGGTGTAGTTTACTATGCAAATTATTTAAAATTCTTAGAAAGAGCTAGAACAGAAGCATTGTTTTCGATTGGATTCAGCAATAATAAGATTCATCAAGAATTTAAATCCTTAATAATAGTTAAATCTTGTAATATTGAATATAAAAAACCTGCTTATTTAGAGGATGAATTGACTATAAGATCTTTTGTAAAATCGATTACTAAAACATCTTTCTTTATGAATCAAATAATAACGAAAAGTAAAGAGATAATTGCTTTGGCGTTAGTTCATTTAGTTTTTGTTAATAAAGATGGCAAACCTGTAAAGATACCAGATCAGATTTATTCAAAATTTAAACCATACTTTTGTGATAGTATTAAGAAATAGCTAATCTCTTTGCTTTTTTAAATAATTTTATCATCATTTTTTCAGAAATTAATTTTGTATTAACGTTTCTTGGACTTGGATGATAGCTTGATAAAATTATTAAACCATTAGGTAACTTATGTATTTTATTGTGTTTAAAAATAAATTTTTGTTCTATGTTAAATTTTTGTTTGTATAATTTCATACAATTATCAAAAGCAACTTTTCCTAATGTAACTATAACTTTCAAATTCTTTAAAAATAATATTTCCTTATCAAAAAAATTAGAGCAGTTGGAAATTTCAATGCTTAGTGGTTTATCTTCAGGAGGTACACACTTAAGAATATTAGTAATATAAGTAGATTTTAGTTTTAAATTATCTTCTAGATTTTTTGATATCGGAGAATTTGAAATTCCTACCTTGTGCAAACATTTAAATAAGAAATCTCCTGATTTATCTCCAGTAAATGCTCTGCCGGTTCTAGTACCACCATGAGCAGCAGGTGCTAGTCCGATGATAGCTATTTTAGAGCTTAAGTCTCCAAATCCAGGTACCGGTTTTCCCCAGTACACTTCATCTCTATTTTGTTTTCTTTTTATTGAGCTTACTTTGCGTATAAACTTAACTAATCTTGGACACTTTTTACAATTAACTATTGTTTTATTCAAATCGTTTAATCTAATATCCATAAATGAAATTTTTTAACTTCTTAATAATAATATTTATATCTTTAACATCATCTATTAAAGCAGATTTAAATGAAAATTTAATAAATCAATTAGAGGAGGGTGGAAAATTAATATTTATAAGACACGCATATGCTCCTGGAAGTGGAGATCCAAATAATTTCAATTTAAACGATTGTTCGACACAAAGAAATCTTAGTGAGGAAGGAAAAAAACAAGCCAAATCTATCGGTAAATTTTTTATCAAAAATAAAATTGAAATTGATAAAGTTTTATCAAGTGAATGGTGTAGATGCAAAGAAACAGCAAAAATTGCCTTTAAAGATTATACAACAAAAAGTTTTTTAAATTCTTTTTATAGCTCTAAATTTGCAAAAAATAAGGATAAACAGGTGAAAGCATTGAGAGAATATATTAAAAATTACAAAAACAATAATAATGAGAATTTAGTTTTAGTTACTCATTACGTTTTAATATCAGAAATTTTAAACTATGGATCATCATCGGGTGAAATAGTTGTATCTGATAAAAATTTTAATATTATAGATACTCAAGAAATATCTTATTAAATTATGTCATCAAAAAAAGCAATGAAACAAGCACAAAAACAGGCTTATGCGAGACACAGGAGCAATATAACAAATAGTAGGTTTGGATCAAGAAGGAGAAATTTTATTAAAAAAAAAAAAAAGAGCTAACTTTCTTTTTTAAATTTTTCTATTTTTTTACATGTTGATATTTTTGAAAGTCCTTCCTCATCGTTAAGGACCGTTCTCATGAAAATTTCTTTTTTATCTTTTTCAAATAAAATTTGGGTATAAAATTGTGGATATCCATGCTTGTGAGTTAGAATTTTTCCATCCTCTTCGTAGATATTTTGGACGTAAGAATTAGATTTTTTTACACTTAAATCCGTTAATCTGTATTTTTGGAATGTTTTTTCTTTATAAACGTAATTTCTAGTCATTATTAATTCATTTAAATTAAGAATATATTCATTTTTCAGAAACTCATCTTGTTTATCATCACATTTACTCATGACAATAATTTCTGATTTTAAAATGTTAATTGGCAAAATTACAAAAAAGAAGATAATAAAAGTCCTAATTATTTTCATTTTTTTCAGCGAAAAATAAACCTATCAGTGCTAAAGCTGTCCATCCTAAACCAAGAAGACCTTTATAAACACTTGTCTCTGCACTCCAAATTCCCAGAACTAACGCTCCAAAAATTAAACCCAAAATATATATAATTAGAACTATTGATGTTTTGCTCATTTTTTTAAGTTTTTTTTTAAAAAAATACCATTTTCATTTTTATATGTATAGGTATCTTTCAAAACTTTATAATTCATTGTAATTGTCGTTGGACAAATAGATTCAATAATATATAAAACTTTGAAATTGTGGGGCGATGGCGGAATTGGTAGACGCGTCGGTCTTAGGAACCGATAGAGCAATCTGTGAAGGTTCGAGTCCTTTTCGCCCTACCACATTTAAATTATGAAAGTTACTGTTGAAAATAAAAAAGGTTTGAATAAAGATGTAAAGGTTTTTGTCGATAAAAAGACAATGAATGTATACCTGGATGAGAAATATGAGGAGATTAAAGGAACTGTTAATCTAAAGGGATTTAGACCTGGTAAGGTACCAAGAGAGATTTTAAAAAGACAGTTTGGCAAAGCTGTTTTTAGCGAGGTCTTAGACAAAGTCTTGAAGGAAACATCAACAAAAGCCTTGCAAGAAAATAAGATTAAACCAGCAGGTCAACCTAAACTTGATCTTAAAACTTATGGTGAAGATAAAGATTTAGAATATATTTTATCTGTTACAGAGCTTCCAAAAGTTGAACTGAAATCAATAGAGAATATTAAGTTCGATGAGTATACGGTTAAAATTGATCAAAAGGAAACTGACAAAAGAATAAATGATATTGCTAAAAATCAACCAAACTTTAAAGAAGCCTCAGAAACAACTAAAGCAAAAAAAGGTGACTTAGTTGTTTTTGACTATAATGCAACAGTGGATGAAAAAACGTTTAGAGGTGGAGAAGGTAAAAATACTCAACTAACTTTAGGAAAAGATCTTTTCTTAAAAGGATTTGATGAACAGTTAATCGGAGTCAAAAAGGGGGATGAAAAAATAGTAGATGCAACACTTCCTGAAAATTTTCCAGAAAAAGAATTTATTAACAAAAAAGCAAAATTTACGTGTAAAATTTCAGCAGTTAAAATTCCTGAAGACGTAAAAATCGATGATCAGTTTGCCAAAAATTTAGGTGCAAAAGATCTTAATGATCTAAAGTCGTTAATAACAAAACAAATAAATGATGAATATAAAAACTCTTTAGATCGTTTAACGAAAAATCAAATATTAAAAGAAATTGAAAAATTTAAAGTAAGCGAAATTCCAGAAAACTTACTTGAGGATGAAATAAAAATACTTTCTCAAGGTATGTCTGAGGATGATGCAAAAAAAAGTAGAAAAAATTTTGAAGAGGTTGCAAAAAAAAGAATTAAAGTTGGGCTAATTTTAAATGAATTTGGTGAACAAAATCAAATAAAAGTTACCGAACAAGAATTACAAACCGAAGTTCAAAAACAAATTAGAATGATGCCAGGTCAGGAAAAAATGGTCATGGAATTTTATAAAAAAAATCCTAATGCGCTAGCGAGTTTGAGAGGAACTGTCTATGAGGAAAAAATTTTAAATATGATTAAAGAAAAGGCTAAGCCTAATAAAAAAGAAATTTCTAAAGATGAAGCTGAAAAAATTTTAAAGGAGTCCCAAAAACAACAACTGGATCAAGAACTTAAAGATCAAAGAAAACCTGAAAAAAAAGCTGATGTAAAAAAAACAGCAGACAATAAAACAAAGCCAAAAGTCAAAAAGACTAAATCAGTAGCTAAAAAAACAAAAAAAGTTAGCAAAAAGTAATCTCAAGTTGTATAAGTAGAACGAATCAACTTATGACAAATAAAATTTTTGAACATATGAGCAACTTAGTGCCTATGGTTGTCGAACAGTCTAATAGAGGTGAGCGTGCTTATGATATTTATTCAAGACTATTAAAAGAGAGAATAATTTTCCTGACAGGTCAAATAAATGATACTGTAGCGTCATTAGTAACTGCTCAATTATTGTTTCTAGAGGCTGAGGATCCAAAGAAAGAAATATACTTGTATATAAATAGTCCTGGTGGTCTAGTTACAGCTGGCTTAGGTATTTATGATACCATGCAATATGTTAAACCAGATATTTCAACTTTATGTATTGGTCAAGCAGCATCAATGGGTTCTTTTTTACTATCCGCTGGAAAAAAAGGTAAAAGATTTTCATTACCAAATTCAAGAATAATGGTTCACCAACCTTCCGCAGGTTTTCAAGGTCAAGCCACAGATATAGAAATTCATGCTAATGAGGTTTTGGCTTTAAAAAAAAGATTAAATGAAATTTATTCTAAACACACTGGAAAAACTGTTGATGAAATAAAAACTGCTTTGGAGAGAGATAATTTTATGACCGCGGACTCAGCCAAGGCTTTTGGGCTAATAGACGAAGTTGTGGAAAAAAGATCATAAAACACAACATATTGAATAAATAATATTACAAACTTGATTACCAAGAGTCATTTATAATAAAGTAACTTTATTGATTCGTTTTAAATTTTATGAGCACTAATAATAAAAATATTCTCTATTGTTCTTTTTGTGGCAAAAGCCAACATGAAGTTAGAAAACTCATTGCTGGTCCTACTGTTTTTATATGTGATGAATGCGTTGAATTATGTATGGATATCATCAAAGAAGAAAGCAAAGATACTTTCGTCAAACATCAAGATGGATTACCATCTCCTAAAGAAATCTGTTCAGTTTTAGATGACTATGTTATTGGTCAAGCTCACGCAAAAAAAGTATTATCAGTAGCTGTTCATAATCATTATAAAAGATTAAATTACGAGAGCAAAACAAGTAAAAATGTTGAGTTGGCAAAATCAAATATACTTTTAGTTGGACCAACTGGTTGTGGAAAAACTCTATTAGCACAAACTCTTGCAAGGATACTTGATGTTCCTTTTACAATGGCAGATGCAACCACATTAACTGAAGCAGGTTATGTAGGTGAGGATGTAGAAAATATAATTTTGAAATTACTACAAGCTGCAGATTATAATGTAGAGAAAGCACAGAGAGGCATCGTTTATATCGATGAGGTCGATAAAATTAGTAGAAAGTCTGAGAACCCATCAATTACAAGAGATGTGTCAGGCGAAGGTGTACAGCAAGCTTTATTAAAGATCATGGAGGGAACTATTGCAAGTGTTCCACCTCAAGGAGGACGAAAACACCCTCAGCAAGAGTTTTTACAGGTTGATACTACAAATATTTTATTTATTTGTGGAGGTGCTTTTGCTGGCTTAGATAAGATTATATCTCAAAGAGATAAAGGTACATCAATTGGTTTTGGTGCAGACGTTAAAAATACGCAAGATAAAAAAACAGGTGAATGGATGAAAGGTCTGGAGCCAGAGGATCTTCTTAAATATGGTTTAATCCCTGAATTTATTGGAAGGTTACCAATGATAGCAACATTAGAAGATCTAGATGAAAAATCCTTAATAAAAATATTACAAGAGCCGAAAAATTCTTTAGTCAAACAATACCAAGAGCTCTTCAAACTTGATGGTGCTAAATTAACATTTAAAGATAATGCTTTAAAAGAGATTGCTTTAAAAGCTATTAGAAAAAAGACTGGTGCAAGAGGATTGAGGTCTATTCTAGAGAATGTATTATTAAAAACAATGTATGACTTACCTAGTCAAGAAAATATTGAAGAGGTAATAGTTGATTCTACCACTGTTAAAGGACAGTCTCAACCTATTATAGTTCACTCAAAAACAGACAATAAATCTAAAACAACCAAGACAACAGCGGCGTAATAGCCTTAATAAATAAGAAAAAGGTATTGCAAAATAAATTATAATATCCATATTTACCATATGGATGTCAAAATTTCACTACCGCTATTGCCATTAAGAGATATCGTAGTCTTCCCATCTATGGTGATACCTCTATTCGTTGGAAGAGATAAATCTATATCAGCTTTGAATGAAGTAATGAAGAAGGACAAAAAGATTATACTCGTAACACAAAAAAACTCAGAAATCGACGATCCGAAAAAAACTGATATATTTATGTACGGTTGTGAGGGTAATATTCTTCAACTTTTAAAGTTGCCTGATGGAACGGTTAAAGTTTTAGTTGAGGGTATAAAAAGAGTTAAGATTTTAGATTATCATGATAATGAAAAGTATATTACTTGTGATTACACACCGCATAACGACATTCTAACAGACAAAGAAGATTTATATCCTCTTGCAGTAACGGCAGTAAGAAGACTTGAAAAGCTTACCTCAATAAATAAAAAAATTTCAGGTGAAACTTTAAGCAATATTAAACAACTTAAGGATCCTTCACAAATAGCTGACAATATTGCCTCTCATATAACCGCTACAATTTCTGAAAAACAGCAGATCTTTGAGACAATTGACGTAAAAAAAAGACTTAATGCGATTATCAAATTAATGGAGAATGAAACAAGTATTATAGGAGTTGAAAAGAGAATTAGAGGAAGAGTAAAAACTCAAATGGAAAAAACACAGAGAGAGTACTACTTAAACGAGCAATTAAAGGCAATACAAAAAGAATTAGGAGAAATCGAAGATGGAAAAGATGAGAGCACGAATTTAAATAAAGCTATTCTTAAATCTAAAATGCCAAAAGAAGTTGAAAAAAAATGTTTACAAGAACTTAAAAAACTAAAAAATATGAGTCCAATGTCCGCTGAGGCTACTGTAGTTAGAAATTACTTAGATTGGATGATAGATTTACCTTGGCATAAAAAAAGTGAAGTTGATATAGATCTAAAAAAAGCGCTTAATATTCTTGATAAAGATCATTTCGGATTGGAAAAAATTAAAGAGAGAATAATAGAATTTTTAGCTGTTCAAAAAAGGATGGATAAAATTAAGGGTCCAATTTTGTGTTTAGTTGGTCCTCCAGGTGTTGGCAAAACATCTTTAGGAAAGTCAATAGCAAAAGCTACTAACAGAGAATTTGTAAGAATGTCTGTTGGTGGAATGAGAGATGAAGCTGAAATTAGAGGTCATAGAAGAACATATATTGGCTCATTACCCGGAAAAATTATTCAGATGATGAAGAAAGCTGGTACGAAAAATCCATTAATTTTATTAGATGAAATTGATAAAATTGGAAATGATTATAGAGGTGATCCTTCATCAGCCTTATTAGAAGCTTTAGATCCTGAGCAAAACACGACATTTAATGATCATTACCTTGAAGTTGATTATGACCTGTCAGATGTTATGTTCGTGACAACGGCAAATACTCTTAACATTTTACCTCCTTTACTAGACAGAATGGAGGTAATCAGATTGGCTGGTTATACAGAGGATGAAAAAATAAATATTGCTAATAAATTTCTTCTTCCAAAACAAATTAAAGATAATGGCGTTAAAGAGAATGAGATGAAACTAGACGATGACATAATAAAAGAAATCATTAGAAGATATACTAGAGAGTCAGGCGTAAGAAACTTGGAAAGAGAGATTTCTAAAGTTGCAAGAAAAGTTGTAAAAAAAGTTGTTGCTGGAGAAGAAAAAGAGGTAATTATTAACAACAAAAATTTATCAGACTTCCTTGGAGTTCCAAAACATAAATTTGGTGAATTAGAGAATAACGATAAAATTGGAATTGTGACAGGTTTAGCATGGACAGAGTATGGTGGTGAAATTTTAAAAATTGAAACAGTTACAATGCCAGGAAAGGGCAGGATGCAAATTACGGGTAAGCTGGGTGATGTGATGCAAGAGTCAGTTAAAGCTGCAAAATCATTTGTTAGATCCAAATGCTTAGAATATGGAATTATTCCTCCATTATTTGAAAAAAAAGATTTTCATATTCACGTACCAGAAGGGGCAACGCCTAAAGATGGCCCGTCTGCTGGTATAGCAATGGTAACATCAATTGTTTCATCTATAACTTCAATTCCAGTAAGAAAAGATGTTGCTATGACAGGTGAGGTAACTCTAACAGGTCAAGTTTTGCAAATAGGAGGTCTTAAAGAAAAATTACTAGCAGCGCATAGAGCGGGAATAAAACAAGTTTTAATCCCTAAAGAAAATGAAAAGGATTTAGTAGACATGCCAAAAAAAATAATTGATGATATAAAAATTACACCGGTAGAGATCGCTGATGAAGTTTTAAAAATTGCGCTGACAAAAGAACTTAAAAAAACAGAATGGGTTGAGGTTGATATGTCTAAAAAAGATGATAAATCTCAAGCAAGTATTCAATAAAACAAAACCGAACTTATGGAATTAATTCTAATTCTCTTAATGATTATAATAGTTTTGTACTATTTATTTAGACCAATTTCTAAAGAAGAGGAAAAACATTTTAACTCCAAGAATAATTGGAGAGGTGGATTTTAACTATTTTTTGCATTTTATAACAACTAATAAATCTTGACCTTATTAGTCTAAAAGATATAAATCACTATTTTGGTATAGGGCGGTTAGCTCAGTTGGTAGAGCATCTCGTTTACACCGAGGGGGTCAAAGGTTCGAGTCCTTTACTGCCCACCAAAATGAATCACAAGTGGGGGTGTAGCTCAGTTGGTTAGAGCGATCGCCTGTCACGCGATAGGTCGAGGGTTCGAGTCCCTTCACTCCCGCCACTTTAACAAATTAATACTGATAATCATTATCATTTAAGCCATATATTTTAAATAATGTGACCTAACACCACTTCATCTGCCCACAAAAAATGATATATATTCCAACATGACAGCTGAATTTTTAAAAGATTATTTGCCTATAATTTTATTTTTAATAATTGCACTTGGTTTGAGTTGTGCATTTATAGTGGTGAATTTTATGTTATCTCCAAAAAACCCAGATCCAGAAAAATTATCAGCTTATGAGTGTGGGTTTGAACCTTTTCAAGACTCAAGAATGGAATTCGACGTAAGGTTTTATTTGGTTGCTATACTCTTTATAATTTTTGATTTAGAAATTGCTTTTCTTTTTCCATGGGCAATATCTCTAGGTAATATTGGTTTATTAGGTTTCATATCAATGATGATTTTTTTATTCATATTAACGATTGGTTTTATTTATGAGTGGAAAAAAGGTGCGTTAGACTGGGAATAATATTTTTATCAGATGAATAATAAGTTAGATCAAGTACCTGAGGAATTCAAACAACTTGCTAAAGATTTTAGCAGCAATGGATTTATAACTACTTCATTAGAAAATTTGGTAAACTGGTCAAGATCTGGATCATTACATTGGATGACATTTGGTTTAGCTTGCTGCGCTGTTGAGATGATGCAAACTGCAATGCCAAGATATGATCTTGAAAGATTTGGCGCAGCTCCAAGAGGGTCGCCTAGGCAATCTGATGTTATGATTGTAGCAGGAACATTAACAAATAAAATGGCCCCAGCATTAAGAAAAGTATATGATCAAATGCCAGAACCAAGATATGTGATATCAATGGGAAGTTGCGCAAATGGTGGTGGTTACTACCATTACTCATACTCTGTTGTCAGAGGTTGCGATCGTATTGTGCCAGTTGATATCTATGTACCAGGTTGCCCACCCTCTGCAGAAGCATTGTTGTATGGGATAATGCGATTACAAAAAAAAATTAGAAATAAGGGATCTTTTAATAGATAAAATGAAAAATTTAATTGATTTAGAAAAGAAAATTAATTCAGAGCTTCCAACAAAAATAAATAAGACAAAGATTAAACACAATCAAATTTATATTGAAATTAATAAAGAAGATTTGATTGATGTTTTGTTATTTGTCAAAACAAATAAAGATGCAAAATTTAGACAATTAATTGATATAACGGTAGTAGATTACCCAGAAGAAGTACAAAGATTTAAAATTGTATATTTACTTTTAAGCCATGAGTTTAATCAAAGATTGGTTTTAAGTTATTTTATAAGCGAGAAAGAAGTTATATCCTCCGTAACCTCTATCTTTCCTTCAGCTAATTGGATGGAAAGAGAAGTTTTTGACATGTATGGTGTGAATTTTAAAGATCATCCTGATTTAAGAAGAATACTTACAGATTATGGTTTTGAAGGTCATCCATTGAGAAAAGATTTTCCTTTAACTGGCCATATAGAGTCAAGATATAGTGAGGAGCAAAAAAAAGTAATAAATGAGCCAGTTAAATTAGAACAAAATTATAGAAATTTTGATTACGAAAGTCCCTGGGAAGGAACAAAATATATTAAAGAGCAAACAAAAATAAATGACAAAAAAAATTAAAAATTTAAATCTAAATTTTGGGCCTCAACATCCTGCAGCTCACGGAGTATTGAGGCTTATACTTGAATTAGATGGAGAAGTCGTAGAAAAAGCTGATCCACATATCGGATTATTACATCGAGGAACAGAAAAACTTATAGAAAATAAAACTTACATGCAAGCTGTGCCTTATTTTGATCGTCTTGATTACGTTGCTCCTATGAATCAAGAGCACGCTTTTGCTTTGGCAATTGAAAAAATCTTAGGAATTGATGTACCTATAAGAGCTCAATTTATAAGGGTAATGTTTTGTGAGATTGGTAGAATTTTAAGTCATATTTTGAATGTCACAACTCAGGCATTGGATGTTGGTGCTTTAACTCCGTCCCTATGGGGATTTGAGGAAAGAGAAACTTTAATGACATTTTATGAGCGAGCCTCTGGATCTAGGTTACATGCAAATTATTTTAGAGCTGGGGGTGTTCATCAAGATTTACCAGTCGGTTTAGAGAGAGATATCGCAAAGTTTTGTGAAACTTTCCCAAAAGTCATTAATGATTTAGAAAACCTATTGACTGATAATAGAATATTCAAACAAAGAAATGTAGATATTGGTATTGTGACAAAAGAGGATGCTCTTGATTATTCGTTCAGTGGAGTAATGATAAGGGGCTCAGGTGTTCCATGGGATTTAAGAAAATCACAACCATATGATTGTTATGATCAATTAGAGTTTAAGGTACCTATTGGTAAGAATGGAGATTGCTACGATCGATATTTGTGTAGAATAGAAGAAATGAAAGAAAGTGTTTTTATAATTAAACAATGTTTAGCAAAGATGGAAAAGGGTCCAATTAAAACTTTTGATGGTAAAATTTCACCACCATCGAAAAAAGAGATTAAGCAATCTATGGAAGCTTTAATACATCATTTTAAATTATTTACAGAGGGATATAGAGTTCCTGAGGATGAAATTTATACGGCAGTTGAAGCTCCCAAAGGTGAATTTGGGGTATATTTAATTTCTGATGGAACTAGTAAACCTTACAAATGTAAAATTAGAGCCCCAGGATTTTCGCATCTTCAATCTATGGATTATCTTATAAAAGGTCATATGTTAGCAGATGTTCCTGCAGTTCTTGGTTCTTTAGATATAGTTTTTGGCGAGGTTGATAGATGAGTTTAAAAAGACCTGCAAAAGAACAACCTGAAAGCTTCGAATTTAATTCTTCATCTTTAGATACTGCAAATAAGATTATTGCAAAATATCCAAAGGGTAAACAACAAAGTGCTGTAATGGCGTTACTTTACATTGCACAAAGACAAAATAATAACTGGATACCTCTTGCTGCCATGAAATATATAGCAAAAATTTTAGATATGCCTTACATAAAAGTTTATGAGGTTGCAACATTTTATAGTATGTATAATTTATCTCCGGTTGGTAAATATTTTGTTCAAGTATGCACAACAACTCCTTGTATGATAAGGGGAGCAAATAAATTAGTAGAGGCATGTAAAGAAAAGATATCTGAAAATGAGTCTGAGCTTTCACAAGATAAAAGTTGTTCTTGGATAGAAGTTGAATGCTTGGGAGCTTGTGTTAATGCACCTATGATGCAAATTAACGATGAGTATTATGAAGATTTAAATAAAGAAAAAACACTAGAAATTTTAGATAAGATTCTAAAAGGTGATATCCCTAAACCTGGGTCATATAGAGGAAGAGTAAACAATGAACCAGAAAATAATAGAAAAACATTAATGGAATTAAAAAATGCTTAAAGATAAGGATAGAATTTTCCAAAATTTATATAACGATTTAGGCTCTGATATAATTTCAGCTCAAAAAAGAGGTGACTGGGTTAATACTAAAGAAATTATAAGTAAAGGAAGAGATTGGATCATCAATGAGGTTAAAGAGTCTCAACTTAGAGGAAGAGGTGGTGCAGGATTTCCAACAGGTTTAAAATGGTCCTTCGCACCTAAAGAAGTTGGATCACGGCCACATTATTTAGTGATTAATGCTGATGAGTCAGAACCGGGAACTTGTAAGGATAGAGATATTTTAAGATTTGAACCTCATAAATTAATTGAGGGTTGTTTGATTGCATCCTATGCAGTTCAAGCACATGTTTGCTATATTTATATTAGAGGTGAATATTTCGTTGATGGACAAAAACTTCAAGCTGCTATTGATGATGCTTATGAAAAAAAATTGATTGGAAAAAATGCATCTGGAACTGGATGGGATCTTGATATCTATATTCATTATGGTGCTGGAGCATATATTTGTGGTGAAGAAACTGCATTACTAGAAAGTATTGAAGGAAATAAAGGTCAGCCAAGATTGAAGCCACCTTTCCCTGCATTGATAGGACTTTATGGTTGCCCCACAATAATTAATAATGTTGAAACTATAGCTGTAGTTCCTACTATACTTAGAAGAGGTGGAAAATGGTTTGCATCGTTAGGAAGAGAAAAAAATACAGGTACAAAAATTTTCTGTATTTCTGGAAATGTTAATTCCCCATGTAATGTTGAGGAAGAAATGAATATTCCTCTAAAAGAATTAATCGAAGCACATGCTGGAGGTGTAGTTGGTGGGTGGGATAATCTACAGGCAGTAATACCAGGCGGATCGTCAATGCCACTTATACCAAAAGAAAAATGTGAAACTTTAACGATGGATTTTGACTCATTAGCAGCTGAGAAAAGTGGATTAGGGACTGCAGGAGTGGTCGTGATAAATAAAGATCAAGATATTATTAAATGTATGGCTAGAATAGCAAGATTTTATAAACATGAAAGCTGTGGTCAGTGTACACCATGTCGGGAGGGATCAGGCTGGATGTGGAGAATGCTAGAAAGAATGGCAAAGGGAGAAGCATCAAAAGATGAAATTGAAATGTTAGGAGATGTTACAAAACAAATAGAAGGTCATACAATTTGTGCTTTTGGAGAGGGATCTTCATGGCCAGTCCAAGGATTACTAAGACACTTTAAAGATGAAATTAAAAAAAGAAACAAATTTGACCCTATAGTTAAAGAAAATAAAAATATTCCTTATTTGGTTGATCAACATTTATTAGATAAAAATGCTTAAATTAAAAGTAAATGATATTGAAGTTGAGGTTGAAGATGGTTTAACTGTTCTTCAAGCCTGTGAAAAAGCTGGAGCTGAAATTCCGAGATTTTGTTATCATGAAAAATTATCAATAGCGGGAAATTGTAGAATGTGTTTAGTTGAAATGGAAAAGTCTCCTAAACCAGTAGCTTCATGTGCAATGCCAGCAGCTGATGGAATGGTGATAAGAACAAATACACCAAAAATAGAAAAATCTAGAAAAGGTGTAATGGAATTTTTATTAGCAAATCACCCATTAGATTGTCCTGTTTGTGACCAAGGTGGAGAATGTGACCTTCAAGATCAATCAATGTTTTATGGAATTGATAAATCAAGATTTAAAGAAAATAAAAGAGCTGTGCCTGATAAAAATATGGGTCCATTAATAAAGACTCAAATGACAAGATGTATCCATTGCACGAGATGTGTGAGATTTGCAACAGAGATAGCAGGTGTTCCAGAATTAGGTGCTATTGGAAGAGGGGAAGATATGCAAATAACTACTTATCTTGAGCAATCTGTTAAATCAGAATTATCAGGAAATGTAATAGATCTTTGTCCAGTCGGGGCTCTCACTTCAAAACCTTATGTTTTTGAAGCAAGACCATGGGAACTAAAAAAAACTGAAACTATAGATGTAATGGATGCTGTTGGTTCTAATATTAGAGTTGATACATATGATTGGGAAGTAAAAAGAGTATTACCAATAATAAATGAGGATATAAATGAGGAATGGATCTCAGATAAAACAAGATATGCCTGTGATGGATTATTAAACCAACGATTAGATACTCCATATATAAAATACAATAATAAATTCGAAAAAGCTTCTTGGGATGAAGTTTATAAAATTATTAAATCAAAAATTGAAAATACAGATAACAAAAAAATATGTGGTTTTATTGGAGACCTTTCCAATATGGAAGCAAGTTTTATTTTTAAAGAATTTTTAGAAAGAACAATAAATACAAAAAATTATGAGTCTAGATCTATCAAAACTTTTATTGATAGTTCAAAAAGAGAAAATTACATATTTAACTCAAAAATAAATGGAATAGAGGAGTCGGATTTAATCTTAATGATTGGGACTAATCCGAGATATGAAGCAACAATGGTAAATGCAAGAATTAGAAAAGCGTTTTTGAATAATGATACAAAGATTATATCTATGAATAATGTTGGAGATCTTACTTATCCATATGAAAGTTTAGATGGAAATACGCAAACAATAAAAGATATTTTTGAGAACAAAAATGAATTGTCGAAAAAAATAATCAATTCAAAAAGACCTTTAATTATATTTGGTGAGTCTTTTTTAAGAATTAAATCTGCTGAATACTTATTTAATTCACTTAAAGATTTTTTAAAAAAGAATAATAAAATTTCAAGTGAATGGAATCCACTAAATGTATTATCAGTAGATGCAGGAACAGTTGGTAATTTGGATTTAGATATAATTGATAAAAACAATGAATTGCTTGATGAAGTGAAAGATAACAAATTTGAAATCATTTATCTACTTGGACAGGACAACCTAGATTTTAAGAAGAAAGATGAATTTATTATTTATCAAGGTAGTCATGGTGACAAAGGTGCAGAGATTGCAGATATTATTTTACCTGGTGTTGCCTACACAGAGCAATCAGGACATTATACAAACTTAGAGGGAAAAATTCAAAAAGCTTATAAAGCATCGTATCCGCCCGGTGATGCAAAAGAGGATTGGCAAGTAATTAATGATCTTGCAGAAGTAATGAATAACAGAAAGCTTTTTAATGATAAAGAGGAGCTTGAAAGTAGTATGCTTAATTATTTAAAAATAAAACAAGAGCAAAAAAGTTCTGAATTTGTTGAAAAGATTGAACAAAAAACTTTTGAAAATGAAAAAATAAAAGTTGAATTTAAAGATTACTATTTTTCTAATGTAGTTGCCCGAGCATCAAAAACAATGTTTGAATGTAATAATTCAAAGTTAGTTTTAAAAAAAACAGGGACAGAGGGATAATAAATGGAATATTTAGATTTAATTTTTCAGGAAACATATAAGATTTTATTTTTACTTGTGCCAGTTTTAGTATCTGTCGCAATGATTGTTTGGTTAGATAGAAGGGTTTGGGCTTTTGTTCAAAAAAGACAAGGTCCGAATGTAGTAGGTCCATTTGGCTTACTGCAATCTTTAGCTGATGCGCTTAAATATATTTTTAAAGAAATAATTATACCTGCTAGCTCAAATAAAATAATTTTCATTTTAGCACCAATTATTACAATGACACTTGCTTTGATAGCTTGGGCTGTGATTCCTTTTGGTGTTGATCAAGTTCTAGCTGATATTAACGTAGGAATTTTATATATATTCGCTGTTTCATCATTAGGTGTCTATGGAATAATAATGGGTGGATGGGCGTCAAATTCTAAATACCCATTTTTAGGTTCAATAAGATCAGCGGCACAAATGGTTTCTTACGAGGTATCAATAGGTATAATAATTATAAATGTCTTATTGTGTGTAGGCTCATTAAATTTAAGTGACATAGTACTTGCTCAGAAGGACATGTGGTTTGTTATTCCATTGTTTCCAATGTTTGTAATTTTTTTTATTTCAGCATTAGCTGAAACAAACAGGCCACCTTTTGATTTACCTGAAGCAGAGGCAGAATTAGTTGCAGGATATCAAACGGAGTATTCTGGAATGATGTACGCAATGTTTTGGTTAGGAGAGTACGCAAATATTCTATTAATGTGTGCTTTAGGATCAATCTTATTTTTAGGAGGGTGGCTGTCTCCGATTGAGCTTTATCCATTTAACTTAATTCCAGGAGCTCTTTGGCTAATTTTTAAGATATTATTTTTATTTATACTTTTTGCGTTGGTAAAAGCTATTGTACCAAGATATAGATATGATCAGCTTATGAGACTAGGTTGGAAAATATTTTTACCATTATCTTTAACTTATGTTGTTCTAACTGCTAGTTATCTTTTTTATTTTAACCTTTTACCCACCAGTTAAATGAAAATTTCTAGATTTTTAAAAACGATATTTATGACAGATTTTATTGGAGGGCTTTTTATTGCTACAAAAGAATTATTTAAATCAAAAAAAACAATAAATTATCCATTTGAAAAAGGCAAAATAAGTCCAAGATTTAGAGGTGAACATGCTTTAAGAAGATACCCGAATGGTGAAGAAAGATGTATAGCGTGTAAATTATGTGAGGCTGTTTGTCCTGCTCAAGCAATTACTATTGAGTCTTCTCAAAGATCAGATGGAAGTAGAAAAACAACTCGTTATGACATCGATATGATGAAATGTATTTATTGTGGTTTATGTGAAGAGTCTTGCCCTGTAGACGCAATAGTTCAAGGACCAAATTTTGAATTCTCCACAGAAACTCGTGAAGAGCTTTATTATACTAAAGAAAAACTTCTTGATAATGGAGACAGATGGGAAAATATTTTGGCAGCTAATATTAAGTCAGATAATCCTTACAGATAATTTATGATTGCGCATGCAATATTTTTTTACGTATTTTCCATAATTGCAGTGGTCTCAGCGGTCATGGTTACAGTATCAAAAAATACTGTCCATTCTGTTTTTTTTTTAATTTTAGATTTTATAAGTATATCCTGTCTTTTTATCATGATTGGTGCTGAATTTTTAGGAATGATAATGCTAATTGTTTATGTAGGGGCTGTGGCAGTATTGTTTTTATTTGTTGTAATGATGCTAAATGTTGCTCAACAAAAAAATCAATGGTTTATATCTAAAGAAAACTCCAATCACATACCAATTGGATTATTAATAAGTGTTATAATCTTTTTTGAACTTATAATTGTTATAGGTGGATGGAAATACAAACCCGACTTATTTGACCAAGGTAATCTATCAATAGTAAACGATGTTAGTAATACTCATTCATTAGGAATGGTTTTATATACAGACTATATTCACATCTTTCAAATTAGTGGAATGATACTTCTAATAGCAATGATAGGTGCTATTGTTCTTACTTTTAGACAAAGAGAGGGCGTTAAAAAACAAAGTTATTTGAAACAAATTTCTAGAGAAAGAGCTGAGGGTGTAGAGGTTGTAGAGGTTGCTTCTAATAGAGGAGTTAAAATAGATGATTGAAATAGGCTTAGGACATTACTTAACATTGGGTGCAGTTATTTTTAGTATTGGAATAATTGGAATTTTTTTGAATAGAAAAAATATTATTGTAATACTTATGAGTATAGAACTCATATTATTAGCTGTTAATATAAACCTAGTTTCGTTCTCAATGTATTTGGGTGATTTAACTGGACAAGTATTTACTTTATTTATATTAACTGTTGCTGCTGCTGAAGCAGCAATCGGCCTTGCAATCATAGTTGTTTATTACAGAAATTCAGGAACAATTCGTGTTGAGGAAATAGATAAATTAAAAGGGTAAAATGGAAATTTCAATAATAGCTTTACCTTTGATAGCCTCAATAATATCTGGATTTTTTGGAAAATTTATCGGTGATCGAAATTCTGAAATAATTACAAGTTTATTGGTATCGATATCGGCTATTTTATCAGCTCTAGTTTTATACGAGGTAATAGTCAATCAATATCAAGATAACATCACAATAGCTACATGGATAAGCTCAGGATCATTAAATGTTAATTGGTCGATGAAGATTGATGCGTTATCAGCTGTAATGTTGGTTGTAGTAACATCTGTTTCTGCACTTGTTCATATTTACTCAATTGGTTATATGTCTCATGATCCTCATAAGCCAAGGTTCATGGCTTATTTATCATTATTTACCTTTGCGATGTTAATGTTGGTAACTTCAGATAATTTCATTCAATTATTTTTTGGTTGGGAGGGAGTTGGTCTATGTTCTTATTTCTTAATAGGTTTTTGGTTTAAAAAAGAGTCTGCAAATAAAGCAGCAATTAAGGCATTTGTTGTTAATAGAGTTGGAGATTTTGGATTTGCTCTAGGTATTTTTTTAATATTTTATTTATTCGGAACAGTAAATTATTCTGAGGTTTTTCAGCAAATTCCAAACATTACAGAAAAAAATCTAGTTTTTTTAGGTATCGAAATTAATGCGATAGATTTGATTTGCTTACTTTTATTTATTGGCGCCATGGGTAAATCAGCTCAAATTCTACTTCATACTTGGTTACCTGATGCCATGGAGGGTCCAACACCTGTGTCAGCCTTAATTCATGCGGCAACTATGGTTACAGCAGGTGTTTTTCTTGTTGTTAGATGTTCACCAATTTACGAATATTCTGAATTTGTATTAAATATAATTACTGTAATTGGTATGAGCACAGCATTTTTTGCTGCAACTGTTGCTTTGGTTCAAAATGATATAAAAAAGATAATAGCCTATTCTACATGTAGTCAATTAGGTTATATGTTTTTTGCTACTGGAGTGGGTGCTTATAACGTAGCAATGTTTCATTTATTTACTCATGCTTTCTTTAAAGCTTTATTATTTTTGGGATCTGGTTCAGTCATACATGCATTTAAAGATGAGCAAAATATAAATAATATGGGAGGAGTATGGAAAAAATTACCTTACACTTATTCATTAATGATTATTGGAACGTTGGCATTAACTGGCTTTCCTTTGCTATCAGGTTTTTATTCTAAAGATGCAATAATAGAATTCGCATATTTAAGAGGTAATACAACAGGTTATTATGCTGCTGGAATTGGGATTTTTACGGCATTTTTAACTTCCATTTATTCTTGGAGGTTAATATTCAAAACTTTTCACGGTGATTATAATAATAAAGAGATAAAAATTGAGGATACTCATGAGTCTCCTATTGTTATGTTGATACCTCTAGTCCTACTTTCTTTGGGTGCGATATTTGCAGGATTTATTTTTAAGGATTTGTTTATTGGTAATTATGGTTTGAACAATTTTTGGAAAGATTCAATATTTTTTCTAAAACCATTAAGTACTGAACACCCACCATTATGGTTTTTATTATTAACCCCAATACTAGTAATTTTATCCATACCAACAGCATATTATCTATTTGTTAAAAATAAAAATTTACCAGAACAAATTGTAAAAAATAACAAACCCTTGTACCTATTTTTATTAAATAAGTGGTATTTTGATGAATTATACGATGCACTATTTGTAAAACCATCAAAAAAATTTGGATTATTTTTATGGAAGTTTTTTGATTTAAAGATAATTGATGGTTTTGGGCCTGATGGTATCTCCGCTATTATCAAAAGATTTTCCGTTAAAGCAAATAAATTTCAAAGTGGATTTATTTATCAATACGCGTTTGTTATGCTTCTTGGATTTTCTGCTTTATTAACTTTTCTAATTGTTAAATAATGAATTTTCCTATTCTTTCTTCATTAATTTTATTACCGACAGTAGGTGCTTTTTTCTTATTTTTTACAAGAAGTAACAAGCAAAATAATTTTACTGTGAAATACGTCGCATTGTTTACTTCTTTTGTAAATTTTCTTTTATCAATCTACTTGTGGATACTTTTCGATCATACGACCTCAGAGTTTCAATTTGTAGAACAAAGAACTTGGATTGAGGACTTTATAAATTATAAAGTGGGTGTTGACGGAATTTCAATTTTGTTTATTTTACTGACAACATTTATTACTCCACTTTGTATCTTGTCAGTAAATAATTCTATTAAAGAAAGATTAAGTGAATTTTTAATTGCAGTATTAATTATGGAGTCTTTCATGATAGGAGTATTTTGTTCTTTAGATCTTGTAATTTTTTACTTATTTTTTGAGGCTGGTCTGATACCAATGTTTTTAATTATTGGAATATGGGGAGGGGCTAGAAGAGTTTATTCTGCATTTAAATTTTTTCTTTACACTTTACTCGGGTCAGTATTAATGTTGGTTGCTATAATTACTATATATTGGTTAACCGGGACAACAGACGTAATTGAACTTTATAGTTTAGGCATCGAGGCTAAATATCAAAATTTGTTATGGCTTGCTTTTTTTAGTTCTTTCGCAGTCAAAACTCCAATGTGGCCAGTCCACACTTGGTTACCAGATGCTCATGTTGAAGCTCCAACAGCAGGATCAGTTTTATTAGCTGCAATTTTATTGAAAATGGCAGGTTATGGATTTATAAGATTTTCATTAGGACTATTTCCTGTTGCGTCAGAAGTTTTTACTCCACTAATTTACACATTGAGCGTTATCGCAATTATTTTCACATCTTTTATCGCTTTAATGCAAGAAGATATGAAAAAGCTAATTGCGTATTCTTCTGTTGCTCACATGGGATATGTTACTTTGGGCATTTTTACCATCCAACAACAGGGTATTGAGGGAAGTATAATTCAAATGATAAGTCATGGATTAGTTTCTGCTGCACTATTTTTGTGTGTAGGTGTTGTTTACGATCGGATGCACTCAAGACTTATTGATACTTATGGTGGAATTGTAAGTATCATTCCAAAGTATTCTGTCTTATTTATGTTATTTACTTTGGCAGCTTTGGGTCTTCCTGGCACAAGCGGGTTTGTGGGTGAATTTTTAATATTGATGGGAGCATTCAAAGATAACTTTTTAGTTGCTGTTATTGCTAGCATTGGAGTAATTATTGGTGCAGCTTATATGCTTTGGTTATACAAAAGAGTGATATTTGGAAAATTAATTAATAATGACTTAAAAAAAATGATAGATTTGAATAGATCGGAGTCAATTATATTAACTTCTTTGGCTATACCAACTTTGTTTTTTGGCTTTTATCCAGATCCTTTGATTAATACAATAGAGGTATCTATTTCAGATTTGATAGAAACATACAATTTTAGATTAGCGAGCAAAATATAATGACAAATCTGCAATTAGTTTTTCCAGAGATTTTTTTATCCTTATCAATAATGTTTCTACTTATTTTAGGTGTTTTTAAAAAAAATAGCTCAAAAATAATCCAAAATCTTTCATTAGTAGTCTTACTTGTTACAGCAGTCATAACATTTAATGAAACAGTTGGTATTAAAGAAGTTAAATTATTTAATAATAGTATAATTATAGACTATTTATCGTCATTGATGAAAATTGTTACGCTGCTAGCCACTTTTTTAGTTTTAATCATTTCATCAAATTATTTAAAAACTTTTAAAATTTTTAAGATTGAATATCCAATTTTAATATTAAGCTCTGTTTTGGGAATGATGATTATGATTAATTCTAATGACTTGATTGTATTCTATATGGGTCTAGAGCTTCAATCTTTAGCATTATATGTTTTGGCCACTTTTAATAGAGATCAAATAAAATCTTCAGAAGCTGGACTAAAATATTTTGTACTAAGCGCCTTATCTTCAGGATTACTTTTGTATGGATGTTCACTAATATATGGATTTACCGGATCAACAAATTTCAATGTGATTGCAAATCAATTAAATTCTGATGAATATGCTATTACTTTTGGAATTGTTTTTATATTAGTTGGACTAGCATTTAAAATTTCAGCTGTACCATTTCATATGTGGGCGCCTGATGTTTATGAAGGTTCACCGACTTCTGTAACTTTGTTTTTCACAATGGTACCAAAAGTTGCGGCTTTAACTGTATTTATTAGATTTTTATATGTACCTTTTTTAAATTTAATTGATCAGTGGCAAATGATATTAATATTTCTCTCTATTGCCTCAATGCTTTTTGGAGCAATAGCTGCAATAGGTCAAACCAATTTAAAAAGATTAGTAGCTTACAGTTCTATAGGTCACGTTGGTTATGCTTTGGCAGGTGTTGCAACAGGAACGAATGATGGTATGCAAAGTTCAGTAATATATATAATTATTTATATATTAATGAATTTAGGACTATTTTCTTGTTTGCTAATGATGAAAAGAGAAAATCAATATTACGAAAAAATAGAGGATTTATCGGGATTATCTAAAAATCATCCGATGTTAGCTTTATCGCTGATGATTATATTGTTTTCACTGGCAGGTATACCACCTTTAGCTGGATTTTTTGCTAAATTTTATGTTTTCAAATCAGTAATAGAACAATCAATGTATTTTTTAGCAATCGTGGGTTTATTATCAACAGTGGTTGCCGCTTTTTACTACTTAAGATTAATTAAAATTATGTATTTTGATAAGGAAAAAGAAAAATATGACACGGATCATGGATTGTGGTTAAAATTTTCATTAACATTCTCAACATTATTAATTTTAGTTTACTTCATATTCCCAAGTCAACTTATTGAGGTAGTTTCTAGAATTAATATTATTTGATGAAGTTTAAAGTTTTTAGATATAAAAAAGTTAAGAGCACAAACAACACAGCAATAAGAATAATAAGAGAAACAAATCATAATTTTGGAATGATAATATCTGAAACACAAACTGGTGGTAAAGGTCAGTATGGGAGAAAATGGATTTCCTATAAAGGAAATATTTTAATATCCTTTTTTTACAAATTAAAAAAGATGAATTTATCAATGAAACAACTATCTAGAAAAAATTGTTTTTTAGTTAAAGATGCAATTTCAAAATTTTATAAAAGCAAAATAGTTTATAAATCACCAAATGATTTATTGATTAATAAAAAAAAGATTTGTGGTATTTTGCAAGAAAAAATTAATCAATCAGGGAATGATTATCTAATTGTTGGTATTGGATTTAATTTGGTTAAAAGTCCTATAATTCCCAATTACCCTACGACTAATTTATTTGAAATTACTAAAAAAAAAATAAAAACTGAAATATTTATGAAACAATTAAAATTATCCTTCGGTAAGTTTTTGTTACAATATTATACAACTAAATAGATGATTATTTTAGGTGACATAGGAAATACTGAGACAAAAATTTGTTTGGTTAATAACAATGACAAAATCATAAAAAAGATTGTAATTCCTTCAAAAGGTAAAAAACTACATTTATTGAACAAATATTTTAAAAAAATAGATTTTTCCTCAATAGATAAAATTTTATTTTGTAGTGTTGTACCATCAACCTACAAGGAACTAAAAAGATATTTCTACAATAAAACAAAAGTTAGGTGTTACGAATTAAAAGAGCTTAATTTAAAGAAAATTTTAAAAATTGATGTGAATTATAAGCAAGTAGGTTCAGATAGATTAGCAAATGCAATAAGTGTTACGCAAAAAAACAAAAATTTTATTATTTTAGATTTTGGTACCGCAACAACATTTGATGTTTTAATTGGCAATAATTACAAAGGTGGAATTATATCTCCAGGTATTCAGATTTCTCTTAACACCCTTTCAGACAAAGCATCTTTAATTCCAAAGATTGATTTAAAGAAAATAACAAAAGTAATTGGAAAAGATACCACATCAGCTGTCCGCTCAGGTTTTTTCTGGGGATATGCTGGATTAATTGACAATGTTGTAAATTTAATTAAGAAAGAGACAAAAAAGTCTTTTGATATAATTACTACTGGAGGTTTTTCTAAATTATTTAAAAACTCTATTAGTACAAAAGTTAAAAGGAATATTGATATAACAATTAACGGCTTAATTAAGGCTTCAAAATTAATTAGATAATATGAAAGATGAATTTTTATTTTGTCCATTAGGTGGCTCTGGTGAAATAGGGATGAATATGAATTTATTTGGCTATGGTCAGCCAGGAGACCATAAATGGATTATGGTTGATATAGGTGTTACTTTTGCCGATGACACAGTTCCAGGTGTTGATCTTATTTATCCGGATCCAGGGTTTATTCAGGAAAGAAAAGATAATCTATTAGGAATTGTCTTAACACATGCTCACGAAGATCACATAGGTGCGGTAGCTCATTTATGGCCAAAATTTAAATGCAAACTTTATGCTACTCCTTTCACAGCTGTTTTAATAAGAGAAAAATTTAGAGAAAAAAATATCGATATTACTAATGACTTACAAATTGTAGAACTAAACGGAAAGGTAAGTTTAAATCCTTTTGAGATTGAATATATAACTTTAACCCATTCTATTTTAGAACCTAATGGCCTTAAGATTCAAACACCAGCAGGTATTGTTTTACATACTGGTGACTGGAAAGTTGACCCAAATCCCCTGATTGGTGCCGAGATTAATTCAAAAAGATTGAAAGAAATTGGTGATGAAGGTGTTCTAGCAATGATTTGTGACTCTACTAATGTTTTTAGTGCTGGGCGCTCAGGTTCAGAATTAGATGTGAGAAAAAGTATGTTAAACATAATGAGTAGGTTGAAAAAAAGAATTATAATAACCTCATTTGCATCAAACGTTGCAAGAATGGAGTCAGCTTTTTATTGCGCAGAAAAAACAGGAAGACAAATTTCCCTTGTTGGTAGATCTATGCACAGAATATACAAAGCAGCTAGACAATGTGGATATCTTAAAAATACTATTGAACCAATAGATCCAAGAGAGGCAAAAAATTTTGCTAGAGAAAAAATTGTATATCTTTGTACAGGTAGCCAGGGTGAACCGATGGGAGCAATGATGAGAATTTCAAATTATACACATCCCGATGTATTTATTGAGAAAGGAGATGCGGTAATTTTTTCCTCAAAAATAATACCAGGAAATGAAAAAAAACTTTACAAACTTCACAATCAATTAGTCAAGGACGGAATAGAAGTGATTTCAGAAGAAAGTGAATTTATCCATGTTTCCGGGCATCCAAATAGAGAAGATTTAAAAGATATGTATGATTGGGTTAAACCAAAATGTATAATTCCTGTACACGGAGAACACAGACATATGATTGAGCATATTGCTTTTGCTAAAGAAATGCAGGTACCTTATCCTGTTCAAGTAGAAAATGGTGATATAGTAAAGTTAGCTCCAGGAGACTATCCAGAAGTCTATGATAAAGCTCCCAGTGGAAGACTATATTTGGATGGTAATGTAAGTGTTGAGGAAAACTCTCAATCTATAAAAGATAGAAAAAACTTAGGATCTAACGGTTATCTTGAAATAACCATTTTAATCACACCCAAGGGGAATATTCACAATAATCCAATAATAAACTTTAGAGGATTACCAATTTATGAAACAGACGAATTTATTTACTTATTAGAAGAAGAAATAGAGAAAACAGCAAAAACATTTAATATTGGAAATAAAAGTCAAAGACATAATCTTATAGATGCACTTAAAATTGCAGCTAGAAAATTTACGAAAGAAAAAACAGGCAAAAGACCTTTCACCAACATTAGTTTAGTTGATATTTAATGAGTGCTACGGGACTTGCTATAATTTATATAATCATTTGGTGGATTGTTTTTTTTGCGATTTTACCTATTGATGTTGATAGAATGAAGATTGAAAAAATTGAAGGTGAGGATCCTGGATCACCAGAAAATCCTAAAATTTTAAAAAAATTCATTTATTGCACTGGAATAACAACTATTTTATTCACAATTATATATTTGTTAATGAGGTTTGAATATTTAAACTTAAGAAATATAATTATCTAACATGCATATTTCAAAATCTTTTATTCCAATTTTAAAAAATAATCCGTCAGAGGCCAAAATTAAATCCCACCGATTAATGTTAAGGGTGGGTATGATAAAACAATCATCAGCAGGTATATACTCCTGGTTACCACTTGGCTTCAAAGTTATGAAGAAAATTGAACAAATTGTAAGGGAAGAACAAGATGGGATTGGTGTTCAAGAAATTTTAATGCCAACAATACAATCAAGTGAAATTTGGAAAGAGAGCGGAAGATATAAAGATTACGGTGAGGAAATGCTAAGAATAAAAGATCGTCAAAATCGTGAAATGTTGTATGGCCCTACAAATGAGGAATTGATAACAGATATATTTAGAACCTCGATTAAATCTTATAAATCTCTTCCACAACTTTTATATCATATTCAATGGAAATTTAGAGATGAGATCAGACCAAGATTTGGAATAATGAGATGCAGAGAGTTTTATATGAAAGATGCTTATTCTTTCGATATATCTGATGAAGAAGCAATTTTTTCTTATAATAAATTTTTCTTGTCATATCTTAAAACATTTAAAAAATTAAATTTAAAAGCTATACCAATGGCAGCAGATACAGGTCCAATTGGCGGAAATCTATCTCATGAATTCATTATTTTAGCTGAAACTGGTGAAAGTAAAATTTTTACTGACAAAAGAATTTTTGATTTAAGTATAGACAATGCAAAATTAGAGAAAGAATCTCTAGGGAATATGAGAAAAGAATATGAACAATATTATGCAGTCACCGATGAAAAATTTGATAAGACTGAATTTGAAAAGAAAGTTTCTGAAAAAGATAGATTAATAACAAAAGGGATTGAAGTTGGTCATATATTTTATTTTGGAGATAAATATTCTAAACCAATGGGTGCGTCGGTTGATTTACCAGGTGGAAAAAAAGATTTTGTTAAAATGGGCTCTTACGGCATAGGAGTTTCTAGATTAGTAGGTGCAATAATAGAGGCTAAATATGATGAAAAAAATGAAGTCATGAAATGGCCAATTTCTATTGCTCCTTATCATGTTGCGATAATTCCAATGATCAACAAAAATGATAATTCACAATTAGATAAAGCAAATAATATCTTACTAGAACTTGAAAAAAATAATATTGAAGCAATAATTGATGATACTGATGAAAATATCTCATCAAAAATTAAAAAGATGAATTTAATAGGTGTACCTTTTCAAATTATAATTGGTAAACAGGTTGAGGGCGACAAATTAGAGTTTAAAGAAGTTGATGGAGCATCTCAAAAAATTGAATTAAAAGACATCATTAAGATAATAAATAAACAAAAAGTAAACAATTGATTTCTCGATTAGAAAAAGAGATTACATTTAGATTCTTAAAAGCCAGAAAAAAAGATGGTTTTTTAAATATTATTTCAATTTTTTCATTTATTGGAATTGGGTTGGGTGTAGCTGTTCTAATTGTAGTTATGTCGGTTATGAATGGTTTTAGAACAGAATTGGTGAATAAGATAATTGGTTTTAATTCCCACATGACAGTTAAGCCTTATGAAAACAAAATTGCAAAAGAAAAATTAAATAATCAAAACTTAAAATCAATTTCTGAAAGTTTAATTTTTAGTAATTCAGGCGAAGGAATTATGATCAAAAAAGATATTACCAAAGGTATTCTTTTAAGAGGGTATTTTGCGAAAGATTTTTCTAAATTAGACATTGTTAATAATGGAAATTTTTTAGGCGGTGAAAATAAATTATCAAATAATTCTATATCCATAAGTAAAGAATTAAGCTTTTCTCTAAACCTAGAGATTGGTGATGAGATTACATTAATGTCCTCATCTGGTGTACAAACGATTATTGGCAATCTTCCTAAGCAAAAAAAATTCACAGTAGTTTCACTTTTTGATAGTGGTGTAATTGATTTTGATAATAATGTTGCCTTTATAAATCTAGTAACGCTTGAAGAATTTTTTAATTTAAAACCAAAAAAACGTAATTTAGAGATTTATTTAAAGAACCCTAAAAACATTGAATATCAAAAAACTATAGTTCAAAAAATTTTTAATAATGAATTTATTTATTCTTGGTCTGACATGAATAAATCTTTGTTTTCTGCATTAAAAGTTGAACGAAATGTTATGTTTATTATTTTAACATTAATTATAATCGTTGCAGCATTTAATATAATTTCTGGTCTGACAATACTTGTAAAAAATAAAACAAAAGAAATTGCAATACTTAAATCTATTGGTGTTCTTAATAAATCAATCATAAAAATTTTTTTCTTAATTGGTGTGATTATAGGAACTTCAGCCACAATTTTTGGCATAATCTTAGGTATTACTTTTTCAATGTATGTAGAAAATTTAAGACAATTCCTAAGTGAATTTTTTAACATAAGCTTATTTCCCGAGGAAATATATTTTTTAAGCTCTATGCCTTCAGAAATTAATCCCATATCAATATTAATAATTTCTGCTTGTTCAATTTTGATAACTATAATAGTTTCAATTTTCCCGGCATTTAAAGCTGCAAAACTTGATCCTATAAAATCTCTTAAATATGAGTAATCTAATTAAAATCTCTAAATTAAATAAATCTTTTGAAGGTATAAAAAAGATTAATGTTTTAAAGAATATTTCTTATAATTTTAAGAAAGGAAAAATTTACTCGTTGATGGGTCCATCTGGTTCAGGTAAATCAACATTATTAAATTTGCTTTCTTTGATTGATAGACCTAGTTCAGGCTCAATAATATTTGAAAATAAAAAGATAAATTATAGTGACACTAATAAAAATGACATTTTAAGAGCTAATAAAATCGGAATTATTTACCAACAAGACAATTTACTTCCTGATTTTACCTCGTTGGAAAATATTTATTTAGCCGCTTTAGCTGGTGGAAATGAAGAGAAAATTGCAGTTAATAAGGCAAAAAATTTATTAAAAAAAGTAGGGCTGACAAATAGATCAGATCATTATCCCTCACAATTATCTGGTGGTGAAAAGCAGAGAATTTCAATTGCTAGAGCGGTAGTCAACAATCCTCAAGTAATCTTAGCTGATGAACCTACTGGAAGTTTAGATTTGCATACCGCAAAAGAAATTTTTGGACTTTTAAAAAATCAGGTAAATAAGGAAAGACTAGTAATATTTGCAACTCATAATAGATTTTTTGCAAATAAGGCGGATTGCTTATTGGAAATGACTAATGGTAATATAAAAACTATTAATGCTCGAGTCTAAATTTCAAAAGTTTAATCATTTAAAACTTCACACTCAATATTCTATATGCGAGGGAGCAATAAAAATTGATGATCTTAAAGAAACTTTAAAAGAAAATAAAATTAAATCTTTAGCAATATGTGACACTTCAAATTTATGTGGTGCACTAGAATTTTCAGATAAAATATCTAAAATTGGCACTCAGCCAATAATAGGAACCCAAATAAACTTTAAGTATGAGGAAACTATGGGATTAATTCCATTATTTGCAATGAATGAAATAGGTTACAAAAGGATAATTGAACTATCATCGATATCATACTTAAATAACGATGATTTATCTGATCCGAGTGTTCCTTTTAGTGAATTATTAAAAAAAAACCAGGGTATTGCAATATTTTCTGGCACCGTGTTTGGTTTATTTGGAAATTTATTTGATAAAGGTAAATATTCAGATATTGAAAAATTATATTCAGAACTCAAATCAATTTATAAAGATAGATTTTATATTGAATTACAAAGACATGGAGATCAAAACGAGGATAGTTTTGAAAAAATGAATTTAAAAAAATCCAATGATTTAAAGATACCTTTGATTGCAACAAACGAAACTTTTTATATTGATAAAGATATGCACGAGGCACATGACGCCTTAATTTGTATTAAGAATAAGACCTATATACAAGAAAAAAAAAGAATAAAATTTAGTAATAAGCACTATTTAAGAAATGATAAAGAAATGTATGAATTGTTTTCCGATATCCCTGAAGCACTTGAAAATAATTATAACTTTCCATATAGATGTAATTTTAAGCCCTCATTTTCGAAACCTATTTTACCTAATATTAGTTCTGAAAAAGATGGTGATGCAAATGATATTCTTAGAAAAAATTCAATTATTGGACTAGAAGAAAAATTTGTCAAAGTTTTTAAAAAAGAAATTGATAATTTAACCTCAGATAATGAATACCAAAAATATCTAGATAGGCTTAATCATGAGTTAAATATTATTATTGAAATGAAATATTCAAGTTATTTTTTAATTGTATCTGATTATATTAAATGGGCAAAAAATAATGATATACCTGTGGGCCCAGGAAGAGGATCTGGAGCAGGATCATTAGTTGCTTGGTGTCTTTCTATTACAGATGTTGATCCTATAAAATATAATTTGATTTTTGAGAGATTTTTAAACCCTGATCGTATATCTATGCCTGATTTTGATATCGACTTTTGTGAGGAAAAAAGAGATTTAGTTTTTGAATATCTAACAAAGAAATATAGAGATAGTGTTGCACACATTATTACTTTCGGAAAATTAAAAGCTAGAATGGTAATTCGGGATGTAGGCCGTGTTATGGGACTTTCTTATGGTTTCGTTGATAGCATTTCAAAAATGATACCATTTGACCCTTCAAGACCTCAAAACTTAACCGAATGTATTGCAGGAGAACCAAGACTTCAAAAGTTGATAAATGAGGACCCTAGAATAAAAAAATTGATTAATTTATCTTTAAAACTTGAAGGACTAAACAGAAATGTAGCAACACATGCAGCAGGTGTAGTCATAGCTGACAAAAAACTCACTGATGTTGTTCCATTATATAAAGATAATACAGCAGACCTACTTTTGCCTTCAACACAATTTGATATGTACTCTGCTGAAAATGCAGGTCTAATAAAATTTGATTTTTTAGGTCTTAAAACATTGACTGTGATTAACAATACACAAAACATAATAAGAAGAAAAAATAAAAATTTTGATATAGAAAATATTAGTTATGAGGACGAAAAAGTTTTTGAATTATTATCTTCTGGTCACACTGTTGGTTTATTTCAAATTGAGAGTGCTGGAATGCGAGAAGCACTTATCCAAATGAAACCAAATCATATTGAGGATATTATAGCTTTAGTAGCACTGTATAGACCAGGCCCAATGAGCAATATACCTATCTATAATGATTGCAAACATGGAAAACAAAAACCAGATTATCTTCATCCATTATTAGAAGAAATTTTAAAGCCAACATATGGTGTCATAATATATCAAGAACAAGTAATGCAAATAGCTCAAAAATTATCAGGATTTACAGCTGGTCAAGCAGATATACTTAGAAGAGCTATGGGAAAGAAAAAAAGAGCTGAATTAGAAAAACAAAAACAAAGTTTTATTTCTGGGGCTGTGAAGAATGGCATAAGCAAAGACGTTGCAGCAGGGATATTCTTAAAAATCGAACCTTTTGCGGAGTATGGATTTAATAAAAGTCATGCTGCAGCATATGCAATTATATCTTATCAAACAGCTTATTTAAAAACGTATTTTCCCAAAGAATTTATAGCTGCATCAATGACAATGGATATTTCAAATCAAAACAAACTCAGTGAGTTTTATGAAGAACTTAAAAGATTAAATATTGAAATTGAAAGACCCAATATTAACAAATGTTTTGCAGATTTTAAAAATGATGAACAAAAATTTTATTATGCTTTAGGAGGAATTAAGGCAGTCGGATTTGAGGCTATTTCAAATATTGTGAGAGAAAGAATAAATAATGGTAAGTTTAAATCTATAAATGATTTTTTAAATAGAATAAATCCGAAAGATATAAATAAACTTCAATTGGAAGGTCTAGTAAAAGGGGGTGCTTTTGATTGTTTAATTGATAATAGGCAAGCTTTATATAATTCAATACCCAACTTTATAACAAAGTCAAAAAATATTTATGAAAATAAATCTGCAAATCAAATTGATTTATTTGGTAGTGATGATATCGAAAATGATGATTTCATCCCATTAATAAAAGATTGGAATTTCGAGGAAAGATTATCAAAAGAATTTGAGTCTGTTGGTTTCTTTATATCGGACCATCCATTAAATCAATTTAAAGAAATTTTTAATGATTATAATATAGTCGATTATCAAAAATTTAATAGTGAGAGTGATATTAAAGATACGAATGTAGCTGCAACTTTACTCAAAGTTCAAGAAAGAAAAACTTCAAAAGGTAATGCGTATGCAATACTAAAATTAACAGATTCTTCAAGTGTATTTGAATTGTTTATTTTTTCAGAAATATTAGAAACCAATCGAAACATTTTAAAAGAAGGAAACTCTTTAATACTTACTGTTAACAAATCTTTATCAGACGAAAATAATAGATTTAAAAGAGTTAATGTTAAGAGGATTGTTTCTATTAAAGATTTATTAAATAAACCTATAAAAAATATTACTTTTAATTTGAATTCTGCAGAGGATTTAGACGAAATATCAAAATTTTTAATAAGCCCCGGTGAAACAAAAATAAATATAAAAATAAATGACAATAATAGGGTCTTAGATTTTAATTTGCAAAACGGAAGAAAAATAGACAGAAAATCCATAAATTTAATAAGAAATAAGGATATTTCAGCAGTAATAAGCTAAATTATGCTTGTTAAAATGAAAAAATATTTGTAAATATTCGCAAATTAATTAATACGCACACAGTTTTTGGTTTTATACCTCCGGTCCTTAATTGGAAATTACTGTGGTGGCTTAACCGGGAATAAATATGAAAATACCTAACGTTACAATTCAACAATTATTAGAAGCAGGGGTTCATTTAGGACATAAAACTCTTAGATGGAATCCAAAGATGAAAAAATATATTTTTGGAAAAAGAGACTCAATACATATTATTGACCTCACACAAACACTTCAACTAACTAAAATTGCTCTAGAGAAAGTTTATCAAACAATTTTAAACAATGGAAAAATTTTATTTGTCTCTACAAAAAAACAAGCTTCAGAAGCAATAGCTGAAGTTGCAAAAGAGACAGACCAATATTTTGTAAATTATAGGTGGTTAGGTGGAATGCTAACTAATTGGGGAACTATATCCAATTCAATTAAAAAACTTAAGAAATTAGAAATAGATTTGGTTGCTGAAAACAGAGGTTTTACCAAAAAAGAACTACTAAAAATGAGTGTTAAAAAAGATAAATTACAGAGATCTTTAGGAGGGATTTCTGAGATGAAGAAAGTTCCCGATTTAGTGTTTATTATAGATACTAACTATGAATCCTTGGCAATTCAAGAGTCATCTAAATTAGGAATTCCTATTATAGCAATCCTTGACAGTAATTCTAATCCAGATGGAATTGATTTTCCTATACCGGGCAATGATGATGCAAGAAGATCAATTGATCTTTATTGTTCTTTAATTAAAGAAACAATAATTAGTGCAAAAAAGGATGCTCCAAATGTAGAATTAAAGGAATCTGAAAATAAAGTTAACGAGAAAAAAATTGATAAAACTAGACAAGAAATAGATAGAGAAAAATTAGATAAAAAATTTTCAGGAAAACAAAAAGAAAAGTTAAATTGATATGAGTGATATAGAAAAAGTAAAAAAACTCAGGGAAGCAACTGGAGCCGGTTTTAAGGATTGTAATTTAGCAATTAAGGAGTCTAAAGGTGATTTAGATAAAGCTGTTGAGATTTTAAGAATTAAAGGAATTTCAAAGGCTTCAAAAAAAATGTCCAGGGATGCCAAAGAAGGTGTTGTGGCTATAAGTGGTGATGATAAAAAAACTTCAATTATTGAGGTTAATTGTGAAACAGATTTTGTTGCTAAAAATGAGAGTTTTATTAACTTTGTAAAAGAATTAAGTGAATTAAACAATGAAAAAAATTCTAATACTGATGAATTAAAAAATAGTAAAATGAAAAATGGTAAATCAGTTAGTGATAACCTTATTGCACTAATAGCAAAAATTGGTGAAAAAATTACCATAGGTAAAACAAAAACAATCTCGAATAATTCATCAACAAATTATCAATATCTTCATACAGTTGTGAAAGATAACTTGGCAAAGTTAGCAGTAATTGTTTCTTTAGAAACAAAAGATCAATCTGATATTGTAAAAAATTTTGGCAAACAATTATCAATGCATATAGCTGCATCCAATCCTTTAGCTTTAGACTCAGACTTAATAGACAAGGCGATTTTAGACAAAGAACAAGAATTAGTAAATGAGGAACTCAAAAACTCTGGTAAACCAGTTGATATAGCTAAAAAAATTAGTTTGGGTAAAATGAATAAATTCAAAGAGGAAAATGCTTTATTAACACAAGCATGGGTAATGGAGCCTAAAAAAAAAGTTAAAGATATTATTAAAGAACTTTCTATTAACGATTTAAAGATTAAAGAATTTAGCAGAATCAAAATAGGCGAATAAATGTTTGATGAGAAGTCTCATAGCCTTAAAATGGATAAAGCAATTGAAGTCTTTTCAAAAGAACTATCTTCATTAAGAACAGGTAGAGCAAATGCAACAATGCTTGATATCATTAAGGTTGATGTTTACGGACAACAAATGCCAATTAATCAAATTGCTAGTATTACAACGCCTGAGCCAAGAATGATAAATATTCAGGTTTGGGATCAGAATAATGTTCCATTAATTGATGGAGCGATAAAAAAATCAGAGTTAGGATTGAATCCTCAGATCGATGGTCAATTAATGAGACTACCCATCCCTGAACTTAATGAAGAAAGAAGAACAGAGCTTAAAAAATTGATTAAATCAATGGGTGAGAAATGTAAAATTTCAATAAGGAATATAAGAAGAGACGCTAACGAAGAGTTAAAAAAATTATTAAAAAATAAAGAAATAGGCGAAGATGAAGAGAAATCTTTTGAAAAAAATATTCAAAATATAACTGATAATCATACCAAAATTGTTGATGAAAAAGTATCGATTAAAGAAAAAGAAATAATGAAAATATGAACCCATTGAAACATGTAGCCATCATAATGGATGGTAATGGTAGATGGGGCTTAAGATACAAAAATTCAAGAAATGCTGGTCATAAAGCTGGTCTTAACACAGTTGAAAAAATTATAAAAGAAGCAGTTAAAAACAAAATCAAATTTCTAACATTATATGCATTTTCTACTGAAAATTGGAAAAGACCAAAAAAAGAAATTAATTATCTTTTTAATTTACTTGAAAATTTTTTAATCAATAGAATTGAGGAATTACGTAAACAAAATATCAAATTAAAGATTATTGGTATTAAAAACTTTTCTCTCAAGCTTAATAAACTTCTTCATTTATCTGAAAAAAAAACCTCAAAAAATAAAAAATTACAAATTAACCTTGCTTTAAATTATGGTTCTAAAACTGAATTAATTTACGCATTTAGAAAAATTTATAAAAATAAAGAGAGAGTTAATGAAAAAAATATTTCAAAATACTTACAAACGAAAGATATTCCAGATCCAGATCTATTAATTAGAACAGGAAACACAAAAAGATTAAGTAATTTTTTATTATGGCAATTGGCATATTCGGAAATATTTTTTGAAAAAAAATTATGGCCTGATTTTAACGAAAAAGATTTTAACAGAATAATTAAATCTTATAAGAAAATAAAAAGGAATTTTGGTAATATATGATCAATACGGAATTACAAAAGAGAATATTAAGTTCAATAATATTGCTACCAATTGCTGTATTTTCTATTTATCATGGATCATTATTTTTCGCATTATTTTTGTGCTTACTTTTTTTGCTAACTAGCTACGAATGGTTAAAGATGAGCAAAACAAATTACCTGATATGTTTTTTTGGGTTCCTTTTTTTAATTTTTTCATTCTTTTCTGCATTTTTTATGAGGGAATATATGGGTCAATTTTTTTTTCTATTTATAATATTAATTTGCATTTTAACTGATTTAGGAGGCTATATATTTGGAAAAATTTTCAAGGGTCCTAAACTTACAAAAATAAGTCCAAACAAAACTTATTCTGGAGTAGTTGGTAGTTTTTTATTTTCAATAGTTGTAGGTATTTTATTTTTAGAATATATAGATAACAATATTTTAGAAAAAGATCCTATCAAAATTCCTCTAGGTATATTATTTATTTCATTAATAAGTCAATTAGGTGACTTAATAATTTCTTATTTTAAGAGAAAAGCTAAATTGAAAGATACTGGAAATATTTTACCTGGTCATGGAGGTTTGCTTGATAGAGTTGATGGAATGATTTTTGTATTACCGATAATATTTATTTTAACTTTTATTATTTGATGAAAAGAAAAATTGCAATATTAGGCTCGACAGGTTCAATAGGTAGAACTTTAATTGAAATTATTAAGAAAGATAAAAAAAAATTTGAAATAATATTGTTATCTACTGACTCAAACTACAAAGAACTTTTAAAACAAGCTAAGTTTTTTAATGTTAAAAATCTAATTATAAATAATTCTTTAAGTTATCTTGAAGCAAAAAAAAATAAATTTTCCAGAAATATTAACGTTTTAAATAATTTTGATGGTTTAAAAAAAATTTTTAAAAAGAAAATTGATTATACAATGAGCTCAATCTCAGGTATTGAAGGATTAAAACCTACGATTGAAGTTATAAAACACACCAAAAATATTGCAATTGCAAACAAAGAGGCGATTATTTGTGGTTGGGATTTAATCCGAAATGAATTGAAAAAGAATAAAACTAATTTCATACCAGTAGATTCAGAGCATTTTTCTATTTGGTATGCTTTAAAAGGGATTGATAGTAATATAATAGATAAGATTTATTTGACAGCTTCAGGTGGTCCTTTCTTAAAATACCCTGTTAAAAAATTTCATAAAATTAAAATTAAACAAGCTGTTAAACATCCAAATTGGAACATGGGAAAAAAAATTTCCGTTGATTCATCAACTATGATGAATAAGATTTTTGAGATAATTGAGGCAAAAAAAATTTTTGATGTCCCATATAAAAAATTATCAATAATTATTCATCCCAAGTCTTATGTTCATGCTATTTTGAAATTTAAAAATGGATTAACAAAAATAATTGTACATGATACAAATATGAGGATACCAATATCGAATTCACTTTATTTTTCAAATCAAACGATTCATTCAAAAAAAATAGATTTAAAAATTTTGAATAATTTAGAATTCCAAGATATTAATTTAAAACGTTTCCCAGTGGTTAAAATATTAAATAAATTACCAGAAAAGTCCTCACTTTTTGAAACTATTTTAGTTTCAACCAATGACAAATTAGTCAAATCCTTTTTAGATGATAAAATTAAATTTACTGATATTTATAAAAAAATGAATACTATACTTGAGCTAAATGAATTTAAAAAATTTAAAAAATTAAAAGTAAAAAAAATTGATGATATAATAAATTTGAATAATGCTGTAAATGATAAGTTGAATAGTGAAATCAATTAATTAACAAAATGAAAAATTTTAATAAAAAAATAATTATAACAATATTCTTATTTTTTTCATTTAACACTGTCCTATTTGCTGAAGTTGTAAATGAATTTCAAATAAAAGGCAATGAGAGAGTTTCGAAAGACAGTATCAAAATGTTTTCAAATATAAAAGTGGGTGATGATATTAACAAAAATGATTTGAATCAAATTTTAAAAGATATCTATGATACGAACTTTTTTGAAGATGTAAAAGTTTCATTAGAAAATAATATTTTATCGATTATTGTAAAAGAAAATCCAGTAGTAGAAAATGTATCGATTAAAGGACTAAAGTCGAAGACTTTAACAAAAGAATTAGAAAAAACTATAAAAGTTAAATCTAGGTCTTCATATAATGACATTTTATTAATCGAAGATAAGAAAAATATTACAAATTTTTTAAAGCAAAAAGGATATTTTTTTTCTAAGGTAAATTTAATGGTTGAGAAATTATCTGATAATAAAGTGAATTTAGTTTATGAAGTTGAAATTGGTGATAAAGCAAAAATCAAAAAGATTTCTTTTATAGGGGATAAAGTTTTTAAAGATAGAAAGCTAAGATCTGTGATTGTTAGCGAGGAATACAAATTTTGGAAATTTATATCTGGTAAAAAATTTTTAAATCAAAAAATCATAGAACTTGATGAAAGACTTTTGAGAAATTTTTATCTTAACAAAGGTTATTATGATGTAAAAGTCAATTCTTCATTTGCGAGGCTAATTGATGATACAGAATTTGAATTAATATATAATATTGTTCCCAGTAATAGATATTTCTTCAACAAAATTTCTTTAAATTTACCAATAGATCTTGATAAAGAAAATTTTGTAGATTTAGAAAATTTATTTAAAAAATTAAATGGACAAAAATATTCACTATTTGTTATTGAAAAGATTTTAGATAAGATTGAAGAAATAATTCTTGATGAGGAATTTAAAACATTGGAAACTAAAATTGATGAAAATGTTTTCGATAATAAAATTGACCTAACTTTTAACGTTTCAGAAGGTAAAAGGTTTTCTATTAATCGTATAAATATTTATGGAAACAATATCACTCAAGAAAATGTAATTAGGAATCAATTATTAATCGATGAAGGTGATGAATTTAATGCAATTTTAGCTTCAAAATCTATTAATAACATAAAGTCACTTAACATTTTTGAAAATGTGGAGAGCAAAATCATTGATAATGAAGACAAAAGTAAAGATATCGACATTACAATTGTGGAGAAAGCCACTGGAGAGATAATGGCTGGTGCAGGGGTTGGTACAGATGGGAATACATTAAGTTTTGCAGTCAAAGAAAATAATTATCTTGGTCGGGGTATTAAGTTGGTAAGTGAACTCACTGTTTCTGAGGAAACATTAAAAGGTCAATTTAATGTAAATAATCCAAATTTTAGGAATTCTGATAAATCTGTTAATCTAAATATCCAATCTTTAGAGACTGATAAGTTAACAGATTCAGGATACAAAACTACTAAAACCGGATTTGGTTTTGGAACCGGTTTTGAATATCAGGATGATCTTTTTTTAGGTCTAGGACAAGAGACTTATTATGAAAAAATAGAAACGAACAGTTCAGCATCAACTAGACAAAAATCACAAGAAGGGAATTACTGGGACACTTTTTTGAATTTAAATTTAGATTATGATAAGAGAAATCAAAAATACAGACCAACAGATGGTTTTAAAAGTTTCTATTCAGTTAATCTTCCAGTAATTAGTGATAATAATTCTTTAACAAATACATATATTTACACTGCTTACAAAGAATTATATCAAGACAATGTTACAAAATTCTCTTTTTTCGCTAAATCAGCTAATTCATTAACTAATGATAATATAAAATTATCTGAAAGAATATATTTACCTGGTAGTAGATTAAGAGGATTTGTAAGAGGTGGGATTGGACCTAAAGATGGTAATGATTTTATCGGAGGAAATTATGCTTCCTCAGTTAATATACAAACATCAGTGCCACAACTTCTACCCAATATCCAAAATATGGATGTCTCAATGTTTTTTGATGCAGGTAATGTTTGGGGCGTTGATTATGACTCAGGTTTGAGTGATACTAATAAGATTAGATCTTCAATAGGAGTAGGAGTCGATTGGTTTACCGTAATCGGACCATTAAGTGTATCTTTTTCACATCCAATTAGCTCAGTTGATACTGATAAAACTGAATCATTCAAATTTAATCTTGGTACTACATTTTGATCTTAAAAAAAAAAATATTTTTAATAATTATTTTTTTTTTACTAAGCTTTTCAAAATCTTGGTCTAAGGAAAATATCGCTTTCTTGGACGTTGAATTAATTATTAATAAATCTGAGCCTGCTTTAAAAATTATTAAAAAGATTGAAAAATTAAGAAACAAAGAGACTAAGAAACTCAAAGAAATTGAAAATGGATTGAGTAAAAAAAATGAGGAAATTTTAAAAACAAAAAATTTAATTTCAGAGGAGGAACTAAAAAATAAAGTATCGGATTTGAGAAAAGAAGTAAACTCATTTGAAGAATTAAGAAGAAAGATAATAAAAGATTTAAATATAAAAAAAAATAATGAGCTCAGCAAATTTTTAAAATTAATCGATCCTATAATTAGAAAATACATGAAAGAAAATTCAATTGATATTATAATTGATAAAAAGAATATATTTATGGCAAGGGCCGAAAATGATATAACGAAAGATATATTGCAAATAATTAATACTGAGATTAAATAAATGGAAAAATTAAATAGAAAACAAATTAAAGATTTATTACCTCATAGAGAACCAATGTTATTGGTTGATGAATTGTACGACATCAAAAAATTATCTTCTGCTACAGCAATTCTAAATGTTAAGAAAGATAGTTTTTTTGTAAATGGACATTTTCCCGGACAACCTGTTATGCCAGGTGTTTTAATTGTTGAGTCTTTTGGCCAAGCTGCTGCTGCGTTAACAGCACATGGTTTAGATAAAGCTACATATGAAAATAAATTAGTTTTTTTAATGAGTGTAGAGAAAGCTCGTTTTAGAAACCCAGTGATACCAGACTGTAAACTTGAATTAAAAATAGAGGCAATAAGATCACACGGGCGAGTATGGAAATATAAAGGTGATGCCTTTGTAAATAATACTAAAGTTGCTGATGCTGTATGGTCAGCTACTATTGTTGACAGGAAATAATCAGCAATATTTCTTTACTACAAAAGTAACTTTGCTTTGATAAAAGCAATCATGTCTAATCCTTTCTTTTTAAATAAAGGCCCAATTAGCCTCACTAAAGTTCACGAATTTTTAAAAATTACAAATCAAAAAAAAGAAGATTTCAACTTCTATGATATAAAGGATTTATATAGTGCTGATAAAAAATCTATAACTTTCTTTCATTCACAGAAATATAAGGAAGTAGCAAAATCAACTAAAGCATTATTTTGTTTAACTTCAGAATTATTAAAGGATTTTTTACCAAAAACTTGCGAACCTATTATTGTGAATAATGTTCTTACCGCAGTTGCCAGCATTACTGAAAAATTCTACCCAAACTCAGTAAATGATAAATTTGACAATAAAGTTTTAAATATAGAAAACACAGAACATAAGAGTGTTATTCACGGCAGAAATGTTCTGATAGGAGAAAATGTCAAAATTGGAACTAATTGTTTGATTGGTCATAATACAATTATAGAAAAAAATGTTGAAATTGGAGACAATTGTAGCATCGGCTCAAATACAATTATAAGAAATTCAATAATCAAAAATAATGTAATTATTCTTGATAATTGCACAATTGGAAAAAAAGGCTTTGGATTTTTTCCAAACAACAAAAAAAATCTTAGATATCCTCATATTGGAATTGTAATAATCAATGAGCACTGTGAAATTGGTTGTGGTGCAACGATTGATCGTGGGTCAATGTCAAATACTGAGATTGGCAAAAACACATTCTTAGATAATCAGATACATATAGCTCACAATGTAAAAATTGGGGAAAATACAATTATTGCTGGCCAGGTTGGTATAGCAGGCAGTTCTATAATAGGAAATAATGTAAGGATTGGTGGTCAAGCAGGAATATCTGGTCATTTAAAAATTGGAAACAATGTGGATATAGCTGGAGGTAGTGGGGTTATAAAAGATATCCCTGATAATTCTAGAGTTATGGGATATCCAGCAAAAAATTTAAGAGAGTTTTTAAGAGAAAATAAATAATGATTCATAATACTGCAACAATAGATCCAAAGGCAAAAATTTCCTCAAATGTAAAAATTGGTCCTTATTGTGTGGTAGGACCAAATGTTGAAATAGGTGATGAAGTAATTTTACAGTCTCATGTCCAAGTTTTAGGTAAAACAAAAATTGGTAAGAAAAATAAAATTTATTCATTTGCTTCAATTGGCAATGAACCTCAAGATCTAAAATACAAAGGTGAGGATACTAAGCTTGAAATAGGTGACGGGAATAAAATTAGAGAATATGTAACTATCAATACAGGGACAATTGGAGGTGGTGGTTTAACAAAAGTTGGGAATAATTGTTTATTCATGGTTTCATCCCATGTGGCACACGATTGTATTGTTGAGGACAATGTAATTTTAGCTAATAATGTACCTCTTGGTGGTCATGCACACATTGAACAAAATGTAATTATAGGAGGAAACTCAGCGGTCCAACAATTTACTAGAGTAGGTAAGTTTGCAATGATTGGTGGTATGTGTGGTGTTGTTAGAGATGTTATTCCTTATGCAATGGTTCATGGCAACAGAAGTATACTTCAAGGACTAAACTTAATAGGATTAAGAAGACAAAAAATACCAAATAAAGAGATTATTTCACTAACTGAAGCTTATAAAGAGATATTCAAAAGCGAAAATTTAACTGAGAATTTAAAAAATTTAAAATCTGAACTAAAAAAAAACGACCTAGTAAAAGATGTTGTTGAATTTTTAGAGAAAGATAAAAAAAGACCAATATGTACACCTTTTTTAAAATAAAATGTTTGGTTTATTTCTAGGCGATACTGATTTTTCAAAAATTGTTCTTAAAAAAATAAAAAAATTAAATAAAAAATATTTTATAATTGATTTTTCAAAAAATAATAAATTTGTAAAAGAAAAAAATTCTTTCAGAATAAGCATTGGAAAATTTGGAGAGATCATAGACCTAATAAAAAAAAAAAAATCTAACAAGGTTCTTTTTGCAGGAAAAATAGCTAAACCTAAATTTTCGTCTCTAAGATTGGATTTAAAAGGCATTTATTATATGCCGAGTATTATCAAAGCTGCTAAATTAGGTGATGCAGCTATTATAAAAGCTATAATTAAAATTCTAAATAATGAAAAGATTAAAGTTATAAGTTCAACTTATTTCAATCCTGAATTAAATGCTAAAAAAGGGGATTTTACTAAGGTAAAACCTTCAATCAATGATAATATGTCAATTAATCAAGGAATAAGATTTTTAAACCAGTCAAATACTTTAGATCATGTTCAAGCGTTAGTGGTAAAAGATAATAAAGTTATTGCCAAGGAAGACAGACAAGGTACAAAAAAAATGTTGTCGAAATTAAAAAAAAACTCAGGTGGAATTTTAATTAAATTTCCAAAAAAAAAACAGGACTTAAGGATGGACTTGCCAACCATAGGGCTTCAAACGCTTAAAGACTGCAAAAAATACGGATTAAAAGGTATAGTTATGAAGTCTAAAAAAAATATTTTTTTAGATAAAATTCAATGCATTCAATTTGCCAATAAAAATAAAATTTTTATTTCAGTAAGATGAAAAGAATTTTCGTATTAACGGGTGAACCATCTGGTGATAAACTTGCATCAACTGCTATTTCCAAAATTCAAAAATATAATAATGATATTGAATATTTATCCGTTGGTGGTGTAAATTTAGAGAAGATTGGTATCAAATCCATTTTTAAATTGAAAGAAATTACTTATCTAGGTTTTACGAGTGTTTTATTAAATATCTTTAAAATTAAAAAAAGGATTAATCAGACAGTAGATGA
>CACGAB010000005.1 GCA_902570915.1 uncultured Pelagibacteraceae bacterium | reverse complement strand
AATAAATTAAAGTAATCTAATTATTTTAATATAATCATCCTTTTGTAAATCCATCACTTTTTTTGAAGTTTCAAAATCAAATCCATTTCTTGCTAATAACGATATATCTTTTTTATAAAATAACGGACGGTTATCTTCAGTTCTAGCTGGGCCTATTCTTTTCTTTTTGCAAATTTTAATTGCTGAAAAAAAATCTTGATCTGAATTATTCTCATTAATTTTATTAACAGTATCCTTGATGAATTGATCTTTCACACCTTTTCCAATCAAATAATTTCTAATTTTGTTAATCGAACTTCCTCTACGGATCATACTTTTAGCCTTACTTTCTGAATAGAATTTGTCATTTATAAATTTACTCTTTTCTAAATCAGAGAGGACAACGTCAATTAAATTAGTAACATCTTGTTTTTTTATATTTGGCACTGATAATTTTAAATATTTTTTCAATAAATATGTACGTAATTGTTGTTTTGATGGTGCATATTTATCAACATAAGCCAGTGCGAAATTTCTTATTTCATCTACAGTTGCTTGTAATGTTTTTCGTTTATTTCTTATAGGAATCATTATTAGATTTAATATAATATAATTCTAAATGATCGAACAAATTTATACATATTTTACAATTGAAATTCTGTATTTTTGGGTAAATTTAGGTGTATTGCCATTCTGGCTAATATTAATTTTTTTTCCATCATCAAATATAAATAAATTTTTGGTTACTTCTATTCTGCCAATCTTATTACTAAGTGGAACTTATATATTTGCATTATATAAATCTTATTTAAATTCATATGATTTTATCAGTAACTTTGAACTTTATTTAAGTATTTCAAATTTATCTAATTTATTTTCAAATAATTTATTTCTTATTTTATTTTGGATACATTTTGTATCTATAAATTTGTTTGTTGGAGGATGGATCGTTAGAGACTCACAAAAGTTATATATTAACAAAATGCTAGTCGCTTTTCCTTTAATAATAACATACTTGATTGGTCCTCTAGGAGTGTTCATATATTGGTTAATAAGAATATTTTATGCAAAAAGTATTAATCTTTATGAATAAATTAATTGATTTTTATTTTGATTTTATTAGCCCATATTCATATTTGGCCCATAAAAAGATTTTAAACATCAATGAAAGAAAAAATTTTAATTACAAAGCTATATTATTGGGCGGTCTACATAATTTAGGTAATATTACTGCGCCTGCATTTAATGAAAGAAAAATGAAAAACATGAGAGAAGACTGTACTTTAATTGCAAAAAAAAATGATATTTCATTTAGATGGAATGAAAAGTTCCCAATAAACTCATTATATTTAATGAGGGGTTATCTTTTTATTGACGGAAATAAAAAAGATAAATTTTTTGACACTTGTTTTGATGCTTATTGGAAAGAAAATGTAGATATATCTAAAGAAGAAAATGTAAAAGAAATTTTATCCAATTGTAAAATTGATCAAAAGTCATTTATCACAGGTATTAAAGATGAAAAAATTAAAAATGAATTAAAAAATTTAACAAATCTTGCATTTGAAAAAAATATATTTGGTGCTCCAACTTTTATTGTAAACAATAAACTTTTTTGGGGACAAGATAGACTCGATTACGCACTTGATGAATTTAAGTCTTAAGTTATTTTAAATTTACTTTGTTTTAGAGCAGCGAAACCACCGTCAACATGTGAAACTTTTTCAAAACCCATATCTTTTAAAGTTTTAGCAGCTAACGCAGATCTTAAACCGCCAGCACAAAAAAGAACCATCTCTTTACCCATATCTATTTTTCCCTCTTTAAAATATGGACTTTGAGGATCAAGCCAAAATTCCAACATTCCTCTGGGTATATGAAGAGACTTATCAATCCTCCCCTCTTTTTCAAGTTCACGAATATCTCTTATGTCAATTAAATTACACTGATTATTTTCAGACATTTCAAAAGCATTATCAGGTGAAATAGTTTTAATCTCTTTTAATGCTTCTGAAACTAGTGTTTGAGATGTTTTTATATTCATTATTATTATTATATAATTTTTTTTATGATACATAAATAAAATTGTGTTACCTAAAAAATTAAAACCATATCATTTAGATAAATCAAATTTAATAAGAATAGGTCCTAAAAAAGACGGAGGATATGTAATTGACAAAAGAGTAATTGATAATACAGATATAATTATCACTTGCGGTTTAAACGATGATTGGGAATTTGAAAAAGATTTTATTAATAAAAATAAGAATTCTAGAGTTGAAGCATATGATCATACCGTTGACTCTAAGTTTTGGCTTAAGAGACTCGAAAAGGATCTTATTTCATTATTAAAGCTTAAAAAAAATACACCTAATAAAATTTTAGATATCTTTAAATATCTTGGTTATTTAAATTTTTTTAGAGGAAAAAATAAACATTATATAAAAAAGATTGTTTCTCAAAAAGAAGATGAAAATAAACAGGTAACTCTTTCAGAAGCGATTGGTAACAATAATAATATACTTTTAAAAATAGATATTGAGGGAGATGAATTCAAAATTTTAAATGAGATAAATGAAAATATAGATAGAATAAATTTACTTATTATTGAATTTCATAATTTATGTTTACCCCAAAATTTAAAACAGGTCGAAAATTTTATTGAAAATACAGTGCTTAAGAATATTCATATAAATGCAAATAATTATGCAATGGTAGATGAAAATGGTATTCCACAAGTTATTGAAATGACATTTATAAATCCAAAAAGGTTCAAGATTACAAACGAGATAACAAAAAGAAGCTATCCCATTGAAGGATTAGATTTTAAAAATCATAAAAGTGGGCCAGAAATTAAATTAAAATTTAATGAATAAAAAAATTTGCATAGTTTATACACATCACAAATTAGGTGATTTAATTTGGCAGCTCCCTTACATAAAGGCTATAAGCGAACATCATAATGAAAAAATTGATCTGATTGTAAGAAAAAAAACTCAGGCTCAAAATATCTTAAGAGATCTTAATCATATTAATAAAATATATTATAATGATTTTCGAAAAGGACTAGCTTACTGGATTGACGTTTTTAAATTAAAAAAAATTTTTAATTTAGAAAAATATGATTTTGTATATATTTTAGATAAAGTAAACAAACCTGCGATTGCAGCAAAACTTGCTGGAATTAAAAATATAATTGCACCTGGACTCAAAAACCAAAAAAAATGGATCACAGTTAAAAATTATTTAAATGAGGAAGATTGGAAATTAAATTATTCAGAACAATCTCAAAAATTCTTAAAAATAAATTCAATTGATATAAAAGAAAAATTTCCTAAGTTGGATGTAAATATCGAGAGATTTAAAGATGGTAATAACGATCTTTTAGTTGAAGGAAAAAAAATTGCGTTTGGAGTTGATTCTTTTGAAGACTTCAAAATGTGGTATGAGGAAGACTTTATAATGTTGGCAGATTTATTATATGAAAAAAAATTATTTGACTTTATTTATTTAATTTGTGGTCCTGAAAAGTCTTATATTGCAAAAAAAATTATACAAAACTCAAAAAAACCATACTTTATAGATTGTTCAAACAAAGATTTAAGTGGTGTAATTCTTGCTATAAAAAATTCTAATTTTTTTATAGGTAATAATTCAGGTCCAATAAATCTATCTGCAGCCTTGGGAGTGAAAACTTTTGGTTTAATTGCGAATGCTCCTATAAGTGAGTTAAAATATAGCAAAATAAAGCCAATCACTCCCGTGAATTATATTGATAATGTTTTTAACAAAAACAGAGAAGGTATGAAGGAACTTAAACCCATAAGAGTTTTTGAGGAAATAATTAAAGATATATAAAAAAAGCCCCCGAGGGAGGGGGCTTTTAGTTTTTTAACTAACTAGAGAGAAAAGTTTTAAAGGAACTCTCCGATGAGTAATTTTTTTACAGAGAGCGAAGAGTTCCTTAATATTGCAAGCAATTAGTCTCTAATTGAGTAAGCTATAACTCCGGTCTCTGACACGTCAGTTCCTTTCAGTTCAGCTTCTTTACTCAATCTGATACCCATTGTAGCTTTCATCAATGACCAAACTATAAACGCAGCAACAAATACAAATGCATTTATTGAAATTACGCCTAGTAACTGAGTACCAAAATTCGCACCCGAGTTTGTAGCTGGAACTATTAAAGTTCCCCAGATACCTGCAAACATGTGAGCAGGAATTGCTCCGACTACGTCATCGATTTTTAAAGCAAACAACATCTTCGTACCATAAACAACTATTATACCTCCTACTGCACCAATTAAAATTGAAGCAAACGGTGAAGGCATTAATGGTTCTGCAGTAATAGCAACTAGGCCACCAATACATCCATTAAGCATTTGCACAACGTCTGTTTTACCAGATAATCTAGTGACAGCTGCAGCGGCCATTACACCACCTGCACCAGCTAATAGAGTGTTTATAAATATTTTTGACACAGCAATTGCATCAGGAGCGGTTCCTATTGCTAATTGTGAACCACCATTAAATCCAAACCAACCTAGCCATAAGATGAATACACCTAATGTAACTAATGGAATTGATGATGCTGCAAAAGGTTTAAGTGGTGCTGGAGCTCCAGACTTAGTAAATCTTCCTAATCTAGGCCCGATAAGTATTGCACCAGCTAAAGCAGCTGCTCCACCAGTTGAATGAACTAATGTTGAACCAGCAAAATCTGAGAAACCAGCTTTAGCTAACCAGCCGCCTCCCCACTGCCAACCCATTACAATTGGATAAATAACACCAGCTAAAATTGCTGCAAACAAAAAGAATGGCCATAATTTAATTCTTTCAGCCATTGTTCCAGAAACAATTGAAACTGTTGTTACACAAAATACCATTTGGAAATACCAATCTGATCCATCTGCGTAACCAGTATCGATCTTACTAGCGTCGCTCCATGGAATGAATTTTCCAATGTATCCTCCTTCTGGGATACCATATGCTAGGTTATATCCAACCAACCAGAACATTATTGCTCCAATGGATACTAAACCTATATTTTTTGCACAGATTACAGATACACTTTTAGATGTAACCATACCTGACTCTAACATTGCAAATCCACAAGCCATAAAAAAGACCAGGAATCCACACATTAAAAATAGTAGAGTATTAAAAATAAACCCTACTTCTGCAGAAACAGTTGATTCTGCATATCCTGCACTACTCATGTTTAATAAAAAAATTAAACTAACAAGTGGCACACTTATTTTTTTTAATAATTTAGTCATTAAGACCTCCCTGTTAAGTGAGTTCTTATATTTTTAAAAATACGAAAAACTAACGTTGATTATGAGAATTTGATATGCAGAATTTGCATATAGTAACAGCCTTAACACACAATTATGTTAAGGCTGTAAAGACCTTTATTTATTGAAAACTTCTTTTAAAGCTTTTGCAGGTAAGAATTTGACCTTCTGTGATGCAGCAATTTGAATTTGCTCACCAGTTCTGGGGTTTCTTCCAACCCTAGCTTTTCTCTTAGCCACTTTATATGTACCAAATCCAGCAATTTTAACTGAATCGTCAGCTTTTAAAGCGTCCAAAATAGTGTTGGTAATTGTGTCAAAAGTTCTTTCAGCATCAGCTTTGCTCAAGTTTAAAGCCCCTGAAAGCTTGACCACTAATTGTTTTTTATTCATTTTAGCTCCGGTTTATTAGGTTATTTGTTATATTTATCAAAAACCTTTATAAATCAAGACTTTTTTTAGTGTAAATAAAATACTTATACACAATATCTAGTATAGCACAAAAAAACGTTGATTTTATTACCTTTTTTAAAAAGTATCCTAAAAATTTATTGGAATATTCCGAGATCTTTTAAATCATTAAACGTTGTAAAAAACATCAGAGATAACAACAAAAATATGCCGATTCGGAAAAAACCCTCCTGAGTTTTTTGTGATAATGGCCTGCCTAAAATTTTCTCAAATGTGTAAAACATTAAATGACCTCCATCTAACATTGGTATTGGAAATAAATTTACTAGACCCAAGCTTATAGATATGTAGGCCATCATACTTATAAAAGCTAAAACTCCAAATTCCGCAACTTGACCCGATATTTTTGCAATTCTTATAGGTCCTCCTAATTGTGATGTATCAGCTTTACCTATTATCATGCTACCTATGTATTTTAATGATGCAGTGCTTACATAGATAACTTCATTAGCTGCATGGTATAAAGCTTTAACAGGCCCTAACTTTACATGATTAATTTCATTATTGTATGCACCTAATTTAATGCCAACCATTCTTTTTTGTATTTTATTGCCAAGATTATCTTCACCAAGAACAGTGTTTGGTTTTACTTTAAGTATAATTTCATCAGAAAATCTTTTGACCTTAAAATCTATAATATCAGCTGAGGACATTGTTATATATTTAGACACATCCATAATACTTTGGACTTCATTTCCATCAATTTCTAAAATTATATCATTTTGTCTAAGACCTCCTATCATTGCAGGGCTTTCTTTCTGAACCTCATTGATGACTGCAGGAGTAAAATCTTTTCCTATAAAAGTGTAAATTGAAAAAAAAATTACTAAAGCTAAAATAAAGTTAGCTAATGGTCCTCCAAAAACTATCAACACTCTTTGATATAAAGGTTTTAAAACAAACAATTTTTCTCTATCGACATCATTATATTGTTTAATTAATTTTTCTTGATCTGCTTGGGAAAATACATTGCGATCTCCAAAAAATTTCACATAACCTCCAAGAGGTATCCAACATATTTTCCAACGTGTACCAGATTTATCATTCCAGCCAAAAATTTCTTTACCAAATCCGATTGAAAAATCAGTAACACCCACTTTAAATCTCTTTGCAAAATAATAGTGTCCATACTCGTGAATGAATACAACTATCATTATCAAAATGAGAAATGGGATAAGATAACTTGTGATAAATGAAATCATTTTTTATTAACAGTATACTCAAAGTTTTGAGTTGATTCATTAACTTGTAACAATTTTGCACCATTTCTTAAGTGAAAGTTTGTTGCCATTTCAGTTAAAGGCGACAATGTGACTAATCTGTTTAGGTGATTAGATTTCTTGATTTTTTTAAAAACCTCTTTAACTATTAATTTTCCTCCACCTTTTTTCTTAGACCAAACAGTATATGCGATTGCAATCTGTCCAACATTCTGACCTCTTTGAGTGCTTTGTAAAAAAGCATCGTGACTAAATTTATCTAATTGAACAACATCTTTGGGCACCTTGTTTGTAAAAGCGAAACACATTACAGCATGAATTTCATTTTTGTATTTTACTCCGTAAATTTTTCTGCCAAAACTTGTTCTAAAATCATTATCTAATTCTGGTCTTACTGGATCTTCTTTTGTATTACATCGTTTTAATTCAATCAATTCCGCTCCCTTAATCCAATCAAAAAAATTATTAATATTTTTACTTAAAAGTTGTTTGTTTTTTCTTAAGCGAGCTTTTATTCTTGGTTTAAATCTTTTATTACTTTTTGAAAAATTATTTTCTAAATACTTAGAGGCTAATTTATCCCTAACATTTTTAAATATTTCTCTCATAATTTAATATTAAAATCTAAGTTTTTAAGTCCATCAAATTAAAAATATAATAAGGCCATTACAATAGTCAAAATTATTATAAAAAAAACAACTACGATATAATTTAATCTAACATTAAACTTCTTATAAAAAAATTCATGTATTTTTTCCCAAAATAACACTATTAAAAAAACAATAACTGCTGGAATAATAAATTTTATCATTTTTAATCTTTTTTATCGCTGACGTAAATAGAGACACCTCTTGCATTAATATCAACATCAAATTTTTTGTGTAATGGTGGAAAAGCTCTTTGAGAACAGTCTAATCTATCACAGGTTCTACATGACACACCAATAGGTATCTCTGTTGATTTATCACTCATATTTAAATTTTCTGTATAAATAAAGTCTTTTGCATATTTTGCTTCACATCCTAATCCTATTGATAAAATACTTTTAGTCCTACCAAATCGTCCAATACCCTTCTCGACTGTTCTAGCTATACAAACATACTTTTCTCCATTAGTCATTTTGCTTACAGCACTTTGGATAACCCCCGGTCTAGTAAATGCTGAATACACGTTCCATCTAGGACATGCCCCTCCATATCTTGGAATTTCAATACCTGATAAAGAAAATCTTTTTGAAATATTTCCAGCCATGTCAACTCTCAAAAAATGAAATGGAATTCCAGGTAACTTTGGATCTTGTAAACAAGTTACTCTATGTGCAACTTGTTCAAAAGATGTTGCAAAGGTATTTTGAAGTAATTCTAAATCATATTTGAGTTTTTTACATTCAGAGTGAAAAAGTTTATACGGCATTAAGATTGCTGCTCCACAATAATTCAATAATGCTACTTTCGAAAGCTTCTTAGACTCCTCGGAAGGAAAAGAAAATTTAGATAAATAATCTTCAATATCTTTACTTGCACCCTCTTGCGCAATTTGAGCAGCAGCATGAAGTTTTTTTGTCTCTAACGAACTATAATCACTTAATAATAGTTCTTTTTTATTTTTTATAAAAATTTTAGAAAAAGGTTTGTCTTCCTCAGGAATTACGTCTTTAACTACAATTCCATATTCTGATTTCAAATAATCACAAAGAGCAACATATCTAGTTCTATTATTTTTTTGTACTTTCTCAAAAACTTGATTTGCAAAATCTTCTAATTTTGGAAAATAATTCTTATTTTCTTGTAAAAAATCTGAAATTACTTCACCTGGAAAAGAATTTTTTCTATTATCCACAATTTTACCAGAAATTTTTTCTATTTTATTAACTAATTCATGATCCTTTTTCTTCAGAATATCACCCAACCGAACAATTGCTTTTCCAATTTTTGGATTTGTGCTAACTAAATCTTTTACCTCGGGACCTAAAATATCTAGGTCTTCAAATAACTTATCATCTAAAATTTCTGATAAAGTGTTCTCTAAATTTACATCAATTTTTGAAGTTAATTGTGAAAGTTCTATATTCAATTTATCACAAATCTTTAATAATAAATCTCCATCTATCTTTCTTTTGCCCCCTTCAATAAGATTTAAGTAACTTGGTGAAATATTTAATTCCTCTGCAAGCTTATTGGCCTGTAAACCAAGCTGTCTTCTAAAAGCCTTTATTTTTGGGCCTATTTTTAAATTTAATTGACTCATGTTTTCTATTTGTAAATTTTGTAAATTTATATTTACAATAATTTTCCTTAATTTACAACCTTTTTATGCTTTTTTGTAGATTTTGTAAATTTTGTAAATTATAAGATTTTCATGGAAGAAAAATTAAAAAACTACGAAAATGAGGCTCAAATCATTAGTCATGAGGACTTAGCTCAGCATAATAGAAGAGGTACTTACATGAGAGACGATCATTGTGATTGGGGTTCAAGTGGAATGCAAGATTTAGTTGAGACTCCAAGAGAGTCAAACTAGTTTAATTTTTAACATCTCATTTTCACAGCCTAATTTAGAAAGAGAGTAAATGAGTGCAGAGAATATATCATACGACCTAAAAAGATTTGCTGGAATAAAAAGGGATTATACACCCAAAGAAGTTGAGAGGTTACGAGGTTCGATTAAAATTGAATATTCATTGTGTAAACAACAATCTATTAAATTATGGAATCTTTTAAATTCAGAGCCTTATGTTAACACTTTAGGATCTTTATCAGGAAATCATGCAGTTCAACATGCAAAAGCTGGACTTAAAGCAATCTATTTAAGTGGATGGCAGGTAGCAGCTGATGCAAATACTGCTGGTGAAATGTATCCAGATCAATCTTTATATCCTTATGACAGTGCACCAAAATTAGTTGAATCTATGAACAATGCTTTAATTAGAGCAGATCAAATCCAACATATGGAAATTAATGATGGTGATATGAAGAAAGAAAAAAGGACCGATTATATGCTTCCAATTATTGCTGATGGTGAGGCAGGTTTTGGTGGGCCGTTGAATGTATTTGAGCTAGCGAAAAAATTTATAAAAGCTGGGGCGGCGGGTGTACATTTTGAGGATCAACTTGCCAGCGAAAAAAAATGTGGTCATATGGGTGGTAAAGTTCTTGTACCAACAGGTACAATGATTAAAAATTTAAAAGCTGCGAGATTAGCTGCTGATATAGCAGATGTTCCATTAATAATTTTAGCTAGAACTGATGCTAATGCCGCAAAACTTATTACTAATGATTATGATGATAACGATAAACCTTTCTTAACCGGAGAAAGATCACCAGAGGGCTTTTATTATGTAAAAGCGGGAATTGATCAAGCGATCTCTAGAGGATTGGCGTATGCACCTTATTCAGATTTAATATGGTGTGAAACTGCAACTCCTAACCTTAAAGAGGCGAAAAAATTTGCAGATGCTATCCATGAAAAATTTCCTGGAAAACTGTTAGCTTATAATTGTTCACCCTCTTTTAATTGGAAAAAACATTTATCAGATAGCGAGATAGCGACTTTTCAAACTGAAATAAGTAAAATGGGATATAAATTCCAGTTTATTACTCTAGCAGGATTTCATACTCAAAATATAGCTATATTTGAATTAGCAGAAAAATATAAAAAAGAAGGAATGACCGCTTATTCTAAAATTCAACAACAAGAATTCGCTCGTGAAAAAGATGGGTACACCAGTGTAAAACATCAAAGAGAAGTCGGTACTTCTTACTTTGACGCTGTATCAAATACAATTAGTAGCGGGAAAAGTGCTACTACCGCTATGGACGGCTCAACAGAGTCTGAGCAATTCTAATAAATAAATTCCTCTTATAAATTAGTTTTAACTGGCCCAGTGATGGGTCAGTTATGACTTAATGTTATAACCCTTCTTGAGTAATATTGAGACAGCAAACACACAAATTATTAGAAATAAAACCATCAATCCAACACTGATTAAAATATTAAAATCTGAAATACCATAAAAGGAAAATCTAAGACCATTTATTAAATAAACTACTGGATTAAAATAAGTAATCATTTGCCAAAATTCTGGCAGCATATCTAAAGAATAAAGACTTCCACCTAAAAACACCATAGGTGTTATAACTAATGATGGCACTATAGACATCTGTTCAAAATCTTTACTCAAAATTCCAATTAAAAATCCAAATAAGGCAAAAGTAAAAGAGACTAAAATTAGTAAAAAGATCATTAACAACGGGAATTGAACCTCAACATCAACAAAAAATGAAGAGGTCGTGAATATAACGGTTCCAACTATTAGGGTCTTTGTGGCACCCGCACTTACAAAAGCTAACACGATTTCAAAAGTTGAAATTGGGGCAGCCAAAATTTCATAAATAGTTCCATTAAATTTAGGAAAAAAAATACCAAAAGAGGTATTACTTATTGATTGTGTCAGTAGGGTTAACATTAAGAGTCCAGGTACAATATATGATCCATAACTAATTCCATCGATTTTTTGAACGTAACCTCCTATAACTGAACCAAATACAATGAAATATAATGAGGTAGATATAACAGGAGATAAAAGTGACTGACCTAGTGTTCGCCTAAAACGATCCATTTCATGAAAATAAATTGCTTTAAAGCCATAAAAATTAATTTTCATTATTTTCCCTTACCAATGTTACAAATATTTTTTCTAGATTGCTCTGCTCAGTCTTTAAATCTTTCAATTTTAAACCAGAATCCCTAATATCTTGTAAAAGATTTGTAATACCTGTTTGTTTTTCACTGAGATTATAAGTGTAGTCTAGAGACATTCTATTATTTCCAATTTCCAATCTATATTTCTTTAAGGAAACCGGAATATTTTTTATTTCCTCTTGTAATTCAACTGTTAATGTTTTTTGTCCCATTTTTTTTAATAATTCATTTTTTTCCTCTACAATTATAATTTCTCCTTGATTAATTACACCCACACGATCCGCAATCGCCTCAGCTTCCTCTATATAATGAGTTGTAAGAATTATAGTAACACCTGTCTCTCTTAAAGACTTAACTACTTTCCACATTTCTTGTCTTAACTCAACATCTACGCCTGCAGTTGGCTCATCTAAAAATAAAATTTGAGGTTCATGTGATAGTGCTTTTGCAATTAAAACTCTTCTTTTCATTCCACCAGATAGCTGACGAAGTTTTAAATCTTTCTTGTCCCACAGTGTCAATTGTCTTAAAACTTTTTCTATATGTTTTGGATCGGGTTTTTTTCCATATAAACCTCTTGAATATGAAACATTATTAAAAACTGTCTCGAATTGTTCTAGAGTAAGCTCCTGTGGAACCAATCCAATTCTTGATCTAGTTTCCCTATAATCTTTAATTATATCAAAATTTTCGACAGTAATTTTTCCAGAAGTTGGTTTTACAATACCACAAATTATACTTATTAAAGATGTTTTGCCGGCTCCATTTGGGCCTAACATTGCAAAAATTTCTCCTTTATTAATTTGTAAATTAATATTATTTAAAGCCTTGAAGCCATTATCATAAACCTTTGAGAGATTTTTAATTTCGATTTGTTTTTCCAGCATTTGAAGTGTTATATAGCGATTAATTTAACTTATACAATCTTGTATTATCTAAACTTTGTTAACTTTATAACTACTAGAGGTAAAAAGGTAGCTATCAGAAAAGATACAAACAACAATGATTGATTAATAAAAGGTGTAAATAGCTCCTTTGATAAAAGAAAACCAACTAATAAACTTTTAGAAAAATCTGGTGATGGAAACAATAGTAAGCCACCAATTAGCCCTATTATAATTGAAAAATATGCTGTTTTTTCATTAATTCTCTTATCAAAAAAACTATAAAAGATAGTAAAAACAAATGCACAACAAAATAAATCTGCCAATAAAAAAAGATACAAAATATCAAATCCTTTAGATGCTATAAAAAAAGAGATCAAAGATAAGAGTAAAATTACGTATTTTGAAAATTTAAGATAGTTTATTTTCTTTCTCTTTTTAAACTCAATTACTGCTTTACCATCAACTACAATTAAGCTTGAGATTGCATTGACCAATGTATCAACCGTTGAAATCGTTAAAGCAAGCCCAAGAATTATTACTATTAAAGATAACATAGTAGAGTTATTTTTAAGTAAGAGTGAAAAAAAACCAAGATCAGGTCTATTAACTGGATCAATAGAAAAAGCAACCATTCCAACAAAACCAGTATAAAAAACTATTGGAATAATAATAAAAAAAGAGAATATTAAACTTTTCTTTAAAGTCACCAAATTCTTAGCAGCATAAACTCGTTGCCAATTACCTTGATGAAACAAATTTGTAGCAGCTACTGCAATAAAAAAGGTTAATCCTGCAGTATAACCTGGAATATAAGATGCACTAATTAAATGAGGATTTTTTTCACCTATAAATTTAAATGAAAATTGATCTAAATTTAAATTTTTAATTATAAAAAAAGAAATAATCAAAAGAGCTATAACTAAGATCATTTGAATATTGTCTGTAAAAAGTGAAGCTCTTAAACCACCATAAAGAGTATAGGTTAATGTTGCTAATAATACTATAAAGGCAGTCAACCATAATGGAGTTCCTGAAATATAATTTATTAAAACAGAAATAGCGGTTACTTCTGCGCATAAAAATATAAACATATAAAAAATCATCATTAACAAAATAAGTTTAAATAAACTCTGTCCAAATTTTTTTCTTAAAAATTCAACTAAAGTTGATCCTTTTGGAAATTCTTTTCTAATTTTTTTTCCTAAAAAAATGAGAAAGAACATTGGAAATGCTGTTCCTAAAGAGTATCCTATAATTGACCCGATCCCTCCCCAGGTTGATGCAGATACTGGTCCAAACAAAATCCATGCTCCTAATGCTGATGCAGTTAAGCTGGTAGTAAGAGAGAACAATCCTACACTACGGTTTGCAGTTAAATAATTGCTCAAATCTTGGAATTTCCTCGAATAGTAAACTCCAAAAAAAGTAAAAAATAAGCAAGTGCAAATTACTAGAGCTAATGAAGTTGATTGGCTTATAAAATACTTATCCATTTTCCCTTTCTGAATTACCGGACAGGTTCTTAGGGTTTAATCTCAGTCTGTATAGACACCCCTTAATTCAATTACAATATATACGAAATTAAAATTTTACAAAATTATATTATCAATTTGTTTTTCAGCATCCTTTATTGATTTTTCATAATTTAGAGCCATTTGATCGGCATTGATTGTCTCTATTTTATCAATACCAAAAAAATTTAATATAAATTTCAACCAAGGTGTTAAAAAATCCTCTTTACTATTTAATTTAGTTCCGCCAGATGTAATAACTAAATAAGCTTTTTTATTTTTTAATAAACCCTCTCTTCTTCCATTTGGCTTAAATTTAAAAGTTTCACCAACTCTTGCAGCTAAATCTGACCACGCTTTTAATGTAGCTGGTGGTCCGTAATTATAAATTGGAGCTGAAATTATAATAATATCACTTTCTTTAAGCTCTTTAACCAGTTGATCTGATAACTCAAACATTTTTCTATGATGATCAGTTTGATCTTTTTTTTCAATATTCATCCCTGACTCTGTTAACCCTGAGACGAAAACCATTTCCTCATTCAAATCTCTATAAATTATCTCATCCTCTGGACTTTTAATTTTATCTAATAACTTTTTAGCTAGAGCTCTTGAAGTTGATCCCTCTTTTCTGGCGCTTGAATCTATTTGATAAATTTTCATAACTTAATTATCCAAAATTTTGTAAAAAAGGAAATATTTTTAATAAATAATAACCAAAAGCTTGTAATTGATTTGTAATCATTAAAATACCAGTGATAAGTAGAATCGATCCACCTATTTTTGACACTTTATCAATATTTTTTTTAAAATTTTTTGAAAATATTAAAAATTTCTGTATCAAATATCCAGATAAAATGAACGGAACTGCCAATCCAATAGAATAAAAAGCCAAAAGTAAGATACCTTGTTTTAAACTTTCTTCTGTTGACGCTAAAACTAATATTGATCCAAGTATTGGACCAATACAAGGTGTCCATCCAAAAGCAAAAGCCATACCAATTAATATTGGACTAAAAAAATTTTTTTTTATATTAGTTTGTACTCTTTTTTCATAATTCAAGAATTTTATATTTATAATTCCAATTATGTGAAGAGATAGAATAATAATTATCACTCCTGCTATTATTCTTAACTCATAAGAATTTTGTAAAAGAACTTGTCCGAGTAATGTAGATGCTGCGCCAAAAAAGATAAATACGATTGAAAATCCAACTGTAAATAAAATAATAGGAAATAAATTTACATTTTTTTTTTCAATTAATTCATTAATTGAACTTCCAGATATGTAAGAAATATATCCTGGAATAAGTGGTAAAACGCATGGGGATAAAAAACTTATCAATCCAGCGCCTAAAGCAATAAATAGTTCCATTATTTAATTGTATTAATCTTTATAAGGAATGACTTTATGTTTTTGTTGACCTAGCTTGTCTATTCCCAAAACGACTTCTTCACCGCCTTTTAAGAAAACAGGTGGTTTCATATTTTCACCAACACCAGGTGGAGTTCCCGTGCAACAAATGTCACCAGGATGTAAGCTCATACATGAGCTCATGTAAGATACTAAATTTTTGATATTAAAAATCATTTTACTTGTATTTCCGGTTTGCATCCTTTTCCCATTGACATCTAAAAACATATCTAAATTTTGATAGTCTGGTAATTCATCTTTAGTAACTACGAATGGTCCTATTGGACCAAATGTATCAAAACCTTTTCCTTTATCCCAAGTTAAACCTCTATTTTTTTGGAAATCTCTTTCACTCACATCATTTACAAGAAAAAAACCTAGAACATGATCTAAGGCGTTTTCAACACTGACATTGATAGCTTTTTTTCCTATTACAAAACCAATTTCAACTTCCCAGTCGGTATGATTAGATCCTTTTGGTACAACTATTGGATCATTTGGTCCTGTGATACAACTTGTAAACTTTGAGAAAATAATTGGCTCTTTTGGAATTGGTAAATTTTGTTCTTCAGCATGATCTTTGAAATTCAAACCAATGCCAATAAATTTTGATGGGTTAGAGACGCATGCACCTATTCTAGAACTTGAATCAAGCTTTGGTAAACTTGAAATATCAGTTTTTTTTATTTTCTCTAATGTATCAAAATTTAATGTGTCAGGGTTAAAATCATTAATTATTGATGACAAATCTCGGTAATTGTTTTCACTATCTATGATTGCTGGTTTTTCTTCTCCAACACTACCTATTCTACATAATTTCATATTTATCTTCCTAGACTTAAATAATTAGCTCCTTTTGTAGTAAATGAATTTTATTCACTAGTCAATAATTTGTGGTTCTTGCTAATCGAGCTGCGCCCCGAACACCGCTTGCATCACCAAATTTGGGTTTTAAAAAAGTCCCCTCAAATTCACCCCCTGCTACAAATTTTTTCATTTTTTGTTTAATTTCATCTAAAAAATTTATTTCGTTAGATACCCCGCCCCCGAAAACAAACACATCTGGATCAATAATATTAACAACAGTGGCTAAAGACATAGCAAGTTGATCTTTATATTTATCAATTAATTTTTCTGCATCTAAATCAAGTTTTCTATGCATCTCAAATATCTTTTGCGCAGATAAATCCTTTTTAAACTCGTTTTTAAACGCTTTAGAAATACCTATACCCGCAACAAAGTTTTCTATTTCCCCAGCTCTTAAATTAGTTTTTTTTATTTGAACACCTTCAATACAAGCGCTCGGTATTTGATTATGCCCCCATTCTCCAGTAATCCCATTAGGTCCATTGACAATTCGTTTATCTATAACTAAACCGCCTCCAACACCAGATCCAAGAATTACCCCAAAAACTATTTTGTAATGTTTTCCAGAACCATCTATTGCTTCTGATAAAGCAAAACAGTTTGCATCATTTTCACAATAAATTTCTTTTCCAATTTCACTCCGTAAATCTCTTTGTAAAGGTTTGCCATTTATCCAAAAAGAATTAGGCGCATTTTTAACTAGTCCTGTTTGAATAGAATGAATCCCTGGATGACATACACCAACTGGTAATTCTTTACCAGCTTTACGCTCAAGTTCGATAACTATTTTTTTAATTATGGATAATGTATCTTTATAGTTTTTTGGAACTTCGGTTCTTTCTCTATGATGCTCATTGCCAACGTCATCTAATAACACATACTCTATTTTACTTGCCCCAAGATCAATACCAATCTGCATATTTTATCTCATTAATTTATTTATTTCTTTATTAATAAAAAGTTTTGGAATTTTACATGTTGTACTAAGTCTAATTGGTTTATTTGTTTTAGCGGATTGCATAGTTGATTGTATCAAGTCAAGAACATGCAAAGATACTTCTCCATTGCATCTATGTAACTTTTTTTTATCAATACAATAAGCCATTTCTGCAAGACCAACTCCTCTGTAATTAGCGTTAGTAGGTGACTCATTTGCTCTAGAACTTTGCGTTCTAATATTAATTTTTCCTAGCGGCATTTGATTTGTTTTAAATTCTTTCCATGGGCTTCCTAATTTTTTACAAACATAAACTGAACCACCGAACATATTAGGATCTGGCACAATCATAGAGCCTTTAGTTCCATAAAGTTCAATATGATTTCTTTGATGAGCTATAACGTCAAAAGATAAAGTGAGTCTAATTATGCTTCCATTTTCAAATATGATTGTTGTAAAGTATGTAGTTGGACATTCTACCTTAATTCTTTTTCCCTTTTTAGGACCAATACCAATTGTTCTAAATCGTGAACCTTTCATTAAACTTGCTGCTTTTACCTCTTTTGCTGGACCCAATAAATTTACTAATGCTGTGAGATAATAAGGTCCCATATCAATTACTGGACCACCTTCTTTTTTTGCAAACCATGGTTCTGGGTCTGGATGGTAAGATTGAACCCCTGGAAAAGCAAAAATCGCATTACCTAAATTTACTTTGCCTATACTTTTACTTTCTAATAATTCTTTCGATTTTTGATTGCCTCCTCCTAAAAAAGTATCTGGAGCATTTCCTAAATATAATTTCTTTTTTTTTGAGAGCTTTAGTAATTCTTTTCCGTTTTTTAAATTAATTGCTAATGGTTTTTCTGAGTATACATGTTTTCCATTTAACAAAGACTTTTTTGCAATTTGGTAATGAACTTTTGGAGGGGTTAGATTTAATATTATTTCAACCTGTTTATCTTTAAGTAAACTACTTACCGAAACTGCTTTAATCTTATAAATTTTAGCACATTTCTTAGCTGCTTTTTCTTTAACATCTGCACATTTAATGATTTTAAAGTTTTTGAAATATTTATGGGCTCTGAAATATGTTTCTGCAATATGACCACAACCAATTAAGCCAACTTTAAATACTTTGCTCATTAGGGTTATACTCCCTGTCTTTGTTTTGCTTTACCTTCTTTGTGTAATTTTAGAGCTTTTTCGTTTTCTTTGGTTTTAGGAATTTCTAAAGTTGGACTTTCCCAAAAAGCTGATCCTTCAAGCCATTGATACGAATGAGTTTTGATTGAAATAACGTAAGTCACTTTTGATTTCTTCGCTCTTTTGAAAGCTTCCTCTAATTCACTGATAGAACTCACCTCTTCAGACTTTGCCCCCATACTTTCTGCATGTTTTGCAAAATTTACTTTTACTAAATTTGAGACATTTGAACTCTCAAATAAACAATTAAATTCTTTTCCACCTTTAAATAATTGAAGTCTATTAATTACAGCGTGACCACCATTATCACAGACAATTACAATTAGTTTATTATTAGTTATTACAGATGAATATATATCTGAATTATAAAGTAAATATGATCCATCACCTATAAATGTAATAACTTCTTTGTTTGGATTAGCCATTTTAATTCCTAAAGCTCCAGAAATTTCATAACTCATACAACTAAAGCCCCACTCTGTTTCATGAGTATTAAGTTCTCTTGGTCTCCAAATTTGAACAACTTCACCTACCAAACCTCCAGCTGCAGTGACAGCGATATCACTTGGATCAGAGTTTCTATAAATTGCACCAACTGCATGAGCATAACTTGGGAGTTTTTGATTAGTTGGTCCACTTTCTTTATCAACATATTCATTCCAAGATTTAAGTTCATCTCTGGATTTTTTATGCCATTCCTCGGATGCTTTCCAATCACCTAAAGCTTGTGATAGTTCATTTAGAGAAACTTTTGCATCTCCAATAATTGATTGTGCCATATGCTTACTAGCATCAAATCTTGCAACATTAATTGATACTAATGAAAAATTTGGATTTTCAAAATTGGACCATGACCCGGTTGTGAAATCTCCTAACTTAGTTCCAATAGCAATCGCTAAATCAGTTTTTTTTGCAAAGTTGTTTGCTGCTTTTCCTCCCAAACCTCCAATAGGTCCTAAAAAATGAGAATGATCTCTTTTCATAGAAGAATAACCCATTACAGTTTGTGTTACAGGTATATTGTGTTTAACTGCAAAAGTAGAAAGTTCCTCCATTGCATCTGAGTAAAAAACACCTCCACCAGAAATTATGATTGGATTTTTTGATTTTTTAATTTTTTCAGCTGCTTCTTTAATTTGAAAATCATCAGGTCTTGGTCTTCGTATATTATGGATTTTTTCTTTAAAAAAATCCTCAGGATAATCAAAAATTTCTCCTTGTATATCCTGACATAAAGATATGCATACTGGGCCACAATCAGCTGGGTCTAATAAAACTTGTACAGCTTGGGGAAATGTTTGTAGAATTTGCTCTGGTCTAGTTATTCTATCAAAATATTTTGTTACTGGTTTAAAAGCATCATTTTGAGTAATTCCTGGATTATTAAAATGTTCTACTTGTTGTAAAACTGGATCAGGCATCCTATTTGCGTAAGTATCACCCGGAAGAAATAAAATTGGCAGTCTATTACTCATCGCAACTGCTGCAGCTGTTACCATATTTGTAGAACCAGGACCTACAGAACTTGTTGCTACAAATACTTGTTTTCTTCTTTTTGCTCTAGCGTAAGCAATTCCTGTTAAAGCCATGTTTTGCTCATGATGACCTCTATAAGTTGGAAGTTTATCTTTATTTTCCTCTAAAGCTTGTCCTAAACAAGCTACATTACCATGACCAAATATTCCAAAAGCACCAGCGAATAAAGGTTCTTTTTTACCATCGATAAGAATTTTTTGAGAAGTCAGGAACTTTACAATTGCATGAGCACATGTAAGCTTTATTTTTTTCATAATTGTAGATATATTCTCTTAAAATTTTGCTTAATTAACCATAAAATAAAAATTATGTATAGTAAATTTGGGCAGTTCATTGATGGTAAGTGGCAACAAGCGGAAAAAAAAGAAACTTACGATGTTATAAATCCTGCTACTGAAGAAATTATTGGCCAAGCGTCTAAAGCGTCTTCAGCAGATGTTCAAAAAGCTCTTAAATCTGCAGAGAAAGGTTTGGAAGTTTGGAAAAACACTTTACCTTGGCAGAGATCATATATTATTAGAAAAATTGCTGATCTTTTAAGAAAAAAACAAGATGTTTTAGCAAAATGGTTAACGATTGAAGTTGGAAAACCTTTAGCAGAGGGGATTGGCGAAACTGGTGGTGCTGCTGATATTTTTGAGTGGAATGCTGAAGAAACAAAAAGAATTTATGGACAAACAGTCGAAAGTCGATTTCCAGATACGAGAGTTCATGTTTATTATCAGCCAGTTGGAGTTGTAGCAGCTTTAGTGCCATGGAATTTTCCTTTAATTCTAGCAGCAAGAAAAATTTCAACAGCATTAGCTGCCGGATGTTCAGTAATTTGTAAGCCTGATGTAATTACTCCAGGTACAGTAATGGAGTTAGTAGATATTTGTAAAGAAGCGGGAGTCCCTCCTGGAGTTGTAAACTTATTATCAGGAGATCCTGAAAGTATTTCAAATGAGTTGTTAGAGTCTGATATTATTAAAAAGGTTTCAATTACTGGATCAACAAGAGTAGGTAAATTAATCTTAAAAAAGGCCGCAGACAAAGTTCAAAGAGTAACAATGGAGCTAAGTGGACACTCACCTTTTATAGTATTTGATGATGTTGATATAAATAAAGTTGCAGATATGGCAATTACTGCAAAATTTAGAAATAATGGTCAAGTTTGTATCTCACCTAACAGATTTTATATACAAGAAAATAAAAAAGATGAATTCATTAATGCGTTTATTGAAAGAACAAAAAAATTAAAAATAGGAAATGGTTTAGATGATGGAGTTCAATTAGGTCCTTTAACAACTGCAAAAAGATTAGGAGAAATCGAAGAATTAGTTGAAACAACTAAAAAGGAAGGAGCAAAAGTTTTATTGGGTGGAAAAAGACCTCAAGGTTTTAACAAAGGCTATTTTTATGAACCAACAGTTTTTGACAATGTAAAGGATAATTTTACAATAATGAAACAAGAACCATTTGGTCCATTAGTTCCAATGTTGTCATTTAAAACTTTTGATGAAGTAGTTGAGAGAGCTAATAATAATGACTTAGGATTATGTAGTTATATTTATACAAATTCTATGGATAAAGCTCACAGAGCTTCAGAATTAATGGAAACTGGTACTGTTGCAGTAAATACTCCTGCAGTTGCGATAGCTGAGGCACCTTTTGGTGGAATTAAACAAACTGGATATGGACGTGAAGGTGGTTCAATGGCAATTAAAGATTATCTAAATATAAAGTACACTCACCTTGGTTTGAAATCTTAAATGAGGCCAAATAAAATAAAAAAGATGATGAGAGATGGTGAGCAAATAATTAATGGCTGGTTACAAATTCCTAGCTCTTTTTCAGCGGAAGTAATGTCTCATCAAGGTTGGGACTCGCTTACAATTGATATGCAACATGGTGTTATAGATTATCCAAATGCATTACAAATGCTGCAATCAATTTCATCTACGGATGTTACTCCTTTAGCAAGAGTAAACTGGAATGAACCAGGACAAATAATGAAAATTTTAGATGCAGGGTGTTATGGTGTAATTTGTCCAATGGTGAGTAACAAATCTGAGGCAGAAAAATTTGTTCAAGCATGCATGTATCCCCCTAAAGGGTATAGAAGTTTTGGACCAATTAGAGGATTAATTTATGGAGGTTCAGATTATGGAGATTTTGCAAATGATGAGATTTTGAAAATGGTAATGATAGAGACAAAAGAGGCCTTGGATAAATTAGATGAAATTATGAGTACACCTGGAATAGATGGAATTTATATTGGACCTGCTGATTTAAGTCTAGCCATAGGTCAAAAACCAGCTTTTGATAATCCTGAAGGAAGTCCAACTTATGAAAAGATTTTGAATATCTTGGAACATGCAAAAAAAAATAAAATTTTTGCAGGTATTCATAATGCTAGTCCAGAGTATGCAAAAAAAATGCTTAATTTAGGATTTAATTTGGTAACTATTGGATCTGATCAAAGGTATATGAGTGCAGGTGCAAAAGATGCTGTATCTAAATTAAAATCAATCAAATCAAAAGAAGACTCTAAAGCTTACTAAATTCAAGTGTCGGATAAAAAAAAAATTTTGATAATTCAACCTATTCATAACGCGGGGATAGATCTCATAAAGAATAACCCAAATTATGATTATGAGATTATTGAAAATATAGATAACAAAGATATTAAACAAAAAATTTTGGAGTGTGATGGTCTATCAATTAGAACAGCAAATTTATCTAGCGAATTAATCAATATATCAAAAAAACTTAAAATTATATCTCGCCACGGCGTTGGGTACGACAATATTGACCTCAAGTCTTCTAAAGAAAAAAATGTCACCTTGGCAATTACGGCTACATCAAATGCTGTTGCGGTGGCAGAACATGTTATGTTTATGTTACTCAATATATCGAAGAGAAAAAACATGTATGATGAGGCTGTTAAATCAGGAAATTTTTCTAACAGAAACAAACTTCCAAAAACAATTGAACTTTGGAAAAAAAATATTTTAATTGCTGGATTTGGAAGAATAGGTCAATCTTTAATAAGAAGATGTAAAGGATTTGAAATGAATGTTTTTGTTTATGATCCATTTGTTTCAAAAGATATTATTGAGGAATTGGGTGGAAAAAAAATTGAAGATCTTACAGAAGCAGTAAAATCTATGGATGCCATTTCTTTACATATGCCTCTTAATGAAAAAACGAAAAATATTATTAATTATGACTTACTTAAAACAATGAGGAAAAATTGTATAATTATTAATGCTGCAAGAGGTGGGATGATTAATGAGAATGACTTAGATAAAGCATTAAATGAAAGTCTCATATTTGGTGCAGGTTTAGATGTTTTTGAAACAGAACCACCTAAAGAGGATAATCCTTTGCTAAAAAACAATAAAGTTTTTTTAAGTCCTCACACCGCTGCATTTACTGAGGAATGCATGATAAGAATGGGAAAAGAAACAATACAAAATATAATTGATTTTTTTGAAAAAAAATTAGACAAATCAAAAATTATTAAATCTTAATTATGCGAATAAATTTCAAAAATTTTGGACTATTAGAAGCATTAGTGTTGTTATCGTTGGTATATGTGGTTGGTATGTTGATCTGGACTGCAAGTACAAGACCCGCAGTTGAAGCAAAAGCTAACTTAGTTAAAGAAAATCATAAGAAAGTAGTCGATTTTATCAATGGAGAAATAAATAATTGCGGGAATAATGATGAAGATAAAATGACTGTTTGGGGTGATCCCTGTAATGGCGAATGGTCTTCATCCAAAGTCGTGAATTATATAAACAAAAATCTTAATATAGAGAATCCTTTTTCAGAGGATACTAAAGTAAAAACTGATCCTGATCCTAGAATTAAAGCAGAAGGTAAAGCGGGGCAATCAGTTGAGATGGGTGTTATATTTGTGATGTCATCAAATTTTTTACCTGATCCTGGGTCTGAATGGGTTGTGGGTACTTGTTTTAAATCTCCATGTGTTGCTGCTGGAAATAATGAACTAACTTCACTCTATAGATAATCAATTTTTATAAATTTCAATTTCAGATTTTTTTAATGTATCTGTAAGATAATTATAACCAATTTTTGCATACTCTAACGGATTTGCTTTTGCCGGATCCTGCTCTGCCTCAACTACTAACCATCCTGAGTAATTATTATTTTTTAACACATTAAATAAAGGTTGATAATCAATACAACCATCTCCTGGTACTGTAAACGCACCCTCTAAAAAAGCACCTCTAAAACTTAAATCCTCTTTTAAAGATTTTTCAAGAACTTGTTTTCTTATATCTTTGCAATGGACGTGCAAAATTCTCTCATGATAATTTTGTAATATGGATTTTGAGTCCCCTTTTGCAAATAACATATGTCCTGTATCTAATGTTAATTTTACACTTTCATGGGTATTTTCAATAAGTCTTTCAGTATCTTTTTGAGTTTCAATTATTGTTCCCATATGATGGTGATATGCCAAAGGCATTCCTTCATCCTCTAAATATTTTCCTAATTCAGAAATTTTTTCACAAAACTTCTGCCATTCATCCTTTTCCATTTGAGGCCGAGTTGATAATTTTCTATTAGGATCTCCTTGTATAGAACCAGAAACTTCCGCAAAAACTATACAAGGTGCATCACAATCTTTAAATAAATCTAGTTGTTCTTGAATAGATTTTTTTTCTTCCTCAACAGAATTTTTTCTTAGATTGGCGCCATACCATCCTGAGCAAAGTTTAAGATTAAATTGATCTAATTTTGGAATTAATTCAGAAGATTTCTTGGGAAATTTTCCACCAGACTCTATGCCTATATATCCTGCTTCATTGGCTTCTTTTAAACATTGCTCTAATGTTGTATCACCACCTAACTCAGGCATGTCATCATTACTCCATGCAATGGGCGCAACTCCTAATTTTACTGACATAAGAAATTTTTTTAGTTAAGTTATTACTTTAATACAAATTTTGAATGATTGATATAGCTTTATTTGGACTTGGCAGAATTGGTATTATGCATGGAAAAAATTTGATGCGTAGTAAAGATTTTAGTCTTAAATATATTTATGATATTGAACAAAAATTATCTAAAAAATATTCAAAAATATTAAAAACAAAAGCTATAAACAATCCATCTGAGGCTTATAAAGATAAAGATATAAAAGCTATTTTTATTGCCTCAACAACATCGACACATATCAAATTTATTCTAGATGGCGTAAAAAATAAAAAAATTATTTTTTGTGAAAAACCACTAGATTTAAGTATTAAAAAAATTGATTCTTGTAAAAAAAAAATTTTTAAATTAAATCCAAAAATACAATTAGGTTTTAATAGACGATATGATCCAACACACAATAATTTAAGAAAACAATTACTAAGTGGAAAAATAGGTAAATTAGAAAAAATTATTATCACTAGTCGTGATCCTGCACCACCAACTATGAAATATTTAAAAGAATCTGGTGGTATTTTTAGAGATATGATGATCCATGATTTTGATCTTGTTAGATTCTACCTTGGTAAGGATGAGCCAGCAAAAATAATAGCTTCTGGTAGCAATATATCTGATAAAAGATTTGATAAAATAAAAGATTTTGAACTAGCATCTACTATAATTAAATCTAAAGCTGGTGTTCAGTGTATAATAACTAATTCTAGACATTGTAGTTTCGGTTATGATCAAAGAATAGAATTATTTGGATCAAAAGGTATGTTGATTTCAGAAAATAAAAGACAAATCGAAACATCTTTATATTCTGCACGATCAACATCAAGTAAATCTCCTTTGCTTAATTTTTTTATTGAGAGGTATAAAGATGCTTATAAAAATCAACTAAAGGATTTTGCAAAATTTATAAGAAATAAAACCCAACCTCTTGCAGGATTTGAAGAAGGAAGAAAAGCTCTGATAATTGCAAATGCAGCTCAAAAATCTTTACGATCAAAAAAATTTGAAAAACTTTATCTTTAATTGAATCAACCCCAAGTAGAATACAACCTGTCTGCTTTACAACTAAATAATATTTTGATTAGATTTTAATTTTATAAGTTAATTTTAATGAAAGGGGAATAATGAAAACAATAAAGAACTTTATATTAGCTTTAGCTGCATGGGCAATGATGTCTGTATCTGCTTTAGCTGTAGATATAATTGTGGTTTCTCATGGTCAAGCAAACGATCCTTTCTGGTCAGTTGCTAAAAATGGAGTTGATGCTGGATGTAAAGACATGGGAGTGTCTTGCAAATACACAGCACCAGCTACTTTTGACATGGTAGAAATGGCAAAATTAATTGATAATGCTGTATCACAAAAACCGAAAGGTATTGTGATAACATTACCAGATGCTGCTGCTTTAGGAAAATCAGTTAAAGCTGCGATTGCTGCTGGTATTCCTGTAATATCAATGAACTCTGGATCTGATGATTATGCATCTTTAGGAATTAGTGCACACGTTGGACAAACTGAGTTTGAAGCAGGTGTAGGTGGTGGACAAAAAATGAAAGCCGCTGGTGGAAAAAAAGCATTATGTGTTAACCATGAGGTAGGAAACGTTGCACTTGATAGAAGATGTGCTGGTTTCAAAAAAGGTTTTGGTGGATCTGTTGATATTTTAGGTACTTCAAATGACCCAACGGAAATTCAAAAAGCTGTTGCTGCAAAATTAGGTGGTGGCTATGACACTATTCTAACTTTAGGTGCTGGATTATCTGGTGAAGCAGCTTTGAAAGCACTTGAGTCTGCCGGAAAAGTTGGCTCTGTAAGATTAGGAACATTTGATATGTCTCCAAATATGTTAAAAGCTGCTGCTGCAGGAAAAGTAGAGTTTTTAATTGACCAACAGCAATATCTACAAGGATATTTACCAATAGCTATCTTTGGACAATATATGAGATGGGGAACAATGCCAGCAGGTGTAGTAATGACTGGACCTGGGTTTGTTACTCCTGACAATGCGTCTAAAGTAATTAAATGGGCAGCTCAAGGTTATAGATAAAAATATGAATTAAAGGCCTGACTAATGTTAGTCAGGCCTTTTTTTTAATCATCTTTAAATTATAATTTTTATATGTCTGTAAAATCAGAGAGCATTCAATCTAAAAAAGATAGTGGACAAGATGAAAGACTTAAAAAAATTTCACCTCTTAGAGTTTTATTAAACAGACCAGAGCTTGGTGCTTTGGGTGGCTCAATTTTAGTTTTTATTTTTTTTGGAATAGTTGCTGGTGACACTGGAATGTTTAGCGCTTATGGAACATTAAATTTTTTAGATGTTTCGGCTAATTTAGGAATTATTGCTATTGCTGCTGCAATGTTAATGATCGGTGGAGAGTTTGATTTATCAATTGGATCAATGATTGGTTTTGCAGGAATCTGTATCGCTATACCTGCAATTTATTGGGGCTGGCCTTTATGGACGAGTATTATTTTTGCTTTTGCTATGGCAGTACTAATTGGTTATTTCAACGGTATTATGGTAGTAAAAACTGGTCTTCCATCCTTCATAGTAACTCTTGCAATGTTGTTCATTTTAAGAGGGGCAACTTTGGCTATTACGAGATTAATTACAGGAAGAACTCAAGTACCAGGATTAAGAGTTTTAATAGAGGATGATCCAATCGCTTGGTTGTTTGCAACAGATACTTTTCAATGGTTATTCACATGGCTAGGATCGATGAAATTAATTGCACTGAGAACTGACGGTACACCATTAGCTACAGGTATTCCACCATCAGTAATATGGTTTATTGCTCTTACATTATTTGCGACTTGGATACTTATGAAAACTAGATATGGAAATTGGATATTTGCATCAGGCGGAGATAAAGTTGGTGCTACAAATGTTGGTGTGCCTGTTGGAAGAGTAAAAATAAGTCTATTTATTGGAACAGCTGTGGCATCGACAATATTTGCTTGTATTCAAGTTTTAGATGCAGGTTCTGCAGATACTATGAGAGGAACTTTAAAAGAATTGGAAGCAATAGCAGCTGCCGTGGTTGGCGGTTGTCTTTTGACTGGAGGTTATGGCTCTGCCATCGGAGCAGCATTGGGTGCTATTATTTTTGGCACTGTATCAATGGGAATTTTTTATACAGATGTGGATACTGATTGGTTTAAGGTTTTTTTAGGTGCAATGATGTTAATTGCAGTAGTATTCAATAATTATATTAGAAAAAAAGTTACGGAGACTAAGTGATGTCTGAATATTTAGTTCAATTCAATAATATAAGTAAATTTTTTGGTAAAGTGATTGCTTTGAAAGATGTCACTATGAAACTTAAAAAAGGCGAAATAATGTGCTTGCTTGGTGACAATGGAGCTGGAAAATCTACTTTGATAAAAACTTTAGCAGGCGTTCATAAACCTGATGAAGGTGAAATTATTTTTGAGGATCAAAAAATAGTTTTTGACTCACCACGAGATGCTTTAGATATTGGGATAGGTACTGTTTATCAAGATTTAGCATTAGTTTCCCTTATGAGTGTTACTAGAAATTTTTTTATGGGTAGAGAGCCACAAAAAGGTTTACCTTTTTTCAGAACTTTTGATATTGAAAAAGCAAACACTATAGCTGCAGAAAGAATGGGACAAATAGGTATCGATGTGAGAGACCCATCACAAGCTGTCGGTACGATGTCTGGAGGTGAAAGACAATGTCTCGCTATTTCTAGAGCAATTTATTTTGGAGCAAAAGTTTTAGTATTAGATGAACCAACGTCAGCATTAGGTGTGCATCAAGCTTCAATGGTCCTGAAATATATTGTTAAAGCAGCATCGCAAGGTTTAGCTGTAATTTTAATAACACACAACGTTCATCATGCTTATCCTGTTGGAAATAGTTTTACAGTTTTAAATCGAGGAAAAAGTATGGGAACATTTCAAAAAAAAGATATATCTAGAGAAAAACTTTTAAGCATGATGGCAGGTGGTGAGGAATTAGATAAGTTAGAAGTCGAACTTAAAGAAATGGACCGAATAGAAAATAATTAGACAAATATACCACTTCTACATACATAAATTTTGCTGTAATATTTTTTAAAATAAAGAAAGGGGTAACATATGAAGGCATATATAATGGGTAACTACACTGAAAAAGCTTTTCAAGGATTTTTAAAAGATCCAACTAGTGACAGAAAAGCTGTGGTAGAGCAACTAACAAAAGCTATGGGGGGAACTATGCATAGCATGGACATTGTAAGAGGTTCATATGATTTTGTTGTTGTAGCAGAAATGCCAAGTTTCGATGACTTTGCAGCAATTAAATTAGTTGTTGAGGGATCTGGTGCAGTTAAAAATTTAACAATGCTAGAGGCTATTGATTTTACTAAAGCTACATCAAAAGCAAGTAAAATAGGCTATAAAGCACCTGGTCAGTAATTTAGATTATAACTTCCAGTAGCGGACTGGAAGTTATGATAATTATTTTTTTAGTTTTGACGAAAACTTTAAATTGTCATTCTTAAAACTTGAAGAATATTTCTTTATGTAATCATCCATAATTTCTACCTTTTCATTTTCAAACTCAGAAACTTTTCTGGAATTAAGATCAACGTACAAAGCTAATATTTCAATGGTCGATGCTAGGTATTTTTTTTCTTTATGGATCATTTCCATTTTATATTGAAGTCTTTTTTTATCATGATCGAAATAAATCAAATTAATATCTACTTCGTCATTAACCTTTAATTCTTGATTATAAGTAATATTTGACTCAACAATCATAGTGCTTTTACCTGTTGTTTTTGCTGAATGTTCTCCCATTTTGAAGATATTATTTAACGTATCTGCACCATATTTATCAAAAATTAAAAGGTAGTAAGAAACATTCATATGATTATTATAATCAATCCACTCTTTAATTATTTTTTGGGAACTAAGATAAATAGACATTTTAAAAAATTTTGAGATTATTTAATGATTTGGGTTATCATTATCGACAACAAGACAAATTTCAGATTTTGTTAAGAATCTTCTTCCTGTGCCATTATCCAGTGAAAACATTCCACCAATACCTTTTACTGCATCTATTGTTAAATCAGTGTGTTTCCATTTTTCATATTGGTCTCCATTCATGTAAAACGGGACGCCTCCAATTTCTCCTAGTTTTATATCATTATCACCTAAAGGAAATTCACCTTCCTGAAAACACATAGGCGCACTTCCATCACAACATCCTCCAGATTGGTGGAACATCAATTTTTCACCATACTTTTCTTTTAACTCAGATAATAAGCTTAAAGCTGAACGTGTTGCAGATACTTTCATATTTTTTCTCTGGCCCATGATATCGAATCATGGGCCAGTATATATTATTTGTTTAAAAGAAGCCTAATTTTTTCTCAGCATAAGAAACGTGTAAGTTCTTATTCTGTCTGTAATGATTAAGCATCATTTTGTGAGTTTCTCTTCCAACACCAGATTGTTTGTAACCACCAAATGGAGAGTGAGCAGGATAAGCATGATAGCAATTAGTCCATACTATCCCTGCTTGTATCGCTCTTCCCATTCTATGAGCTATGTTTCCATTTCTGGTCCATACAGCTGCGCCTAAACCATAAAGAGTATCATTAGCAATTTTTAATGCTTCTGCTTCATCTTTAAATTTAATCACAGATACAACAGGTCCAAAGATTTCCTCTTGTGATATACGCATGTCGTTTTTAGCTTCAAAAACAGTAGGTTGGATATAGTTTCCTTTTTCCAATCCACTATTTAATTTAGCAACGCTACCACCGGTCAGAACTTTAGCGCCCTCTTTTTTACCAAGCTCTAGATAAGATTTTATCTTCTCCATTTGCTCTACTGATGCTTGAGCTCCAATCATTGTTTCCATTTTTAAAGGATTATCTTGAACAACAGCTTTAGTTCTAGCAATAGCTCTTTCCATGAATTTGTCATAGATCGACTCTTGTATTAAAGCTCTGCTTGGACAAGTACAAACTTCACCTTGGTTAAGATTGAACATGACGAAACCTTCGATACATTTATCAAAGAAGTCATCATCTTTTTCCATAACATCTTCAAAGAAAATATTCGGAGATTTTCCCCCTAATTCCAAAGTAATTGGAATGATGTTTTGTGCAGCATACTGCATAATCAATCTTCCAGTTGTTGTTTCACCAGTAAATGCAACTTTAGCAACTCTTTTAGAGGACGCTAATGGTTTACCAGCTTCTAATCCAAAACCACTAACAATGTTAACTACTCCTGGAGGCAATAAATCTCCAATTAGTTCCATCATTACCATAATTGATGCTGGAGTTTGCTCAGCTGGTTTTAAAACTGAACAGTTTCCTGCAGCAAGTGCTGGTGCTAACTTCCATGTTGCCATTAATAATGGGAAATTCCACGGAACTATCTGACCAACTACTCCTAATGGTTCATGAAAATTGTATGAGTATTGGTTATTAGCAATTTCAGCGATAGATCCTTCTTCCGCTCTAATTACCCCAGCAAAATATCTCCAATGATCAATAACCAAAGGTAAATCTGCCGCCATACATTCTCTGATAGGTTTTCCATTATCTAAACATTCAGCTACAGCTAATAAGTTTAGATTTTTTTCTAAAACATCAGCAATTTTATACAAGATGTTTGATCTTGTAGTGATGTCTGTCTTTCCCCACTCAGGGAAAGCTGCGTGAGCTGCATCTAATGCCGCCTCAACGTCTTGCTCATTTGAACGCGCAACTGAACAGATTTTCTCATTAGAAATCGGACTAACATTATCAAAATATTTGCCTGATTTAGGTTCCACAAATTTTCCATTTATGTAGTTTCCATATTTAGCCTTAAATGGAAATTTAACCTTTAAATGAGAAGTATCCAATACAGATGACACTTTCATCGCTTCTGCACTCATTTTTACTCCTCTTGTTTTACGTTTCGTTGATTTTGACTTAAGAATTTTTTTAGGTTTTTTAACTGAAGAAAGTTTTTTTTGTCGTACCGCTTTAAGTTTTTTTCTTTTTTTAATCGACTTTTTTATTTTCTTTCTTTTTTTATTTACAGCTTTTTTCCTTTTTTTCTTAGCCATTTGTATAATTTTAATTAAAGACCTTTTTGATAATGTTGTAAATGGGTCAATAATATTTTCAACCTTGGATTGTGCTAATCAACCCTAATTTTACTCTCTTTATTATCAGCTCGTCTAACAAAATAAATTCCAATTGACACAGCGATTAAAGAGACCAAGACTTTAAAAGTAATAAGCTCTTTTAAAAATATATAACTTAAAATTGTTCCAAAAATTGGGATTAAATAAGAAACTTGTGATTGGAAGATTAATCCATTTTTCACTAAAATTTTAAATCTTAATAGCCATGCTATTCCTGTCGAGACTAAACCTAAATACATTACTGATATTGTAGAGTCTAATCTAGGATTTATATTCCATGGTTGTTCTGCAAAACTTACAATTGGTATCAAAATTATCACAGCCCAGATTAATATTGAACCTGTCACATTTTCATTTTTTTTCTTACTAATTCTAAGAGTTAAAACGCCACCAATTACATAACAAGTTGAACCTAGGAGAATTAATAATGCAGATAGAATATTATTTTCGTTAATCAAAATATTGTCAGAGAATAGATATAGTATTCCAGAAAAACCTATTAAAATGCCAATTGTTTTAATAAAATTAAATTTTTCATTTTTAGTATAAAAATGACCTAATACTGTAGAGCTTAATGGTGTTGTTGACATTAATATCGCTGCTAAATTGCTTTGAACAGATTGCACGCCATAAGCAATTAAATAAAAAGGTGCAACTAGATTTATAAAACCAATCATAGCAAACCAGTGCCAGTCTTTAGAAAATGCCTCCACCTTTATTTTTTTATAGTAACAAAGTAATAGAACGGGTATTGCTCCAAAAAAAACTCTCAAAAATGCAATTGTAATGGGTCCGAATGAATAAGTCGCAATTTTGATATTAAAAAAAGCGGATGCCCAAATTAGTGCTAAAAAAATTAGTAAAAGATAATCAAATAAACTTGGTTGATTCATTCTATTATATCTTCAATTACACCCTTTGTAATTTTTTTTAAATCTAAAAAGCTTATTTTGAATATGCAATTAGGATGTCCAGCTGCAGCAAACAAGAAGTCGAATCTTTCTAGTGAGTTATCTATGTAAATATCAACATTGTTTTTATGACCTACTGGTGAAACACCTCCAATAGTATATCCGGTTATACTTTTTACTTCATCAGCAGAAGCCATTGAAACATCAGAAAATTTAATATTTTTTTTTATCTTTTTTAAAGAAGCCTTCTTATCCCCAGCTACCAAGAATAAAGCATACTTATTGTCTGTCTTGAAAAGTAAGCTTTTGACGATTGCTCCAACATCGCAATTTAAGGAAGTGGCTGCCTCTAAGGCTGTTCTTGCTGATGTTTTTAAGAGACTTACGTTTAAATTCTCGTCAAATTCCTTTATTATCTTCTCAACTCTTTTAACAGGCTCTTTATCCTTTGCAGTCATTTTCAACCTCTAATTGTTAGTTATTTATCTAATTTCATTATACACTTATGTTAAAAATGCATAGGTGTTATTAAGTAAAAGAGGATTATTTATCAATCTTTATTTGATATCACAACCCACAGAATTACGGAGGCTATAAATGAGTTCAAGCAATGTGCTAAAAGTTATAAAAGACAAAGAAATTGAATACGTAGATTTAAGATTCACTGACCCAAGAGGAAAACTTCAACATGTGACGATGGATGCTAAAATGGTTGATGAGGATATGTTGAAAGATGGAATTTTTTTTGATGGTTCATCTATAGCCGGTTGGAAAGCAATTAATGAGTCTGACATGATCTTAAAACCAGACAATTCTAGAGCAATTGTTGATCCATTTACATCTCATAACACTTTAAACCTTTTTTGTGATGTTTTAGATGCAATTAAAAAAGATCCTTACGAAAGAGATCCGAGAGGAACAGCTAAAAAAGCTGAGGCATATCTAAAAAGTTCAGGAATTGGAGATAAAGCGTTTTTTGGTCCTGAAGCTGAATTTTTTGTATTCGACGATGTAAGATTTAAAAATGACATGAATGAAACTGGATTTAAAATAGATAGTAAGGAAGGTCCTTACAATTCAGGCAAAGAATATGAAAATGGAAACATGGGTCACAGACCAGGAATTAAAGGTGGTTATTTCCCAGTTCCTCCTGTTGATAGTGAACAGGATATGAGAAGTGAATATTTAAAAGCTATGAAAGAAATGGGGATTAAAGTTGAAAAACACCACCACGAAGTTGCACCTAGTCAACATGAACTTGGAATGTATTTTGGAACTCTTGTGGACCAAGCAGATAACTTACAACTTTATAAATATGCTGTTCACATGGTTTCTCACTCATTTGGTAAGACAGCCACATTTATGCCTAAACCTGTTAAAGGTGACAATGGTTCAGGTATGCACGTTCACCAATCGATTTGGAAAGGTGATAAAGCATTATTTTCCGGTGATAAATATGCTGGTTTATCCGATACAGCTTTACACTACATCGGTGGAATTTTAAAACATGCAAAAGCTATAAATGCTTTTTCAAATGCTACAACGAATAGTTACAAAAGACTAATTCCAGGATTTGAAGCTCCCGTTTTATTAGCTTATTCGGCAAGAAACAGATCAGCATCTTGCAGAATTCCTATCACTTTAAGTAAAAAAGCAGCTAGATGTGAAATTAGATTTGGTGATGCTGCTGGTAATCCATATTTAACATTCGCTTCAATGTTAATGGCTGGATTAGATGGAATTAAGAATAAAATTGATCCAGGTAAATCATTTGATAAAGATCTTTATGCTTTATCAGAGGATGAAGTTAAGAAAATTCCTACAGTTTGTGGATCTTTAAGAGAAGCAATGGAAAGTCTTGATAAAGACAGAGATTTCTTAAAACAAGGTAATGTATTTACTGATGATCAAATAGATGCTTACATTGCTTTAAAGTTTGAAGAAATTCACAATTTTGAGCACACACCTCATCCTATTGAGTTTGAGATGTATTACAGTTGTTAATTTTATTGTCTAGTTTTAGCAATTTTGTTTTTGCCAGAACCTTTTTTAACAATGTAATCAAGTGTTCCATTTGCTCCAGTATCAACAGACTTTATAAGAGATCTTAAAAAAGTTTTTCTCTTCTCTTTTCTGTCCTCGCTATTTTGCAAATTTCTGATTTCAAAGACGTTCATAGAAAGACATTATCAATCTATGCGTTTATTGCAACTCTGATATGTTCAAAATGGGACTATACTTTAAAGGACTCTCCGCAGCCACAACGCTCGGTTTCATTGGGGTTATTGAAGACAAATGATGATGAGAAATCCTCTTTTTTATAATCCATCTCAGTGCCTAAGAGATACATAACTGCCGCCGAATCAATGTAAACTTTTACTCCTTTATCTTCAATCAACTCATCATTAGGATTTACCTCTCTTGAATATTCCATTACGTATGACATACCTGCACAACCACCTGATTTTACAGAAACTCTTACACCTATCGCATTTTTTTCAGCGTTAGACATTATTTCTTTAATTTTTAAAGCTGCATTATCACTTAATTTGATAATAGGATTCATTATAGGTTTAACTCCAATTTCGCTGCATCTGACATCATATCTTTATTCCAAGGAGGATCCCATACCAATTCAAGATTTACATCATCTATTCCCTCTACTTGCATTGCTCCCTCTTTTACTTCTTTTGGTAAACTTTCTGCAACGGGACAATTCGGTGTAGTTAATGTCATCTTAATTTCAGCTTTACGACCATTTACTTGTATATCATAAATTAAACCAAGTTCATATATGTTCACTGGTAATTCAGGATCATAAATTTTTTTAATTTCATCAATAATTTTGTTTTTTACTTCCATAATTAACTTTCAGTAGTTATTTCTTTCCCATCATTTTCCATTGCAGATACCAAAGTGTGCCATGATAAGGTAGCACATTTAACTCTCATTGGATATTGTTTAACACCTGATAAACACATCAATTTTGTTTTATCATCCTCTTTTAAAATATTATTTTTAAGTTCAGGATTCTCTTTAATCATTCCTAAAAAATCTTCTATTATTTCTTTAGCTTCATTATCACTTTTACCTTTAATCAAATCAGTCATTATAGAAGCTGATGCCATTGATATTGCACATCCACTTCCCTCGAAAGAAATATCCTCAACTTTTCTTTGGTCATTTAATTTAAGATATACATGTACATTATCTCCGCATAATGGATTATTGCCTTTTGCTTCTTTATTAAAATTTTCAGTTTTCCCTAAATTTCGAGGGTTCTTTCCATGCTCTAAAATTATTTCTTGATATAATTCTTTTAAGTTCATTATAAATCAAAAATTTTTTTACAATTATTAATACCTTCATTTAGTTTATCTAAGTCATCTTTGGTATTATAAACTCCTAATGATGCTCTTGCACTTGCGGGTATACCTAGTTTGTCATGAAGTATTTGACAACAATGATGACCCGCTCTAATAGCAACTCCAGTTTCATCTAGAATAGTTGCAATGTCATGTGGATGTACCCCTTCTACGGTAAAAGATAGAACTCCGCCTCGCTCTTTTGGATTTCCAATTAGCTTCACAGAATTATTTTTTTTTAAAATTTCTTGGCCGTATTCTATTAATTCTTTTTCATGTTTAATAATATTATCAATTCCAATACTTTCTAAAAATTTTATTGATTGGTCAAACGCGATGACTTGAGCTGTAGCCATTGTTCCAGCTTCATACTTATTTGGAAGCTCACCATAAGAAATTCTATCTTTTTTAACATCATTTATCATTCCTCCACCTCCTTGGTATGGTGGAAGTTGTTCTAACCATTTCTTTTTTCCATACAAAACTCCAAGTCCTGTAGGGCCATACATTTTATGACATGATATTGCATAAAAATCGCAGCCCAGGTCTTGCATATCTAATTTTAAATGTGGTCCTCCCTGACATCCATCTACTACAACAACTATGCCCTTTGAATGTGCTAATTGAGTTATCTCTTTGATTGGTAAAACTGCACCAGTAACATTGGATAAATGAGTTATTGCTATTACTTTAGTTTTATCTGTAATTTCTTTTTCTATATTTTCAATCGGAATATCTCCGTCTTCATTTATTTCTGCAAACTTTATTTTTATATTTTTGGATTTTCTTAAAAAATGCCATGGAACATAATTTGAGTGATGTTCTAGCTCTGTAATTAAAATTTCGTCATTTGGCTCCAAGATCGCTTGACCTAAAGTGTTAGCGACCAAATTTAAAGCTTCTGTAGCACCTTTAGTAAATACAATTTCATTTTTATCTTTCGCATTTATGTATTTTTGTACAGAAGTTCTTGTATTTTCATATAAATTAGTAGCTGCAACAGCTAAATAATGTATGCTTCTGCCCACATTTGAAAACTGTTTAGAATAGAAATCATTTATTCTATCTAGAACTACCTTAGGTTTTTGAGATGAGTTAGCGCTATCTAAGTAAACTAAATCATTATTCTGAATTTTTTCTTCAAAAATTGGAAACTCTTTTTTAATGTTATTTATGTTCATTTTTTTAGTCCAATAATATTTGTAATTAAGTTTTTTATTTCTACGTCTGTAATCTTTTCAACAACATCCATTAAAAAACCATTAATCAAAAGTTCTTTTGACTGTTGATAATTCAAACCACGAGACATTAAGTAAAAAATAGAATTTTCATCTAAGCTACCAGATGCTGATCCGTGAGAACATTTTACGTCATCAGCATAAATTTCTAATTCTGGTTTTGCATTAAACTCTGATGTTTCATCGAGCAGTATTGCTTTACTCAATTGATATCCATCAGTTTTTTGAGCTTTTGAATTTACCAATATTCTTCCTTGATATGCAGATTTTGAATTTTTTCCAAGAACACTTTTTATAAGCTGATAACTTTTTGTGTTTTTTACTAAATGATTGATTGTAGTTCTAATTTCGTGTTGTTGATTTTCCTCTAAAGAAAAAATACCATTAATAAAAGCTGATGAATACTCACCATTTAAATTACAATTAATCTCATTTTTAAAATAATCTGAACCAGCAGATAATATAAATGTTTCTGAAACACTGCTATTTTCTTGATCAATATTATTAAAAGAGTATTTTAAGTTATTATTTCTAAATTTATCAATTTTATAGTTTTTCAGGATTGAATCTTTTTCTAAATTGAAGTTATAAAAAATATTAATAAAGTTTTTCTGTGTGGTGTTAGCAAAATAATCAATCAGTTTTAAACAACTATTTTCACCTAATTCAAAATCTAATCTCAAATTGATATTAGTAGACCTTATTTTATCATTTGTTAAATGATAAATTATCAAAGGTTTCTTTAGAAAATAATTTTTTTTAATTAAAATTTTAAAAATTTTATCAATAAATGCACTATTCAAATCAATTAATGAATTTTCATAATCAAATGATATATCTTTTTTAGTTTCATCAATTATTTCAATTTTATTTTGATCTTCGAAGTTAAAATCAATCTCTTCAATTTTTCCATTTATAAATATAATCTTATTATGCTCCAAACCATCAACTAAAACAGATGGATCAATTTTATTTGATTGTGAATAGTCATTGAAAAAACCTAAATCGCTAATATTCTTTTTAATAATCTGACTAATATCTAAAAACTTCCAATCTTCTTGCTTTCTATTGGGAAAACCGTTTTTAATAAAATTATTCAAAAAATTTTTTTTGAACTTAATTTCTTCATCAGAAAATTTTGAAGTTTTTACTAATTTATCAAAGTCTGACTGTAATTGCTCGCTCATTTAATTAAAACTTTCATAACCTTTTTTTTCAAGCTCTATTGCTAATTCTGGGCCACCAGATCTAATTATTTTTCCATCCATTAAAACATGAACAAAGTCTGGTTTTATGTAATCTAGTAATCTTTGATAGTGAGTAATTATTAAAAAAGAATTATTTTTGTTTCTTAATGTATTAACTCCGTCAGCTACTATTTTTAAAGCATCTATGTCTAAACCTGAGTCCGTTTCATCTAAAATAGATAATTTTGGAGCCAACATAGACATTTGTAAAATTTCATTCTTCTTTTTTTCTCCACCCGAAAAACCAACATTTAATTGTCTATTCAGTTTTTCCTCGTCAAATTTTAATTCTTTAGCTTTTTGTTTAACAAGCTTTAAAAATTCAATAGCATCTAGTTCTTTTTCTCCACGTGCTTTTCTAATTGCATTTAATGATGTTTTTAAAAATATATTTGTATTTACTCCTGGAATTTCTAAAGGATATTGAAAAGCTAAAAATATTCCCTTATGTGCTCTTTCCTCAGTCTCAAGATCAAATAAATTTTTATTTTCAAATAAAATTTCACCTGTTACTTCATACCCTTTTTTTCCTGATAGAATATTAGATAATGTGCTTTTTCCTGACCCATTTGGACCCATTATCGCATGAACTTCGCCAGGATTTATATCCAAAGAAAATCCTTTTAATATAGATTTATTCTCAATATTGGCATTTAAATTGTTTATTCTAAGCATTAACCAACACTCCCCTCTAAGCTAATACCTACAAGTTTCTGAGCTTCCACTGCAAACTCCATTGGTAGTTGTTGTAGTACTTCCTTACAAAAACCATTAACAATTAATCCTACAGCTTCCTCAGGATTAAGTCCTCTTTGTTGACAATAATGCAATTGTTCTTCACTAATTTTTGATGTCGTAGCTTCATGAGCAATATTGGAATCAAAATTTTTATTTTTAATATATGGAACTGTATGAGCGCCACATTTATTCCCCATTAATAAAGAGTCACATTGTGTGTAATTACTTGAGTTTTTAGCTTTTGAATTAATATCTACTAAACCTCTATAAGTCATATCAGAAAATCCAGCACTTATACCTTTTGAAATGATTTTACTTTTAGTATTTTTTCCTAAATGAATCATCTTTGTCCCAGTATCTGCTTTTTGATGATTATTGGTAATTGCTATTGAGTAAAATTCTCCAATTGAATTATCACCTTTTAATATACAGCTTGGATATTTCCAAGTTATAGCAGAACCTGTTTCAACTTGTGTCCAAGAAATCTTAGAATTTTTTCCCTTACACAAACCTCTTTTAGTAACAAAATTATAAATTCCTCCTTTGCCGTTTTCATCGCCCGGATACCAATTTTGAACAGTTGAATATTTTATTTCTGCATTATCTAATGCAATCAATTCTACATTTGCTGCATGTAATTGATTTTCATCCCTCATTGGAGCGGTACATCCCTCGAGGTAACTTACGTAACTGCCTTTATCGGCAATGATTAATGTTCTTTCAAACTGTCCTGTTTCTGATGCATTAATTCTGAAATAAGTCGATAGTTCCATTGGGCACTTAACACCTTCAGGAATATAAACGAATGATCCATCAGTAAAAACAGCAGAATTTAGTGTAGCAAAGAAATGATCAGTAACTGGTATTACAGTACCCAAATATTTTTTTACTAGATCAGGATGTTTTTGAATTGCCTCTGACATTGAACAAAAAATTATTCCATGTTTAGTCAATTCACCTTTAAAAGTAGTCGCAACTGAAACAGAGTCAAATACAGCATCGACAGCAATTCCATTTAGTCTAGCTTGTTCTTGTAATGGAATTCCAAGTTTTTTATATGTTTCTAAAAGTTTAGGGTCAAGCTCATCTAAACTTTTTGGTTTATCCTTCATACTTTTTGGAGCCGAGTAATAATATAAATCTTGATAATCGATCTTAGGGTATTTTGGTTTCTGCCAATTAGGTTCTTTTAAAAGTTTTAATCGCTCAAATGCTCTTAATCTAAAGTCTAGCATCCACTGCGGCTCTTTTTTAATGTTAGATATAAACTTGATCACATCTTCATTTAAGCCTTTTGGAGCTTTAATATTTTCTATATCAGTAGTAAAACCATACTTATAATCTTTTAACTTTTCTATATCTTTTTCCCTAGTATCCATTTTTAAAATCTTTTTTCAGTATTATCTTTAATAAGATCATCTAAACTTTTTTTTTCAAAAAAATTATTAATATGATTTTCAAGCTCATCCCACAAGTTGTGAGTTAAACACTTCGTTGTTCTACCGTTACACCCTTTTTTTGACTCTTTTTTACATTGTAAAGTTTTTACCTTTTCATCAACTGCATCTAGTATATTAGTAAGTTTTATCTCTTTAGCTTTTTTACTAAGAACATATCCTCCTTGAATACCCCTCACACTTTGAACGATTTCTTTTTTTCTAAGTTTAGAAAAAATTTGCTCTAAGTAATCAAGAGAAATTCCCTGTCTTAAAGAAATATCTCTGAGAGATACTGGATTGATATTGTTAAATCTTGCAAGATCAACCAAAGCCATTACCGCATATCTTCCTTTAGATGTTAGTCTCATAAGTCCTTATATTGCAAGGATATATATAAACCTGACTAATTTAGTCAAGTATATAGCCTAAAAAAAAACTATCAATTTGTCACGTACATATGATATGTCTATTTTTTTTTGAGAATAGTTATCATTAACAATTATGGATAATAAAATTTTAGAAATTTTTATTCCTGGCCCAGCTGGAAGATTAGAAGCTAAATATTTTAAAAGTAAAAAAAGTACTTCACCGATAGCATTGATATTACAACCACATCCTCAATACGGAGGAACAATGAATAACAAAGTTGTTGTAGAAACTTTTCACTCTTTTATGGATAATAACTTTTCAGTTTGCCGAGTTAACTTTAGAGGCGTGGGAAAAAGTGATGGAGAGTTTGACAACGGACAAGGAGAACTTGCAGATGCAGCTGCTGCATTAGATTGGCTAGAAAGAGAAAATTTTGATAATTCACAATGTTGGGTATCTGGTTTTTCATTTGGTTCATTGATTGCAATGCAGCTTTTAATGCGAAGACCAGAAATAAACAGATTTATAGCAATATCACCTCAACCAAATGTTTATGATTTTTCTTTCCTTTCTCCTTGTCCTACATCTGGATTAATGGTTTATGGAAAAAAGGATGAATTAGTACCAGTTGAATATATTAATGAATTAAACAAAAGACTAAGTAGTCAAAAAGGTATCAAAGTTGAATTTCAAGCAGTTCAAGAGGCAAATCATTTTTTCTCCAAAAATGAGACAAACTTAGTGAGAGTTTTAGATAAATATATAAAAAAAGAAACTGCTTTATATTAAAAATTTTCAATTATTACACCTCCAGAAATTGACTCTCTACATCTCGTAGTATCAGGAAAAGATATTGGTAAGCTTAGAATAGATCTAATAGCTAAATAAGCAAAAGCTTGTGACTCAACAAAGTCACCATCTAGACTATAATCTTCTACTGGAACAAAATTTGTTTTATTCAAATCATGGATTAGATTTACTGATTTTAAAATTGAGTTCATTAAGTATTTATTTTTTCTTCCCCCACCACAAACCAAAAAAATTGAATTTTTAGTAGGATCTTTAAAAAAATTAACTGCTTTAGAAATTTGTAATGATGTAAAATCAGCTAGTGTTGATACTCCATCTTCTAAAGATAGACCTTTTACAAAAGATATATCAAAATCTTTTACATCTAAAGATTCTGTATAAGGAGGACCAATATTAAAATTTTCTAACGCCTGATTTAGAATTAATCTGTCAGTATTGCCGATGCTTGCAAGTGTACCATCATTGTCATATCTTTTTTTTGAATTTTTTTGAACCCACTCATCAATTAGACAATTTCCTGGGCCGATATCACAGGCTTTTATAAATTCTTTTTTTTTATCTAATTTATCCCATTTAACTGTTTTAGTAAGATTTGAAACGCCTCCAATATTTATAATGTTGACAGAATAAGATTTATCTAATTCTTTTTTTAAATATTTGTTGGCAATTAAATTGTGAAAAATTGGTGTCAATGGAGCTCCTTGACCTCCATTCTTTAAATCATTTTGTCTAAAATCATATACCACCTTTTTTTTTATTAATTGAGACAATAGTTTGCCATCACCCAACTGTTTAGTAATTTTTTTTTTACTATCATGAAATATTGTCTGTCCATGAAAACCTAATAAATCTAAATCAATCTTAGTGTCGTTTAAAATTTCTTTGACAGCGTTCGCATGAAATAAAGTAATTTCTCTCTCAATATCCTTAATTTCATTTTCGTATTCAATAAGATGATTTGGAGCTGAAATTTTTGCTCTTAAATTGAGTATTCTTTTTCTTATTTTATCCCCATACTCAAAATACTTATCAATTACAGGGGAATATTCCCTATTACCATCAGACTTTATTATAGATGCATCCACTCCATCAATAGATGTCCCGCTCATCAGTCCTAAAGCTGTATATATCTTGCCCATTCTTATTTTTTTTTAAAAAAAATTTGTATATTGTAAGACTATAAACTTATGAATAAATTTTTGAAAGAATTTAAAGATAGAGGATTTTTTTATCAATGCTCCAATGAAAGTGGATTATCAGAACTATTAAATAAAAAAAAAATCACGGCATATATCGGTTTCGATTGCACTGCTAAAAGCCTTCATGTTGGAAGTTTACTTCAAATAATGTGCTTGAGACTTCTTCAAAAACATGGCCATAGACCAATCGTATTATTGGGAGGCGGTACAACAAGAATCGGTGATCCATCTGGAAAAGATAAAACACGTAAAATTTTATCTGAAAAAGAAATTATTAAAAATTCAAAAAATATAAAAAGAATCTTAGAAAAGTTTCTAGATAATAAAGATAAAAAGACTAAACCAATATTCGTAGATAATTATAAGTGGTTAAAAAATCTTAACTATATTTCTTTTTTAAGGTCAATTGGAAAACACTTCACCATAAATAAAATGTTAACTTTTGAAAGTGTTAAAACACGATTAGAAAGAGAACAGTCATTAAGTTATATGGAATTTAATTATATGATACTTCAAGCGTATGACTTTTTAGAATTAAACAAAAATGAAAATTGCGTTTTACAGATAGGTGGTTCAGACCAATGGGGAAACATAATTAATGGTGTTGATTTAATAAAAAGACATTACAACAAGGAAGTTTTTGGTTTAACAACTCCATTAATTACTTTAGCAAGTGGGGCCAAAATGGGTAAAACTGCTGACGGAGCTATTTGGCTTGATAAGAGAATCTTATCAGCTTACGACTATTGGCAGTTTTGGCGAAATACAGATGACAGAGATGTTAAAAAATTTATAAAATTTTTTACTGATATTATGATCGATGAAATTGAGGATCTAAATGAGAAAGATATTAATCAACTAAAAATTTTACTTGCTAATAAAACAACTGAAATGCTTCATGGAAAAAAAGAGGCATTTAAAGCAGAAAAAATTGCAAAAGAAACATTTTCTGAGAACTCCTCTGGTTCAAACCTTCCATCAATTGATTTAAACAAAAAAATATTAAAGAAAGATATAAATATTATTGATTTGGTCATTTTTGCGAAATTTGAAAAGTCAAAAAGTGAAGTTAGAAGACTAATCAGAGGTAGAGCGGTAAAAATAAATAATCAGATTATTGAAGATGAAAAGTTTTCAATTAAAGATGAAATTTTTAATGATAATTATCTCAAGCTTTCAATAGGAAAAAAAAGGCATATTAAAATTCAATTAATCTAATTTTTTTTAATTTTTTCTAAAGTTCTTGTTATAAATCTAGGTGTGAGAGTTTTGATTGGATTTACAGTCGTTTCTAATTTTTTTGGTGGGCCTTTAATCTTAAAACTAACTCCAAAAACTCCCTCACCAGTTTTTGAACCAACTAATATTTTTCCTAAAACTGGAATTGTTCCTATGGCCTTGTTTATTGTTGTTGCCGGAACCAATGTTCCTCTTAAACTTATTAATTTGTCTTTTTCAACATATCCATTCATCAATACTGATATTGCAGGTCCAATTGCAAAAATTTCGTTTATATTCATTATTTTTTTTTTATTTTCAAATTTCATTTCAAACTCATCAAATCTTATTCCCTCACCTGACAGAATGTCTGCGATACCTTGAAGAGATGCCAGTGTAAGTAGTTTTGTTAGAGTTGGGAGTTCTTTTAATTTAAAATTATAAATTTTTAAGGTGGAATTAGAGTTTTCTACATCTTTAATACTATAAAAATCTAAAACTCCACCATCGAAACCTTTGATAAATTTATATTTTTTAACAATTGGTTCAGCAAAATCTAGAAATAAAGTTGTTATTATTTTTGAATCCATTGTTCTAACTGAAAAATTCATCTTTTTATCTCCAGGAAAATCTCCTTTAAGACTTCCATCAACTAATTTTTTTTTTTTGAATATTAAATTCCCAGTTAAGTTCTTTAAATTGAACTCTCTATCTAAATTAATATTTTCTATATTTAAAATTAATTCAAAGTCTTCATCAAAATAATTATTTTTTTTATCACTGAATAAAATATTTTCAATTAGATATTCTCCATTGAAACTATCACCTTTGACTATATATCTTTTGTTAGTTTTTTTTATATTAAAAATATTTTTTTGATTCTGAGTATCTATATAATTAGCATTAATACTATCAACGCTTTTAATTTTCAATTTAGAAGAAAGTTGAATGCCATTCGCTATAATAGTATTTTCGTTTTCATCAAGCCCTATTGAATTTAAAAAAAATTGTTTTGTAGTATCTTTATATCCACTAAATTTAATTTTTGTTTCAAAGTTTTGGTCTTTTTTAAAGTTTAAAAAACTTAAAATAAAAGGATCTTTATTTAGTTTAACTAAACCATTAAAATTTATTAGTTGATCTTTTTTTTCAATTTTATAGTCAATATAATCCTCATTTTTTTGTAAATAAATTTCGCCTTTTCCTTCAATAATAAAGTTCTTTTTAATATATTCAATTTTTACATTGTTATTTTTTATAAAAATTTTGTTATTTATTTTTGGAAAAATATCTTTAAGTTTGAAATTATTTATTATTTGAAATTCCTCAATATCTATATCAGAAGATAAATACTCATTTTTTATTCTAAAATTTTTATCTAAATTAAATGAAAATTGATTTTTTGAGCTAAATGATATTCTTTCTATAATTAAATCCGGTAAAAACTTTTCTTTAAATAAAGTCAGGTTTTTTCTATCTAATTTTACATTTTTATTATTTAAGAAACCTTTTAATAAATAACCCTGTTCTATTTTTTTCAGATTAATTTTTTTTGATCTAAAATTAATATTATTTAATGAAAATTCAATATCTTTAAATTCAAAATTATGTTTTTCAATTCTGAATATAAAATTTAATTTATCTAACTCAAAATTTTTGAGTGAACTAAATTTTGTATCTTTAATATATCCTTTGGCATAATAATTATCTTTTATATTGCCATTATCATCAAAATAAATTTTTATATCTGCAATTAAAAAACCTTTTATTGAAGATAATTTTTCTAAGATTATCAATTCCGGAGAATAATAAAAAGTTTTTGTAAATGAAATCAAATCTTTTATATCAACTGGCTTAGTGGAAATGTCAAGATTTTGAATTAAAAATTCATTTTTAAAAAAAGAGATTATTGATATTTCAGTTTTGATACTTTCCGTTTCAAGAACGTTTCTCTTGTATATAATGTTTGAACCTAATATTTTTACATTTAATTTTAGTTCAACTGGATTAAGTTTTAAATTTACTTGATCTAACTCAATATCAAAATCTTTATTCGTATTTATTAATTTATTTTTTATTTGGGTATTAAACTTATTAGTTTTGATACCTACTAAACTAAAATAACTTACAAATACCAATGCGGTGAAAATAAATATCAAAACGATTTTTAAAAATACTTTCATTAGTTTTGGTACAACGATTTTTCTAAAAATTGATCTATATCTCCGTCTAACACTTTGTCTGGATCTGAACTTTCATGATTTGACCTATTATCTTTAACAAGTCTATATGGCTGTAAAACATAAGATCTAATTTGATGACCCCACCCTATTTCCGATTTTGTGGACTCGTGACTTTGATTTTCTTTTTCTTTTTTTTTAGTTTCAAAATCATAGAGTCTAGCCCTGAGCATATTAAGACAGGTCTCTTTATTTTTGTGTTGAGATCTTTCATTTTGGCACTGAACAACAATTTTTGTGGGTAAATGAGTAATCCTAACCGCGCTATCAGTAGTATTTACATGCTGTCCTCCTGCCCCGCTAGAGCGATAAGTATCAATTCTCAAATCTTTATCTAATATTTCAATATTAATGTTTTCATCTACAACAGGATAAACCCAGATACTAGCAAAACTTGTGTGTCTCCTTGCGCCAGAGTCAAATGGTGAAATTCTAACTAACCTATGTATTCCTGACTCTTTTTTAAGCCAACCAAAAGCATAATCACCCTCGATACAAATTGTAGATGATTTTATTCCCGCCTCATCACCTTTGTGTTCACTAATCAAATTTGATTTAAATTTTTTTTGAACAGACCATTTTAAATACATTCTTCTTAACATCTCTGCCCAGTCTTGACTTTCGGTTCCTCCTGCACCTGCATGAATTTCTATGTAACAGTCAAGTGCATCTGCTTCATTAGATAAAAAACATTTAATCTCATTTTTTTTTACCAATTCTCTTAAATCTTTAATATTTTTTAATAATTCATTTTGAACAGTAATATTTTTCTCTTCTAATGCTATTTTACTTAATTCATCAAAATCATTTAAGTCTTTAATTGATTTTTCATAAGAATTTACCAAGTCTTCGTATAATTTTTTTTCTTTAATAATTCTTTGGGAATTAGATTTATCTTTCCAAAAATTTGCATCAAGAAGTTTTTTGTTATGATCTTTTAATTTTATATAAATATCATTCTTTTCAAAGATACTCCTTTACTCTTTGATTTATTTTTTCAATATCTTTTTTTAAATCAAAATATTTAGACTCCATTAGTAAAACCTTAATATATTATTAGTGTCTAATCTATTATTATTTGAATACAATATTTTACCATCTACAACATTCTTGCTTTTATAAGCCTCTAAAATTGTATTCTTTGATGTAAATTTAGCCTTTTGGCCTGTAGATGGATCAATAACCATCATAGTTATACCTTTTGATACTTTGAATGGTCTTGCATCAGATTTTCGTACCGCTGATTGGACAAATTTTTTAAATATTGGTAAAGCTGTTTTTGAGCCAGTCTCAAATTTACCCAAAGGTTCTGGATTATCCATCCCAACATAAACACCTATCACATAATTTGAGGTGAAGCCTATAAACCATGTGTCAGTATTCTCATTTGTGGTTCCTGTTTTGCCTGCCAAATTCAAATTTAAATCTCTTAATTTTTTTCCCGTTCCTCTTTTAATCACTCCTTCCAGTAAAGATGTAATTTGATAGGCTGTCTGAGGAGAAAAAACCTGCTTATAAGTATCTTTAATTTTTGGGTAATCATTACCAGTGAATGAAATCATATTACAGTTACTACAAGTCCGTTTATCATTGTTTAATATTGTATTTCCCTCACTATCTTGTATCCGATCAATAAGAATTGGCGTGACTAACTTGCCTCCATTTATAAAAGCTGAATAAGCTGATGTTAATTTTAAAAGAGTTGTCTCATTAGAACCAAGTGAGATGGATAATAATTCATTTGGATCTTCATAAATACCAAGATCTTTTGAAAATTTAGCTAAGTTTTTCACACCTAATTTTTGAGCTATTCTTACAGTCATCAAATTTCTAGACTTCTCTAATCCTACTCTTAATGTTGAAGGTCCATAAAATTTTTTTCCATAATTCTCTGGTTTCCACATTTTTAAATCAGACCCTTGATCTAAAACTAAAGGTGCGTCTAAAACTAAAGATGAAGGGGTATAATCATTCTCTAATGCTAGTGCATAAACAAATGGTTTAAAAGCAGATCCTGGTTGTCTTAGCGCCTGAGAGGCTCTATTAAACTCACTTTTTTTAAAACTAAAACCTCCTGAAATAGCCATTACTCTTCCGGTAAAAGGATCCATTACTACTATTCCTCCATTGATTTTCGGGATTTGTTTTAAACTATAATTATTTTCTGAAGTTTGTTTAACATAAATGATATCTCCAACTTTTAATAAATCATCTAACTCTTTTTTTGTCCAAGTAATATCACTATATTTAATTACACCCTCTAACTTATCTTTAGTTTCTATTATTACAGAAAACTTATCTACTTTTTTTACTATAGCAATTTTCCAATTAATTGATTTTTCAAGCCCATATTCCTCTAAATTTTTATACCAATTTTTGTCAAATTTTACATTTTTAATCGGCCCCCTCCAGCCCTTTCTCTTATCATATTCAATTAATCCATCTCTCAAGGACTCTGTTGCAATTCTTTGTAATTCTAAATTAATAGGAGTATTTATGTTAAATCCTTGCTTATAAACTTTTTCATAGGTAAGCGATTCAATCACATTTTTTCTCACATCCTCAATATAATATTGAGCATCTTCTAAAAAAATTTTTTTTGCTTTTTTTAATTGAATTTTTCTTGATTTAAAATTTTCATATTGCGTTTGGTTAATAAAGTTGTTTTCTAATAAATTTTTCAATACCAAGTCTCTTCTAAATTTTGCTAAATCAGAATTTCGATAAGGATTGTATTTACTCGGTGCTTTTGGTAACGCTGCAAGCATAGCGGCTTCAATATAATTCAGTTCTTTAATTGATTTATCAAAATACTCAAGGCTAGCAGCTGCTACTCCATATGCTCCACTGCCTAAATAAATTTGATTTAAGTATAATTCTAATATTCTTTCCTTGGAGAGTGCTCTTTCAATTCTAAAAGCAAGGATCGCCTCTTTTATTTTTCTATTTATGCTAACTTCATTTGTTAATAAGAAATTTTTTGCTACTTGTTGTGTAATTGTTGATGCACCCTCTAGTCTTTTTGAGGTCAATATATTGCTAATATTATTGATTACAGCTCTAAGAATGCCTTTTGCATCAACACCTGGGTGTGAAAAAAAGTTTTTATCTTCAGCAGATAAAAAAGCATTAATAACATTATTTGGAATCGAACTGTACGGAATAAATATTCTTTTTTCTTTTGAGAAATCTGAGACTAATTCACCATTGCCTGAGTAAACCTTGCTTGATACTGGCGGTTTATAATTCTTTAAAAACTTATAATCAGGTATATCATTTGAAAAATTCCATAAAATCCCCATAATCGAAATAAAGGAAATTAATAAAATTCCAATAATACCAATAAATATTTTTTTTAAATATTGACTCATTTTAATTCCATTATACTCAGGAATTTGTTAAAGATATGGCATAAAGAATACACAAAATTTACTATGAGTTACTTAATTAATAAATCACAAACAAAATTATGGACAAAAATTTATACATTGATGCATCGCATCCGAATGAAACAAGAGTTGTACTTAAATCAAATGATAGTATTGAAGATTACGAATACGAAGGTTTAAAGAATAATTTAATTAAAAATAATATTTACCTTGGCAAAGTTAGCAGAATTGAACCTTCCTTGCAGGCAGCCTTTGTAGATTTTGGAAGAGAAAGACATGGTTTTCTCTCTTTCAACGATATTCAGTCAGATTATTATCAAATTCCAAGGAGTGATCTAGAATTAATAAAATTAGAGGAAGAAAAGGCTCGCGAAGAATTATCTAAAAAAGTCGAGGAGAAAGAAGAAAAACGCATAGCAGAAGGTAACTTAGAGTTAGAGGATCCAATAGAAGTTAAAAATCAAGAAGAAAAAGAAAATCATGACAATTCAAAAGAGAAAAGAAATGATAATAAAATTAAATTTAAAAGATACAAAATTCAAGAGGTTATCAAGCCAAATCAAGTAATCCTTGTCCAGGTAATTAAAGATGAGCGAGGTCAAAAAGGAGCTGCACTAAGTACTTTTATTTCAATTGCTGGTAAATATATTGTATTAATGCCCAATACTCCAAAAGGTGGAGGAATTTCAAGAAAGATATTTAACCCAGCTGATAGAAAAAAAATTAGATCAATACTTAATGAAATTGAGATACCAAAAGAGATGGGTTTAATTGTCAGAACAGCTGGTAGTAACAAAACAAAAAATGAGATTAATCACGATTTGGCAACATTAATTAATACTTGGAATCAAATAAAAGATAACGCAATAAATTCTATTGCTCCATCTCTTATTCATCAAGAAAGTGAGATTATAAAAAGAACGCTTAGAGACATGTATGATGAGAATACAAAAACTATATTTATCGAGGGAAATGAAGGATACAAAAAGGCTCAAAATTTTATGAAAATGATGATGCCTTCACATTTAAAAAAAATAAAAAAATATAGAGGTAAAAATCCTTTATTTATTGAGGAAGGTATTGAACAAAAACTTAATCAAATATTTGAAACAGAAATAAAGTTAAAATCTGGAGGATACTTAGTAGTGAATCCAACCGAGGCATTAGTATCAATCGATATAAATTCTGGAAGTTCAATAAGACAAAAAAATGTTGAAAGCACTGCTTTAGATACCAACTTAGAGGCTGCAGATGAGATCGCTAGACAAATCAAAATTAGAGATTTGTCAGGATTAATCATTATCGATTTTATAGATATGCTTAGTTATGGAAACAGAAAACTAGTCGAGAGAAGACTAAAAGAAAAATGTAGAGCTGATAGAGCTAAAATTCAAATAGGAAGAATAAGTAACTTTGGGTTATTAGAAATGTCTAGACAAAGACTAAGAGAGAGTGCAGTCAAATGGAAAATAAATCTTACTGATGAGTCCTTCGCTTTAAAAATTTTAAAATTAGTGGAGTTGAACACTGTTCTAAATAAAGCAAAATATGTAACTTTAAAAGTTTGTGAAAAAATTTCTAATTTTTTAAAAGTAAATTTTATTGAAGACTTAAAATATTTTGAAAAAAAGAATAAAATGAAAATAGATATAATCACCGATAATAATTTGATTATTCCTGAGTATATAATTGATTTTAAAAATAAATCAAAAAAAACGATTGAATTGATAGAACACTATGAAAAATTAAAAGACCTTGATACAACAAAATTAAATGAGAATATCATTCAACTTAAAAATAGAAAAAAATATAAAAAAAAAATATTTAAAAAAAAAAGATTTTATAAAAAAGCTAAATAATTCCTCTTGATGGAGATGAGGCACTACCCATCAAATTTTTTTGAATCCTACCAGAAAGATAAGATTGTCTTCCTGCTATTACGGCATTCTTAAATGCAAGAGCCATATCAAAAGGTTTCGTAGCTTTTGCTATTGCAGTATTAACTAAAACACCATCACACCCAAGCTCCATTGCAATCGTTGCATCTGACGCTTGACCAAGACCAGCATCAATAATTAAAGGCAATTTTGTTTGTTTTCTAATTATTTTAATATTTGTTTGATTTTGTATACCAAGACCTGAACCAATTGGAGCAGCTAAAGGCATAATTGCACATGCTCCAGCGTTTTCTAATCTCTTAGCCATTAAAGGATCATCGTTGCAATAAACCATAACTTTAAATCCCTCTCTAGACAAAACCTCAGTTGATTTCAGCGTTTCAATCATCTCTGGAAATAAATTTTTCTTATCACCCAAAACTTCTAGTTTTACTAATTTCCATCCTCCAATCTCTCTTGCTAATCTTAGTGTTCTCAAAGCATCTTTTGAGTTGAAACATCCTGCAGTGTTTGGCAAATAAGTAATTTTCTTTGGATCAATGTAATCCATTAAAAGAGCTTTTTTTTTGTCAGTTATATTAACTCTCCTTACAGCTACAGTTACTATACTTGCACCTGATAACTTTACTGCTTTAGCACATTGTGACATGCTTTTATATTTTCCTGTCCCAACAATCAAACGGGATTTAAAATTTCTTCCAGCAATTACAAATTTATCTTTTTTCAAACTAACCGCCTCCAATGAAGTGAACTATTTCTATTTTATCATTATTTTTTAAAATTTGTTTATTTAGTTTTTTTTTATCTAATATTTCCTGATTAAACTCAATTGCTACTTTTTTTAATGGTATTTTTAAAGTTTTTAAAAGATCAGATAAATTAGTATCGTTTTTTACAAATTTAAATTTACCATTTAATCTAATTTTTATTTTTTTTATTTTTTTCATCGTATATAAAAGCTGAATGAATAATAAAATAATTATTATTAATGGTCCAAATCTTAATCTATTAGGTGAAAGAGAACAATCACAATATGGCTCAGTTACTCTTAAAGAATTAAAAGAAATCTGTGCTAAAAAATCAAATGAATTAGGTCTAAAAATAGAATTTGCACAATCTAATATTGAAGGAGAATTGGTGAATATAATTCAAGAGTCCAGAAAAAAATTTGATGGAATTATAATTAATGCTGCTGCTTTCACACATACATCAGTTGCTATAAGAGATGCTTTGGATATATTCAAAAAACCTATTATAGAATTACATATATCAAATATATATAAGAGAGAAGAATTTAGACAAAAATCCCTTATAAGTGATATAGTTACAGGTGGAATTTTTGGACTGGGTATAGATGGTTATATTTTAGCCATAATTTCTATGCAAAAGCTCATGAAAAATGAAAATTGATAAAAAAATAATAAAAGAATTAACTGAATATTTAGATGAATTTAAACTCACTGAATTAGAATACACAGTTAAGGATACAAAAATTAAAGTTTCAAAAAATAGTATATCAGTAAACAGTCAATCTTATCCAAATCCAAACCTTGTTTCTTCACCAAGTTCAGATGCAAATATTTCAGATGATATTATTCCTGGAATAGAAATTAAGTCTCCAATAATTGGAACTGCATATCATGCACCAGAACCTGGGGCAAAAAAGTTTGTTGAAGTAGGAAAAAAAATTAAAAAAGGTGATACAGTTATGATTGTTGAAGCTATGAAAACAATGAATCATGTTCCTTCAACTTCAGCTGGCGTTGTAAAAAAAGTTTTGGTGAATGATGGACAACCTGTTGAATTTGGCCAAGTCTTAATCATACTAGAATAATGTTTAAAAAAATCCTAATCGCAAATCGCGGAGAAATTGCAGTTAGAGTAATAAGAGCATGTAAAGAATGGGGAATTTCTACTGTTGCTGTTCACTCAGATGTTGACAGAAATAGCATGCATGTAAAATTAGCTGATGAGAGTGTTTGCATTGGCTCACATCAACCTACTAGTAGTTATTTGAATATACCGGCTTTGTTGTCTGCTATAGATCTTACAGGGGCTGAAGCTGTCCATCCAGGCTATGGTTTTTTATCAGAAAATGCAAATTTTGCGAGAATGTTGGAAGAAAATAAAATAAAATTTATTGGTGCATCATCTAAGCATATAGAAATGATGGGCGACAAAATTCAAGCTAAAAAAATTGCAAAAGAAAATGGTCTACCAGTTATTGAAGGATCAGAGGGTGGAGTTAAGAATGTAGTTGAGGCAAAAGAACTCTCTAAAAAAATTGGGTTTCCAGTTTTAATCAAAGCTTCTGGTGGTGGGGGTGGAAAAGGAATGAAAATAGTCCATCATGAGAAAGATTTTGATTTATTGTTTGCAACTGCTAGATCAGAAGCAAAAAAATATTTTGGTAACGAAGAGGTCTACATAGAAAAGTTTTTTCAAAATCCTAGGCATATTGAGGTGCAGATATTAGCTGGAAAAAATAGAACAATTCATTTGCATGAGAGAGATTGTTCTGTTCAAAGAAGACATCAAAAATTAATTGAGGAAA